>NZ_JANNMI010000171.1:0-15578 GCF_031397715.1 Roseateles sp.
CGAATAACTTCGGCGGCATGGCCACGGTGGCCGGCGTCAATGTCAGCCTGAACGACATCAACGCCTTAACGGTAGCGGTGACGGCCAGCGGCAACACCAGCCTGGCAGCGGCCGGCAATCTGACGGTCAGCGGCGCGACGCTGGACCTAACCACAATTGCTGGCGGAACCAGCAGCTTCGGCGCGACCGCGGCCACCGGCAACTTGACCAGCAGCAGCTCCGGCGCGGTCAGCCAGACCGGCGCCTTGTTGGTGAGTGGCACCAGCAGCATCACCGCCACTGGCCAGGACGTCACACTGGCAGGGGCGAATGATTTCGGAGGTGCAGCCACCGTGGCCGGCGCCCATATCAGCCTGAACGACATCAATGCCTTGACGGCGGTGTTGACAGCCAGCGGCAACAGCACTTTGGCGGCGGCCGGCAGTCTGGTCGTCAGCGGCACCACCGTGGATCTGAGCACGAGCACCACCGCCGCCGGCACCACCAGCTTCGGTGCGACCACGGCCACCGGCAATTTGACCAGCAGCAGCGCCGGCGCGGTCAGTCAGACCGGCGCGCTGACAGTGGGTGGCAACAGCAGCATCGACGCCACCGGTCGGAACATCACTTTGGGCGGCGCGAATGACTTCGGCAGCACGGCCACCGTGACAGGCGCCAACATCAACCTGAACGACATCAATACCTTGACGGTGCTCCTGACAGCCAGTGGCAACACCAACTTGGCGGCGGCCGGCAATTTGGCTGTCAGCGGCACAACGTTGGATCTGAGCACCAGCGCTGGCGGCACCAGCAGCTTCGGCGCGACCACTGCCAGCGGCAATTTGACCAGCAGCAGCGCAGGGGTGGTCAGCCAGACCGGCGCGCTGACGGTGGGCGGCACCAGTCATATTGCTGCTGCGGGGCAGGACGTGGACCTGCGGCTGGGCAATGATTTTGCGGGTTCGGTCAACGTTGGCGGCGCCAATGTCGGCTTGTCGGACAGCAACGATCTGACGGTTGCAATCACGGCCACCCGGACCGGCCTGGTCTCAGCGGGCGGCGTTTTGATGCTGTCGGGCAGCGCGGCTGGGGCACTGACGAGCCGCAGCGGGTCGAGCACAAATTTTGGCGCCACCACGGTCGGCTTGGCATTGACGGCCACTGCCGGCTCGGACTTGACTCAGACCGGCGCACTCGACGTGGGGGGCACGGCCACACTCAACTCGACGGCCGCTTCAATCCGCTTGGGCAATATCGGCAACGACTTCAAGGGTTCCGTCAGTGCCATCGCCAGCGGGCCGGCGCAGAGCGTGACCCTGGTGGATGCCAATGCACTTGACGTCAGTTTGACGGCCGGCGGTGCTGGCTCGGCCGCGGCGCTGGCCGGCGCCCTGACGTTGTCAAGCGCCAGCACCGGCACAACGCTGTCGACAAACAGCAGCGCAGGCACCCGTTTGGGCGCCACGACCGTGGGCTCGGCGCTGACCGTCGTCGCCGGTGGCGACGTGACGCAGACCGGCCCAATCACCGTGGGCAGCACAGCGGCGATCAACTCGGGGGCGGGTTCGATCACGCTGGCCGACGCGAGCAACGATTTCCAAGGCTTGTTGACGGCCACAGCCGCGAGTACCAACCAGTCCGTCACCGTCGTCGATGCCAACTCGCTCAACGCGCAGTTGACAGCCAGCGGAGTCGCCAGTGCCACCGCCAAGACCGGTGCGTTGGCTTTGGCGGGCAGCATCGGCGGATCGCTGACGACCCACAGCGCCGGCAACACCGACTTCGGGGCGACGACGGTAGGCGCTAGCCTGACGAGCAGCGCCGGGACCGATATTGGCCAAACAGGGGCCTTGGTCGTGGCCACCGCCGCGAGTCTCAACGCTGCGGCCGGCAATATCACCGTCAACCATGCCGACAACGACTTTGTGGGTTTGCTGACGGCCACGGCCGCTGCTGCTGGTAAGGACGTGAGCATCGTCGATGCCAACATGCTCAACTTGAACTTGCGTGCCGGGCGTGCCGGCAGGGCATCGGCAAGCACGGGTGACCTGGATATCACCGCCACCACCGGCACCACCTTGACCACCCACAGCGGCGGCGCGAGCAATTTTGGGGCTAGCCATATCGGCTCGGCGCTGACGGCCACTGCTGCCACCGACCTGACGCAAACCGGTGCGTTGACCGTGGCGACAACCGCCACACTCAGCGCAACGGCGGGTGCGATCAGCTTGGCAGACGCGAACAACGACTTCCAGGCAGCGGTTACAGCCACAGCGGCCAAAAATTTGAGCTTGGTGGACGCCAACCAACTGCGTTTGAGTCTGGCGGCCGGTGGTTCGGCCACCGTCAAGGCCGGCGATGTGCTGACCTTGAACGGCAGCGCCGGCACCGATCTGAGCCTCGTCGGCGGCAGCACCACCAGCTTGGGCGCGACGCTGGCTGGCGGCATCTTGAGCGTCAACAGCACCGGCGCGCTCAGTCAAACCGGCGCCATCACCGCCTCCGGGCTGGAGCTGAAAGGGGAGGGCAGCGTCAAACTCGACAACCCGGCCAATCAGGTGTCCCTGATCGCTGCCAGTGGCGGCAGCGGTGGCGCCGCCATCGAGTATGTCAACGCCGGCAATCTGGCCGTGGGGGCTGTCAATAGCTTGGGGCTGACCCGCAGTGGGCGGGTCTCCTTGCGTAGCGTCAGCGGTGACCTGACGCTGAACCAGTCGGTTGACATCGGCACGGCCGAGTTGACGCTGCAGTCGCAGGGGCAGGTCGGCCAAGCGCTCGGCCAGTCCATCAAGGCCGGCGGCCTCGAACTCTTGGGTGCCGCGACCTTCACGCTCAAGGACGTTGGCAATGATGTGTCCCGCATTGCCGTGGCCAGCGGCGGCGCAGCCGACGGTGTTGTCAGCTATGTCGACGCCAATGCTCTGGTGGTTGACGAGGTGGGCGGAACCAGCGGTATCGCTCGGACTGGCCATGTGACACTCAGCAATCTGAGCGGTGCGATGACGCTGAACCAGGCCGTCAATCTGGGCGCGGCCAATTTGACGCTGCGGACCGGCGGCTCGGTGACTCAAGCGGCCGGCAAGACCATCACGGCGACGGGATTGGAGCTGGGCGGCTCGGGTAGCTTCACCTTGACCGACAGTGGCAACCAAGTCGCCAAGATCGCAGCGACAAGCGGCGGCGCGGGCGACGGTGCCTTGCGCTACGTCGATGCCGATGCCCTGACGCTGGGCACGGTGGAAGGCAGTGTTGGTATCAGTCGCAGCGGTGATGTGAGCCTGCGTAACCAGTCGGGCGATTTGAGCTTGAGTCAATCGGCTTTGCTGGCCGGCAAAGCCCTGCGTCTGGAAGCCGTCGCCGGTGCGGTGTTGCAGACCAGTGGCCGCATCGACGCCGCCGCTTTAGGTGTGAACGCCGCCAACAGTATTTCGCTGGGGCAAACCAATGCGGTGGCCAGCACCTTCGCCGCCCGCTCGAACAGCGGCGACATTCTGTTCAAGAATGGCAACGGTTACGCGGTGGGCAATCTCAGCGCCGATGGCACGCCGTTCACGGCCGTCAATGGTCTGACGGTGGCGGCCACCAATAACATCACGCTGAACACCGGCGCAGGCACCGTGACGCAGGCTGCGGGCAGCAATTTAACGGCCGGTGGGCTCGAACTGCTGGGGTCGGGTGCTTACACATTGACGAATCCGGCCAACGACATCGCCAAGTTTGCGGCGGCGCAAGGTGCTGCGAGCGATGGAGCGATCGCCTATGTCGATGCGAATGGGTTTGAGCTCTCCAGCGTTGGCGCGGTCGGCGTCACACGTGCTGGCACGGTGGACCTCAGCAATGACGCTGGAAGCCTCAGCCTGGTGCCATTGGCCGGCTCGATTGTCAGCATCAGTGGGGGGGCGATTGGCATCGCCAGCCCACAGTTGGTGGACGGCAAGCTCAGCCTGCCGGTGTTCAATTTGTCGGGCAATATCGCCCTCGACAAGGGGGCGCTTAGCTTGAAGGTACTGAAGGCTGCGAATGTGGACGCCGAGATGTTCGCCAAATACCGCAGCGACATCGGAATTGCCAAGGAAGTCATCTTGGTGGATGCCGTGGGTCGGCCAATCAAGATTTTGGCAGACGTCATCGTGCAAAGCGCTGGCTCGCTCAAGGTTGCCAACGAAGGCCGGCTGAATTTGCTCGCCGAGCTGGGTGGTTCGGCGAGTTTGCAGCAAGCAGGCAATGATTTTTCTGGCGGTCTGTCGGCCAATTTGGCCGCCGTCAAGCCGGCCGCGTCGGAGGAAGGCCCAGCACGGTCCTTGTTGCGCGTCGTTGGCACGACGGTCAACGTGGTCGGTGACGGTGTGAGCGCCGATACCGCCTACCTTGCCGCTGAGCAATTGGCGACGGGCGATGCGGCGGCCATCAACGTCCGCATGAGCTACAGCAATACCTTGGGCACGCGCAGTCAAATGCCGGCCTTGGTGCTGGACATGGCCTCGAACGCCTTCGACGGCTCGGTATCCAATCCATTCGGATCTCACCCGGGCGCAAATATCCGGGTGACGGCGGGTGCGGATGGTGCCCAAGGGCAAGCCGAGGCGGGCTTTGTCAGCGTGCGGCCCAACGCAACGCTTGACCCGGTGCGCACCCAAAGCCTGATCGGCAAGCGCGCCGCCATTTTTCTGTCTGGCCCCGAGACCGGTGTGGCCGGCTATTTGTTCTTCTACGACGGCGCCGGCTCCCAGCTCGAGATCCCGATCTACTACAACGGCTATGCGCCCAGTTCACCGCAGGTGGAGGGTGCACTGTCATCGATTGCGTCGGTGTCTGAGGCCGCACGCCGTGACCGTTTTGAAGAAGCGGTGCGGACCGAAAATGTCGCGGCGCGGCTGCGCGGCGGCGTGATCTCTGAAGTAGGGCCGGGCCGCCCTGCGACCTCGGGCAGTTCGGGGGCGGCGGAGGCGGCGGGCTGCGAAATGGTGGGCGGTGAAGCCAAAGAAAGCCAGCTCAAATGCAAAATCTAACCGCTCAAGAAAGCCCAGTTTCCGGTGTTGGCGGGGTAAGCCACGGATAATCTGTCAGCAGGCGTTCGGCTCTGAATAAAGAGCCAGCGCCGGCGCAGCAACTTCTGGAGAAACACTCATGCCATCGAATTTCAGTCAGTCGCGTCGCCGTGCATTGGGGCAGAGCGCTGCGGTGGGGCTTGCTCCTTTTGTCGCTTGGCTGCCGGCGCGTGCTGCGAGTTATCAAACCGCGTCGCCGGCTGGTTTCGCGGGCGAGGAGGTCAGGCTGGCTTTCTTGCTGGGCAATAACGACTACCCCGCCGAACAGGATCTGCCGCCGGTGCCCAAGAATTTGAGGGATTTGAAAGCGGCGCTGGAGACCAAGGGGTTCAAGGTCGTTGACGCCTTGAATCTTGATTTGCCGCGTTCGCGTTTGGCCATCGACGCCTTCTCCAAAACAGTCGCCGCGGCGCCGGCCGATGCCACCATATTCTTCTACTTCACCGGCCATGGCGTGCAAGACGAAGCACGCAATCTATTGATTTCTGCTGGCGTCAACCCGGGTAAATTAGGCGAGGTACAGAGTGGCAGCCTGGAGCTGAATCTGGATGTGGTCGGGCCGCTGTCGCCGCGCACCGCCGGCGCAACCTTTGCGGTCATCGATTCCTGTCGGGTGTCCATCCGCAGCGCGCTGCGGGACAAAGACGGGCTGAACCAGGTCGAGGCCCCGGTCGGCTGCTTGATTGCGTTCTCCACCGCTGCCGGCAAGCCGGCCATCTCGTCGTCGCTGGCGACCGAGAACACTTTTTACACCGCCTCCCTGGTCAAGGTGCTGAACGCCGCCAGCGATGACACCAGCTTTGTGGACATCTTCAGGATGGTGCGCCGCGATGTGCGTGACACCATGTTGAACCACCCCGTTCGCGAAATCCGCTTGGTCGCACAAGATCCGTTCATTGCCGACAACACGCGCATCACCGTGCCCCTGCAGCGGCGCCTGAACACCAGCGCCGGCAAGGAGCTGACGGCGCAACAAATCGACGAAGACGGGCTGTGGGAGCAAATCCAGGCCAGCGTTTGGCCAGCCGAGATCGTGAAGATTTGCAATCGCTACCTGGAGCAGTATCCGCAAGGCCGGCGCAAGCAGTCGGTTGAAGTCGCACTTGAAGGCGCGCAGGATTCGGCCAAGATTCTGCAGCGCAATGACATCAAGCTCTACCGGAGTTCGTTCCAAGCATCTGCCGCGATGGACCAGGCCGTCACGCGTGATATTGCGCGCGCCGCTCGGGGCGACAAGGATGCCGCCAAGCGAGTGGGCGTGATCTACAAGGACGGCTCCACGGGCCAGGAAATGGGCCGCTATGAAGGCTGGTTGCAATACGCATCATGGCTGGGCAACGGCATCGCCAGCTATGACCTTGCGCTGCATTACCGCAAGCTTGACCAACCCGATCTGGCGGCGCGTTACGAGTCGCGCGCACGTGAACTTGGTTTCACGCCGCCGCCGTCGCTGAAGTCCGGTTTGAAGTAATTCAGATCGCTCGCGGCTTGTAAAAGAAAAAAAGGCCCGCCGGTCATTCGGCGGGCCTTTGTTTTTGCGCAGACTGATCAGCTCTGCACGCCCTCGGCGGCTTGCGCATACTCCTCGATCTGGTCGAAGTTCAGGTACTTGTAGATCTGGCTGCTGTCCTTGTTGATCACGGCCATATCGGCGTGGTACTCGGCCACTGTCGGAATGCGACCCAGCTTGGACGCGATTGCCGCCAACTCGGCCGAGGCCAGGTAGACATTGCTGTTCTTGCCCAGGCGGTTGGGGAAGTTGCGGGTGCTGGTGGAGACCACCGTGGCGCCCTCGCGCACCTGGGCCTGGTTGCCCATGCACAGGCTGCAGCCGGGCATCTCGGTGCGCGCGCCGGCGCTGCCGAAGTTGGCGTAGTGGCCTTCTTTCACCAGCTCTTCCTCATCCATCTTGGTGGGCGGTGCCACCCACAGCTTGACGGGGATGTCACGTTTGCCTTCGAGCAGCTTGGAGGCGGCGCGGAAGTGACCGATATTGGTCATGCAAGAGCCGATGAAGACCTCGTCGATCTTGGTGCCGGCGACGTCGCTCAAGAACTTGGCATCGTCCGGATCGTTCGGGCAGCACAGGATCGGCTCCTTGATATCGGCCAGGTCGATCTCGATCACATGGGCGTACTCGGCGTCCTTGTCGGCAGCCAGCAAGTTCGGCGCGGCCAGCCAGGCCTCGACCGCCGCGATGCGGCGCTCCAGCGTGCGCTTGTCCTGGTAGCCGTCGGCGATCATGTTCTTCATCAGCACAATATTGCTGGTCAGGTACTCCTTGATCGGCGCGGGGTTCAGGTGCACGGTGCAGCCGGCAGCGGAGCGCTCGGCCGAGGCGTCTGAGAGCTCAAACGCTTGCTCGACCTTCAGGTCTGGCAGGCCTTCGATCTCCAGGATGCGACCCGAGAACTCATTGATCTTGCCGGCCTTGGCGACGGTCAGTAAGCCGGCCTTGATGGCGTACAGCGGGATCGCATGGACCAGGTCGCGCAGCGTGATGCCGGGCTGCATCTGGCCCTTGAAACGCACCAGCACCGACTCGGGCATGTCCAGCGGCATCACGCCGGTGGCCGCACCAAAGGCGACCAGGCCTGAGCCTGCGGGGAAGCTGATGCCGATCGGGAAGCGGGTATGGCTGTCGCCGCCGGTGCCGACGGTGTCGGGCAGCAGCAGACGATTCAGCCAACTGTGGATCACGCCGTCCCCCGGACGCAGCGCGACGCCGCCGCGGCTGCTGATAAAGGCGGGCAGCTCGCGGTGCGTCTTGACGTCAACCGGCTTGGGGTAAGCGGCCGTGTGGCAAAAGCTCTGCATCACCAGATCGGCGCTGAAGCCCAGGCAAGCCAAGTCTTTCAGCTCGTCGCGGGTCATCGGGCCGGTGGTGTCCTGGCTGCCGACCGTCGTCATGCGCGGCTCGCAGTAGGTGCCGGGGCGCACGCCCTGGCCTTCAGGCAGCCCGACGGCGCGGCCGACCATTTTTTGTGCCAGCGTGAAGCCGGCCTTGGTCGCGACCGGCGCTGTCGGCAGGCGGAAGGTGGTGGCGGCGGGCAGACCGAGGAAGTCGCGCGCCTTGGCGGTCAGCGAGCGGCCGATGATCAGGTTGATACGGCCGCCGGCACGCACTTCGTCGAACAAGACATCGCTCTTGAGCTTGAACTCGACAGCGAGCTTGCCGTCTTTTTCGATTTTGCCGTCGTAGGGGTAGATGTCGACCACATCGCCCATATTGAAGGCCGACACATCGACTTCGATCGGCAGGGCGCCCGAGTCTTCTTGCGTGTTGAAGAAGATCGGTGCGATCTTGCCGCCCAGTGTCACGCCGCCAAAACGCTTGTTCGGCACAAAGGGAATGTCCTCGCCGGTGGCCCAGATGACGCTGTTGGTGGCCGACTTGCGCGAGGAGCCGGTGCCGACCACATCGCCCACATAGGCGACCAGATGTCCCTTGCTCTTCAGGTCCTCGATGAATTGCATCGGGCCGCGCTTGCCGTCCTCCTCAGGCGTGATGCCGGGGCGGGCATTCTTCAGCATCGCCAGATAGTGCAGCGGAATGTCCGGGCGGCTCCATGCGTCGGGCGCCGGGGACAGGTCGTCGGTATTGGTCTCGCCGGCGACCTTGAAGACGGTCACGGTGATCTTGCGCGCTACTTCGGGGCGGCTGGTGAACCACTCGGCATTGGCCCAGCTCTGGATGACCTCTTGGGCCTGCACATTGCCGGCCTTGGCCTTCTCGCTGACATCATGGAAGAAGTCGAACATCAGCAGTGTCTTCTTCAGCGCGGCGGCGGCGGTGGCAGCGACTTCGGCGTCATCCAACAGGTCGATCAGGGGCTTGACGTTGTAGCCGCCGACCATGGTGCCGAGCAACTCGGTGGCACGGGTCTTGGAGATCAGACCAAGCGTCAGGTCGCCATGCGCCACCGCCGCCAAAAAGCTGGCTTTGACCTTGCGGCGTTGTCGACGCCCGGCGGAATGCGATGCGTCAGCAGATTCATCAGGAACTCGCCTTCACCCGCAGGCGGGGCCTTGATCAGCTCAATCAGTTCGGCTGTTTGTGTGGCGTCGAGGGCCAGCGGCGGAATGCCAAGGGCGGCACGCTCGGCAACATGTTGGCGGTAGGCTTGCAGCATGATCGGTCTCTCCAGAGGTTGCTATGAGGAATGGTAAATAGTCAGAAATGCTCAGGGCAGGGTCGGCGTGATGACCTTGAGCCCCTTGAAATAGTCGCGAAAAAAACCTTCGTCGCGGGTCAGCAGGGCGTCGCACTGCAGCATGGCATGGGCGCCGACCAAGAAATCTGGGATCGTGCGTTGAGATGCTGAGGCGCCGGCCCCGGCGAGCACGCGCTGCTTGTACTTGCGCTGCATCTCACCGGCTCGGATGGCGGCGCGCTGATCCAAGGCCAAAAAGCGCAGGCCCATTTCTTCCAGCACGTCCATCACCTCGGAGCCATGTCCGAGGCCGGCCGTGACCTCGCTGACCACCACATCGCAGACCACCACCGGGCCCGAACTGAGCGCCAGCCGCAGGCAAGCCTCGGCCGCATCGGCGCGGGCGTCGTCGCCCAGCAGGTCGATCAGTACCGAGCTGTCAACGGCAATCATGGCTGGGCGCCCCGGCTCATTCCGCGATCGGGTCGCCGGGGGCGCGTCCGCGCAGTTCGCGCATCACATCATCCGAGCTGACTCCCTCGGGCAGCTTGAAGCGGCCGCGTGCGCGTGAAATCGCGTCGTCGACGTTCTTGCGCAGGATGATGCGCGCGCCGTCAAGTTCGACCTTGAGGGTCGAACCCTTGCTCAGACCCAATGCATCACGCACGGCCTTGGGCAAGGTGATCTGGCCGCGCTCGGCAACGGTGGCTTCCATGCGAACCTCCAAAGGGGGGAAAGTATGCATTTATTATACGTACTTAATTCGGCGTACTGAGGCCGAATTTGGCGCCGAGCCGGGTCACTGCTTGATTGACGACTCGGGCGTGATGCTGGCGCCGACCAACGGCGCGGCAATGGCAGGGGCAATGGCAGGGGCAGGGGAGCCATCCGCCTGCGCACCGGCCAAGGCTGCCGACTGAGCTTCGGAAATCTGCGCGGAGTTCATGCAGAAGTCGATCATCCGTTGCCCGACCTTGGTGTTCATCAGCATCGATTTCGTGGGGATCTGCAACCAAACGACGCCGGCTTTCTTGTCCTCTAGGCGGACCGCGCCGGTGGTGGTGGGCTCGGGCGCCATATTGAAGACCAGCTTGCCGAACTGCAGCCGAAAGCGACCCGGCTTGTCGGGGTCGGGCGTGACGGAGACCTTGTTCTTGAATTCGCAGTCGGCATCGCCTGCATGGACTTGTGTGCTGGCCGCCATCTGCTCTTCGTTCAGCGGGGTGTTGTCTTCGGCTTCCGGCTCCGGCGCCTTGACGGCGGGAGCGGCCTTGGCCGCAAGCCGGTTCTTGGGCTTGGTGGTGGCAGAGGGTGCGGCCGACCAAGCATGGCTGGCGGCAACGGCCAGGGCGCAAAGGATGAGGCTTGACTTGATGATGTGCATATAAGAGTGCGTCTGAGGTCTGATACTTTGATTGTCGGGCCAGACGACCATATTTTCCTGTCGTTTGCGGCGCTTGTTTATCGCTGTTTCAGCGAGTGTCTTCAGGGCGTGCCAAAAAACGCCAGCGCCACCTCGATGGGCAAGGCCTGGCCGGTGCGGTGTGCCCGCTCCAACACCTGCCAAAAATAGCGGTAACTGGCGCGGTCATGCAAGCTGTCGCGGTGCTGGATCGGCGCCCAGTCGGCAGCGATTGCCGCGTGAATGATGGCTATCGCCTCGTCGATCTCGGCCACGCTGGGCGCGAAGGCGTCGATGATGGGCTGGATCTGGCTGGGGTGGATGCTCCACATCCGGGTGTAGCCGAATTCCCGCGCTGCCCGAGCGGCCGAGGCTTCGATGGCAGCCGCATGTTTGAACTCGGTCACCACGCAATGCGAAGGCGTCTTGGCGTGGGCATGGGCGGCCGCCGCGATCTCCAGCTTGGCACGCATCACCAGCGGGTGGCTGAACTGGCCCTCCGCACTCAGCGCATGGCGCGGGATGGCACCGCGGTGCGCAGAAACGAAGTCCATCAAGCCAAAGGACAAAGACTCGATGCGCGGATGGGCGGCGATTTGCTGCACGTCGCGCAGCGCGCCGTGGGTTTCGATCAAGACATGGACGGGCAGCGGCTTTTGGATGCCGTGGCGCAAGAGGCTGGCATCGATGAAGTTGCAGGCCGCGTCGACCTCGGCAAGACTGCGCGGCTTTGGCACCATCAAATAGGCCAGCCGCTCGCCGGCCTTGGCGATCAGACCGTCGACATCGGCTTCAAAGGCGGTTGAACCCAGCGGATGCACGCGTGCGCCGACACGACCATGGCGGTTGTCGGCGCCGTTCAGCAGTTCGGCCACCAAGAGTACATGCTCGGCCTCGCCGCCTATAGGTGCGCCGTCCTCACAGTCCAGGGTGATGTCGAACAGCGGCCCCATCTGCACTTGCAGCTCCAGGCTCTTGCGCATGCGCGCCTCAACGCCGCAGTAATGGTCGACCACCGGCAGGGCGGTGGCGACGTCGCCGTCTTCGAACAGGGCTTGTTTGGGATGCAGGGCTTGGCTCACGCAGGGGCTCATTCAGGAAAAAGGGGTCGGCATGTGTTCATGCCGACCCCTAGCTTACTCAGGAAATTGCCTCAAAAAGGCCGACGAGGGCATTACAGCAAATGCTTGACGCCGTCTTGCTCGCCCTGCAATTCGGCCAGCGTCTTGTTGATGCACTCTTGCGAGAAGGCGTCGATCTCCAGGCCTTCGACGATTTTGTATTCGCCGCCCTCGCAGGTGACCGGAAAACCGAACATGACTTCCTTCGGAATACCGTATTCGCCGTTCGACGGAATGCCCATGGTGACCCATTTGCCATTCGTGCCCAGGGCCCAATCGCGCATGTGGTCAATGGCTGCATTGGCGGCCGAGGCAGCCGAGGACAGGCCACGTGCTTCGATGATGGCGGCGCCGCGTTTGCCGACGGTCGGCAAGAAGGTGTCCTTGTTCCAGACCTGGTCGTTGATCATGGCGGCCACCGAAGCACCTTCGATGGTGGCGAAGCGGTAGTCGGCGTACATGGTCGGCGAGTGGTTGCCCCAGACGGCCAGCTTTTCGATTGCGGCGACCGGCTTGCCGGTCTTGGCAGCGATCTGCGAAGCAGCGCGGTTGTGGTCCAGGCGCAGCATGGCAGTGAAGTTCTTGGCCGGCAGATCCGGCGCCGACTTCATCGCGATATAGGCATTGGTGTTGGCCGGGTTGCCGACCACCAGCACGCGTACATTGCGCGAAGCCACGGCGTTCAAGGCCTTGCCCTGGGCGGTGAAGATCTGACCGTTGATGGCCAGCAACTCGGCACGTTCCATGCCGGCCTTGCGCGGCATCGAGCCGACCAGCAGCGCGTAGTCGGTGTCCTTGAAGGCGGTCATCGGGTCGCTGTGCGCTTCCATCCCCACCAGCAGCGGGAAGGCGCAGTCTTCCAACTCCATCATCACGCCCTTGAGCGCTTTTTGCGGGCCTTCGACCGGCACTTCCAGCAGTTGCAGGATGACGGGCTGATCCTTGCCCAGCATTTCGCCGGAGGCGATGCGGAACAACAGGGCATAGCCGATTTGGCCGGCAGCGCCGGTGACGGCAACGCGAACGGGTGTCTTGCTCATGTGTGATGGCTCCGAGAGTGTTGAAAAAGGGGACAAATTCGGTCTGCCCGCAGGGCCAAGCCCTCAGGCGCGCAACAAGTGTAGGGCAGACTCTGGGCTATACCCTGGTCTTGCCGCCGCTGCGACGCTGCTGCGCGTCTTAATTATCGCTAATTTCGTGCAAAACCGATTGTCTTATGTCTTATATAAGACGTCATTCGTTTTCTTGCGATCAATCAATGGACAAGCCTTGCTGGCTTGTGCTGCAATGGCGGCCATGCCGAGCATTCCTCGATCAATTGCTGAAGACTCTGCTCGCTCGGATGCGATGAGTTCGCCCTCGTTCAGCCCTTTGTATGCCCAAATCAAGGCCCTGATCACTGCCAAGCTGCAGTCGGGGGAATGGAAGGCGGGCGACCTGATTCCCAGTGAGCTGGATTTGGCCAAGCGTTTTGGCGTCAGCCAGGGCACGGTGCGCAAGGCCATTGACGAGATGGCGGCCGAGAATTTATTGGTACGTCGTCAAGGGCGGGGCACTTTTGTCGCCACTCATGCCGAGCAAAAAGTGCAGTACCGTTTTTTGCGCCTGATGCCCGACGAAGGCTCGGAGTCGCTGGAGCGGCAACTGCTGGATTGCCGGCGCCAGCGCGCCACTGCGGTGATTGCCCGGGCCTTGCAAATGCGCAGCGGTGACGCCATGGTCGAAGTACGCCGCCTGCTGAGCAGCAAGGGCGTGCCGGTGGTGCTGGACGACATCTGGCTGCCGGGAGATTTATTCAAAGGCTTGACCAGCGAACGCCTGAATTTGCACCGCGGGCCGTTTTACGGTCTGTTCGAGCGCGAATTCGGGGTGCAGATGATCCGGGCCGAAGAAAAAATTCGTGCGGTCGCGGCCGATGCGGCCTCCGCGCAGCTCCTGCAAGTGCCGGTTGGGGCACCTCTGCTCAGCGTTGAGAGACTGTCGTTTACCTATGGCGACAAGGCGGTAGAGTTGCGCCGCGGCTTGTATAGCACTACCTCGCACTTCTACCGCAATGAGCTTAACTAATCCTTGCGCGTTGCGCGGTGGGTACGGCGAGCCCAAGCGTCGTGCTGCATTGCAATAAACTGCGTGAGTTTCATTTGATTACAACAAAAGGCTGGGTATGACGAACACCACCAACGGATCGAGGCCCAAACGGCCGCTATTTACCAATATTCATGTGACGCAGATCGTTTCTTATCGTTTGCCGCCGGCCGGCATCGTGTCGATCCTGCACCGGATCAGCGGCTTGATGATGTTCTTGCTCTTGCCCTTCGTGATCTGGCTGTTTGACAACAGTCTGACTTCGGAGATCTCCTATGAAAGCTTCACCAATGCCTTCGTAGCGGGCATCGGTTTTGTGCCGGCTTGGTTCGTCAAACTGGTGGTCTTGGGCCTGCTGTGGGCCTACCTGCACCATTTCATCGCCGGTGTGCGCCATCTGTGGATGGACGCCACTCACAGCGTCAGCAAAGAGCAGGGCCATAACTCGGCCATAGTCACCCTGGTCAGCAGCGTGCTTTTGACGCTTTTGCTGGCCGCTAAGCTGTTCGGCTTGTACTGAATAGAACTCGGAGAAAACAAGCATGAGTACTTTTGGTTCCAAGCGCATCGTCGTCGGTGCGCATTACGGACTGCGCGACTGGTTGGGTCAACGCATCACGGCGGTCTTGATGGCGCTGTTCACCATCGTCGTATTGGTGCAATTTTTGATGCCGGGCGAACTCGGCTATGACCACTGGGCGGCGATCTTTTCCCCGCAGTGGATGAAGACGCTGACCTTTGTCACCATCTTGGCCTTGACGTTTCACGCCTGGGTCGGCGTGCGCGATATCTGGATGGACTATGTGAAGCCGGTCGGTGTGCGCCTGTTCTTGCAGGTGGCTTCCTTGGTGTGGTTGGTGGGATGCGCCGGTTGGGCGATTCAAGTGTTGTGGAGACTGTGATGACGGTGGCTAATTCGAATACGAAGTCGATTCCAAAACGTAAGTTCGATGTGGTCATCGTCGGAGCCGGTGGCTCGGGCATGCGCGCGTCGCTGCAGCTGTCCTTGGCCGGCCTGAACGTGGCGGTGCTGTCCAAGGTTTTCCCGACGCGCTCGCACACCGTCGCCGCGCAAGGTGGCGTCAGCGCCTCGCTGGGCAATATGTCCGAGGACAACTGGCATTACCACTTCTTCGACACCGTCAAGGGTTCGGACTGGCTGGGTGACCAAGACGCGATCGAGTTCATGTGCCGCGAAGCTCCCAAGGTGGTTTACGAGCTTGAGCATTTTGGTATGCCGTTTGACCGCAATGCCGACGGCACGATTTACCAGCGCCCCTTCGGCGGCCACACCGCCAACTACGGTGAAAAGCCGGTGCAGCGCGCCTGCGCCGCCGCCGACCGCACCGGCCACGCGATGTTGCATACGCTTTATCAGCAAAACGTCAAGGCCAAGACCCAGTTCTTCGTCGAATGGATGGCGCTGGACCTGATCAAAGACGAGGCGGGGGACATCGTTGGCGTGACCGCGCTGGAGATGGAAACTGGTGAGATGCACATCATGGAGGCCAAGACCGTGTTGCTGGCTACCGGCGGCGCAGGGCGCATCTTTGCGGACTCGACCAATGCCTTCATCAACACCGGCGACGGCCTGGGCATGGCCGCGCGCGCCGGCATTCCTTTGGAAGACATGGAGTTCTGGCAGTTCCACCCCACCGGCGTGCACAACGCCGGCGTCTTGCTCACCGAAGGCTGCCGCGGCGAAGGCGCGATTCTGCGCAACAGCAATGGCGAGCGTTTCATGGAGCGTTACGCACCAACTTTGAAGGACTTGGCACCGCGCGATTTT
>NZ_JANNMI010000183.1:0-17560 GCF_031397715.1 Roseateles sp.
CCTGGCCGGCCTGCCCGGCAGCGTATTGGAGAGCCTGGCCCGCGCCGGCCATCTGCAGGCCATCTATATGGCGATGGCCTCGCTCTCGCAGTTGCGCGGTCTGATCGAGCGTACGAACCGCCTCAAGGCCGCAGCGGCGCAATAGAGAGCCACCGCTGGAGCCACCGCTGGAGCGCCCGATGCTTGAGATGACTGGCCTCGACCCCTTGGCCTTGCCCGATCCGCTGCTGTGCTCGGCCGAGCCGGTGCTGTTGCGGGGATTGCTTGCCGATTGGCCTGCGGTTCAGCTGGCTCGCCAAGCCAAGGCACCGGGCCTGGCGCATTACCTGCGCGGCTTCTATCGCGACGCAACGGTCGGCGCCTGGTCGGGCCCGGTCGAAATTCAGGGGCGCTTTTTTTACGATCAAGCCTTCACCGGCTTCAACTTCAAGTCCGAACGACTCAAGCTGGATCAGGTGCTCGACACCCTGCTGGCCCAGCTTGAGGACCCGCAAGCGCCGGCCCTGTATGTCGGCTCCACGACGGTGGACACCTGCTTGCCCGGCTTCCGGGAGGCCAATGATCTGAAGCTCGGTGACAGGCAACCCTTGATGAGCTTGTGGCTGGGCAACCGAAGCCGCATTGCGGCACATTACGACCTGCCGGACAACCTCGCCTGCGTGGTGGCCGGGCGGCGCCGCTTTACGCTGTTTGCGCCCGAGCAGATCGACAATCTCTACGTCGGCCCACTCGACTTCACGCCGGCCGGCCAGGCAATCAGCCTGGTGGACTTTGCCAAGCCCGACTTCGAGCAATTCCCCAAGTTCGCCCAGGCGCTGCAAGCGGCGCAAGTGGCCGAGCTCGGGCCCGGAGACGCGATCTTCATCCCCAGCATGTGGTGGCATCACGTGGAAGCGCTGGAGCCCTTCAACTTGCTGGTCAATTACTGGTGGCGCCAGTCTCCCGAACAAATGGACGCCCCCGTCAACGCGCTGATGCTCGCCTTGATGACGCTGCGTGACCTGCCGCCGGCGCAGCGCCGGGCCTGGGCCAAGCTGTTTGATCACTATGTGTTTGCGGCCGATGCCGAAACGGCCGCCCACATCCCCGCCCATGCGCGGCGGGTGTTGGCGGCGCCGCTGGACGAGGACAGCGCCCGCATGTTGCGGGCCCGTCTGCTCAAGAACCTGAACCGCTAAGCCGAATTGAATCGAGAACGACCCATGCACACAGTCCAAAAACCCATCAAAAGAATCGTGATCGCCGGTGGCGGCACCGCCGGCTGGATGGTCGCGGCGGCGCTGTCCAAGACCTTGGGCAAGCTGCTCGACATCAAACTGATCGAGTCCGACGAGATCGGTACCGTCGGTGTCGGCGAGGCAACCATCCCGACGCTGTTGACCTTTCACAGCCTGTTGGAGATCAATGAACAAGAGTTCATGGCCGCCACCCAGGCGACCTTCAAGTTAGGCATCAGTTTCGAGAACTGGCGCGACCGCGGCCAGGACTACATCCACTCCTTTGGTCTGACCGGCAAAGACCACTGGACCGCCGGCTTCCAGCATTTCTGGCTGAAGGGCCGCGAGCGCGGCCTGGCCGGCGACTACGGCGACTATTGCCTGGAGCTCAAGGCGGCGCAGCAAAGCAAGTTTGCTCATCTGCCGCGCGCCGGCATGAATTACGCTTTTCACCTTGATGCGACGCTGTACGCCAAGTTTCTGCGCAAGTTCAGCGAGGGCTTTGGCGCACAGCGCATCGAAGGCAAGATCGTCGAGGTCAAGCTGGAGGGCGAAAACATCGCCGCGCTGCGCCTCGACTCGGGCGCCTTGATCGAAGGCGATCTGTTCATCGACTGCACCGGCTTTCGCGGCCTCTTGATTGGCGAGGCGCTCAAGGTCGGCTATCAAGACTGGTCGCATTGGCTGGCTTGCGACAGCGCCGTCGCGCTGCAAACCGCATCGACCGGCCCGGCCCGGCCCTACACCCGCTCGATCGCGCACGCTGCCGGCTGGCAATGGCGCATCCCGCTGCAACACCGGGTCGGCAATGGCTTGGTCTATTCACGCCGTCATATCGATGATGAGCAGGCCTTGCAGACCCTGCATGCGAATGTACAGGGCGAGGTGCTGACAACGCCGCGCGTGCTGCGCTTCCAGCCCGGGCAGCGCCATCAAACCTGGCGCGCCAACTGCGTGGCCATCGGACTGTCCAGCGGGTTTTTGGAGCCGCTGGAGTCGACCAGCATCCACCTGATTCAGCGCGGCATCACGCGCTTGTTGCAGATGTTCCCGGCGCAAGGCATCTGCCCGTCGGACATCGATGAGTACAACCAGCAAAGCCGCAGCGAGATCGAACATATCCGCGACTTCATCATCCTGCACTACCACGTCACGCAGCGCCAAGACAGCGCCTTCTGGCGCTACTGCCGCGAGATGGACATCCCCGCTTCGCTGCGCCACCGGATCGATTTGTTCCGCGAAACCGCCCGTGTGTTCCGGGTACCTAACGAGCTATTTGCCGAGAACTCCTGGATACAGGTGATGTTGGGTCAGGGCCTGCTGCCGCAGCAACACCATCAAGTTGCCGACCTGATGGGTGACGCTGAACTGGGTCGCTTCCTCGGCGCCATTCGCGCCCAGGTGGATCAGACCGTGACGCAGCTGCCGGCTCATCAGGCCTATGTGCAGTCCTACTGCCCGGCGGCCGCCTGAGCCCAGAGCCGATGGCGCCCGCCGCACCCGCCGCACGCCACGCACCGGCCAGGCCGGGGCCGATGCGGCGCACCTTGTTGGCGGGCGGCATCGGCGGCGCCTTGGTCAGCCTGTCTGGCTTGCCGGCCGCCGCCACACCGCGCATCAGCTTGACCATCGCCGCATTTCCGCTGGTGGATGAAATCGCCCGGGCGGCCATCCCCGCCTGGCAGCGCCTGCATCCGGATGTGGACATCAAGGTCATCACGCGCCAATACGCCGACCACCACACCGCCATGAACACGGCGCTGTCCACCGCCGTCTTGCTGCCCGATGTGATGGCGCTGGAGTCCAGCATCGTTGGCCGCTTTGCCCAAGGCGGCGGGCTGGAAGACCTGGCGATAGCGCCCTATGAGCTGGGCCGCTATCGCCACCTGCTGGTGCCCTATGCCTACGACCAAGCCATCGCGCGCAACGGCGCCGTCGTCGCGGTGCCGACCGATATCGGGCCCGGCACCCTGCTTTACCGCCAAGACATTCTGGCCCGCGGCGGCATCGACCCGGCTGAACTCAGCCGTTCCTGGGACAGCTATGTGGCGGCCGGTGCCCGCATCAAAAAACACAGCGGCGCGCATCTCGTGGCCCATGTGCAGCAGATCAAAGACATTCTGATTCGCACCGGACTCAAACCCGGCGAGGGGATCTATTTCGGCCACAACTCGCAAGTGCTGGTTCAGTCAGAGCGCTTTGTACGCGCGTTTGAAGTTGCCCTGCAAGTTCGCCGTTTGGGCCTGGATGCCCGTGTAAGCGCCTGGTCGAATGAATGGGCCGAAGGCTTCAAGCGCGGCACCTTGGCCACCGAGCTCTCGGGCGCTTGGCTGGTCGGCCAGATGAGCAACTGGATCGCGCCGCAAACCACCGGGCTGTGGCGCGCCGCCGACCTGCCCGACGGCGCCAACTCCGGCTACGGCGGCGCCTTCTATGCGATACCGCGCAAGCTCGAGGCAGGCCGCAAGCTCTTGGCCTGGCGCTTTATCCAATTGATGACGCTGGACCGCGAGCGCCAGTTGATCGCCTTCAAGACCCATGATGCTTTCCCCGCGCTGCTCGCCAGCCACGAAGACCCCTTCTTCGATCAGCCGGTGGCCTTCTTGGGCGGGCAGCCGGCGCGGCAGTTGTGGCGCCAGGCCGCGCGCCGCATCAGCGCCGCGCCGGTGCACAAGCAGAACCCCTTTGCCGATGAAGTCATCGGCTCTGAACTCGACAAGGTCTTGAACCGAGGCAAGTCGATCCGCCTCGCCCTCGCCGACGCCCAAGCCCTGCTTGAACGCCGCGCCCACCGATGAACTCCTTCACCCACCACAGCGCCATGCCGACCACATTCAATTTCAGCCCACAAGATCGACGCTGCAAGCCCGCACTCGCCGGACTGGCCCTCGCCGCCTGCGGCTCCATCAGCTTCGCTGCGGCCCAGCCTGCAGCGCCTGCCGCTGCCTTGCCCGCTCCACCGGCGCTCAGCGCGCCCAGCCACTACCAGCTGGTCTGGTCCGACGAGTTCGACAAGCCCGGCCTGCCAGATCCTGGCAAGTGGGTCTACGACACCGGCATGAACAAAAAGGGCTGGCACAACAAGGAGCTGCAGTACTACAGCCACGCACGGGCGGAAAACTCAAGTGTGCAAGACGGCAAGCTCGTCATCACCGCGCGCCTAGAGTCCATGAACAAGCAGGCCGACTGGGGCGGCCAGCGCTACAGCTCGGCGCGCCTGATCACCGCCGGCAAGGCCGACTGGACCTTCGGCTTCTTCGAGATCCGCGCCAAGCTGCCCTGCGGCGTCGGCAGTTGGCCGGCCATCTGGATGTTGGGCAGTCAAGGCGAATGGCCGGCCGGCGGCGAGCTCGACATCATGGAGCAGGTCGGCTCGAACCCGACCAAGGTCTTCAGCACCGTCCACACCACGGCCGGTAGCGGCGGCAATGGCAAGGGCGGCGAGACCCAGGTGGCCGACGCTTGCAGCACTTTTCATAACTACCAAATGCACTGGACGGCCGAGCAGATCACTTTTGGCATCGACGGCAAGCCGCATGCGGTCTATGCCAATGCCAAGACCGGCAAGGCGGCCTGGCCTTTTGATGCGCCGCAGTTCTTGATTCTGAACATCGCGATGGGCGGCGATCTGGGTGGGCCGGTCGACGACGCAGCATTGCCGATACGGATGGAAGTCGAGCATGTGCGGGTCTATCAGCAGGCCAAATAGAGCGGGCAGGTAGATGCTCAAAATCGCAACAGGCGCCGCGCTGCTGGCTATGTGCCTGCTTGGCACAGCCAGCGCCGCTGACAGGCTGCCGTTTGCGTGGCCCAATGGCGAGCGGGCGGCCGTCAGCCTGGCTTATGACGATGCGCTGAACAGCCAGCTTGACACCGCCATTCCGGCCTTGAATCAGGCCGGCTTGCGTGGCAGTTTTTATCTGACTTTGAGCAGCGACGTCGTCAGCCAACGCATGAGCGAATGGCGCGCGGCGACGGCCGCCGGCCATGAGCTGGGCAATCACACGCTGTTTCACCAATGCTCACGCAGCGGACCCGATCGCGTCTGGGTCAGCGCCGACAACGATCTCGACAAGATCAGCGCCACTCAGTTGGCCGCGCAGATTCGCGTCGGCAACACCCTGCTGCAGGCGATTGACGGCAAAGCCGAGCGCAGCTTCACCGCGCCCTGTGGCGACCTGCTGGCCGGCGGCCGGAACTATCTGGATTTGATCAAGGGCGATTTTGTCGCGATCAAGGCCAAGGTGGGCGGCGTTGTGCCCGATATGGCCAAGCTCGACCCCCATGCGGTCGAGGTCTTCGTGCCCGTGGAGGTCAGCGGCGCGCAGCTGATTGCGCTGGCCAAGCAGGCGGCCGAGGCAGGGACGATGATCAACTTCACTTTTCACGGCATCGGCGGCGACCACCTCAGCGTGTCCGCGCAGGCACACGCCGAACTGCTCAGTTACTTGGCTGCGCACCGGGACGTGTATTGGACGGACACGTTCTTGAACATCATGACCTATGTGAAGGGCTTGAGGGCGGCTTCGACTTCGAAATGAACGAGCCAATGCTGGCCTAGCAGCGCTCACCACGCCCAGCATTCTTCTTTGATCCCCTTCATCCCCTCCATGCTGGCTAAAAATTCAATTGGCATGCACTTTCAGAAGGCTCAGGCGAGCAAGAAAACTGAGCCTGGATGGAGGGGATGAAGGGGATGAATGCGGTTCTGGTGTTGGCGAAAATGGGTCGATGGTCAGAATTTTTCTTCGCCTGGCGGTGCCCGGTCAGCCCAACAAGCGAGCATCGCCATCAAAGCGCAGCGCGGCCGAGGCATCGACGGCAATGGCGACAACTCGGCCGGCCTGGAGGTCGGCATGGCCGGCACCGACCTTGGCGCTGATCAAGTCCTTGAGACCGTCAATGCGCAGATACAAGATCGAGCTGTCGCCCAAATGCTCGGCCAACTCGACCTCGGCCGCAACGCCTTGCTCGGCGGCCACCAAGCTCACATGCTCGGCGCGCAGACCGACCCGCTGAGTTTGCAGGTCAGCAGCTGGGCCTAAGAGCTTGTCCCACAGGCGCCGATGGGCTTCGCTCGATGCGCCTGCCACCGGCCGGTCAATGAAATTGATGCGCGGCGCGCCGATAAAGGCGGCGACGAACTCATTCGCCGGCCGTTGATACAAGCCCAGCGGTGCGCCGAGTTGCTCGATGCGGCCCTGGTTGAAGACCGCAATCCGGTCACCCATGGTCATCGCCTCGACTTGGTCATGGGTGACGTAAATCATCGTGGTGCCGAGCTCTTTGTGCAGCCGAGATAACTCGATACGCATATTCACGCGCAGTGCCGCGTCGAGGTTGGACAGGGGCTCATCGAACAAGAACACCTTGGGCTTGCGCACAATCGCCCGGCCAATTGCGACCCGCTGGCGCTGGCCGCCGGACAGCTCCTTGGGATAGCGGCCGAGCAGATCGGTGATGCGCAGCACTTCGGCGGTGCGCGCCACTTGGGTTTCGCGTTGCGCCTTGGACTCGCCCGCCATCTTCAGCGCGAAGCCCATATTTTCGGCCACCGTCATATGCGGGTACAGCGCATAACTCTGAAACACCATGGCGGCACCACGGTCGGCCGGGCGCACGTCATTGGCGCGTACGCCGGCGATATATAGCTCGCCGGCCGTGATCTCTTCCAGGCCGGCAATCATCCGCAAAGTGGTCGATTTGCCGCAGCCCGACGGACCGACAAAGACCATGAACTCACCGTCGCGCACCTCCAGATCGATGCCTTTGATGATCTCGGTCTTGTCGTAGCTTTTGCGGATGCCGCGCAGTGAAACTTGTCCCATTTGTACTTTTCCTCAGAGGGTCTTTTGCGCTTGCAAAAAGTCGCGGTACCAGCGCGCGCTGTCTTTGAGCGTGCGCTGCTGGGTTAGGTAGTCGACATGCACGATACCAAAGCGCTTCTCGTAGCCCGACGCCCATTCAAAGTTGTCCAGCAGGCTCCAGACCATATAGCCGCCCATGTTCACACCCTGGCGCATCGCCTCGGCCACCGCTTCGATGTGACGCGCCAAGTAGTCGAGGCGGTCCTGGTCGTGCACCTGTCCGTCGACTAGTTTGTCCTTGAAGGCGCCGCCGTTCTCGGTCACGAACAGCGGCGGCACCGGGTAGTCGCGCTTGAGGCGCAGCAGCAGCTCGGTCAGCCCCTCGGGGTAGACCTCCCAGCCCATATCGGTGACGGGCAGGCCGGTGCTGCCGGCTTTGTAGCTCTTGTCGGCGCTGACGACCGAGTGCGAGTAATAGTTGACGCCCAAGTAATCCAGCGGCGCGGCAATCAACTGCATGTCGCCGGGCTCGACGATGGGTGCATCAGCGCCCAGGTCGGCCAGCACATCGCTCGGATAGCTGGCCTTGAAAAGCGGATCGACATACCAGCGCAGCAAGCGGCCGTCTTCCAGCGTGGCCTGTGCGCGGTCGGCGGCCGAGTCAGTGGCCGGATGCATCGGTGCCAAATTCAGCACGATACCAAGCTTGGCGCTAACGCCTTGCTCGCGCAGCGCCCGCAGCGCCAGGCCATGGCTGAGCAGCAGGTGGTGCGAGACCTGCGCGGCGGTTTTGCGGCTCTTGATGCCGGGGGCGAAGATGCCGGTCTCGTGGCCCAGCACCGCCACCACCCAGGGTTCGTTGTGGGTGGCGATCGAGGCCAAGCGGTCGCCCAGGCGAGCGTTGATGCCCAGCGCATAGTCGACAAAATGCTGCACGGTGTCGCGGTTAGCCCAGCCGCCTTTGGCCTGCAAGGCGTCCGGCAGATCCCAGTGGTTGAGCGTCAGGTGAGGCTGCAGGCCGCGTGCCAGCAGGCCGTCGACGATGCGCTCGTAAAAGTCCAGGCCTGCTTCGTTCCAGGCACCGCTGCCCAGCGGCTGCACGCGCGGCCAGGAGACCGAAAAACGGTAGGCATTGACGCCCAAGGCGGCAATCATGTCCAGGTCCTCGGCCCAGCGTTGGTAGTGCTGGCAGGCGACGTCGCCGTTGCTGGCGTCGGCGATTGCGCCGGGTTTTGCGCAAAAGCTGTCCCAGATCGAGGGGCCTTTGCCGTCGGTGGCGCTGGCGCCTTCGATCTGAAAAGCGCTGGTGGCCACACCCCAGACAAAGTCGGGCGGGAAGAGAGAGTTCTTTTTATTGCTCATGGGCAGAGGAGGCAGGAGGAGAGTTAGGCGGCGCGCGTCTACTTGACGGCACCGACGGTCAGGCCGGAAATCAGCTGCCTGGACGACAGCACAAACAGCACGATCAAGGGCAGCGTGGCAATCGCCGAGCCGGCCATCAACGCGCCCCACTCGGTGTCGACCGGGCTTTGCAAGCTACGCAGCGCCAAGGGCAGCGTGTACATCTCCGGCGAGCGCATCACGATCAGGGGGCCGATGAAGTTATTCCAGGAGGCGATGAAGGTGATCAGGCCCAGCGTGCCCAGCGCGGGCTTGAGCAGCGGCAAGACGATGCGCCAATAGATGCCGAACTCGCCGCAGCCGTCCATGCGCGCCGCCTCGACCAGATCGCGCGGTATCGAGGTCAGCGCGAACTGCCGCATCAAGAAGATGCCGAAGGCGCTGGCCGCGCCAGGGATGTAGAGCGCGCGCGGCTGGTCGATCCAGCCCAGCATGTCCATGATCATGAAGGTCGGAATCATGTTCATGAAGGTCGGCAGCAACATCGTGCCCATCACCAGGCCGAATAACGCTTTCTTGTAGCGGAACTCGAACATCGCAAACGCGTAACCGCCCATCGAGCAAAACAACAGGGTCAGCGCCGTCGAGGCCAGGCCCACATAGATGCTCCAACCCAGATTGCGCCAAAAGGGGATGCGCCGGGTCAGGATGGCGAGGTTATTCATGAAGTCATCGCCGAAGAACAGCGGCGGCGGCATGCTGAAGATTTCGCCGCGCGACTGGGTGGCGAAGACGAACATGAAATAGAACGGCGCCAGCATGACAAGTGAGCCGATGCCGACCAGAGCGTAGGCGGCCCAGGGGGCGAGTTGATGCTTGGAGGTTTGCATATCAAAGGTCCAGGTCAAGCGCCGCGCTGGCGGAACGCCCGGTTGGTCAGCCAGGTCAGCAGGCCCACCAGCAGGAAGAGCAGCCAGGACATCGCGCTGGCGGCACCGAAGTCATTGAAATCAAAAGCCATGCGGTAGAGATAGATGGCCGTCGTCATGCCGGCCTGATCGGTGCCGCCGCGGCCGTTGGTCAAGATGAACGGCTCCTCGAACAGCTGCAGGCCACCGATCACACTCAGCGTGACGCCGAAGAAGATCATCGGCTTCAGGCTCGGCAGCGTGATGTGCCAAAACTGTTGCAGCCGGCCGGCGCCGTCCATGCGGGCAGCCTCCATGATGTCGGCAGGGATGGTCTGCAGGGCGGCCAGGTAGAGCACCACATTGAAGCCGACATAACGCCAGAACACGATCATCGCGATGGCCGGTTTGAGCGCGTCCGGGTTGTTGAGCCAGTCGATCGCGGCGGCCGGCATCAGCCATCCCAGCAGCGGCAGCTCGCGCAAGGCCGCGATGATGCCGTTGATGAGGCCGTAGTCGGTCGAAAACAGCGAGCTGAACAGGATCGCGATCGCCACCGTCGAGGTGATGTAGGGCATGAAGTAGGCGCCGACCACGCCGTTGCGCAGCCGCTTGAAGGACGCGTGGATGAAGCAGGCCAGCGGGATCGCGACCAGATGCTGAGGCACGCCCGAGGCCAGCGCCAACCAGGCGGTGTTCTTCAGCGACTTCCAGAACCATTCGTCCTGCAGCGCAAAGGCGAAGTTGTCGAGGCCGACAAAAGTCATCGCCGTCAAACCGCTGGTCGGCTCCCAGGTCTGAAACGCCAGGTAGAGCGAGAACGCCAGCGGGAACATGCCGAAGACCATAAACAGCAGCACAAACGGCGCCAAGAAGGCGTAAGGCGCCCAGCGCGGGGGCAGGCGCAAGAAGGTGGGTAGCTTCATGGTTAGTGTCCTGAGGCGGCTGTTCTCAACGGGTGGCGCGCCGCGTCAGCAGGCGTTCGGCATCGGCCAGCGCGGTGTGGATGTCTTTGCCGCGCTCCAGCACCTTGTCAAGCTCGGTGTCGATGACCTCCTCGGCGAAGGCGTCTTGCTTGTGTACGTCCACCGCCTGGATGCGCCGGGCGGCATCACGCCATCCGACACGCGCGGTCTGGCCGCCCAGGAAGGCAATCGGCTGCTCGAAGAAGGGGTCGTCGTGGGCGTCCAGCAAGGCCGGGAATGCGTCTTGGGCCTTGAAGGCGCGCAGCTGCATCTCGCGGTTCAAGGTCAGGAACTGAATCAAGTCCCAGGCCAGCGCCTTGTTGGCCGGGTCCGCCTTGCGCGGGATGGCAAAAAAGGTGCCGCCGTAGGCCGCAAACGCGCCTTCGGGCAGTTGCGCGGCGCGCCACCGGCCGGCGGTGTCTGGGGCTAACCAGCTATTCAGATGACCGGCCAACCAAGCGCCGGTCAATTGAGTGGCGATGCTGCCGCGCTTGAAGCCTTCGGTCCAGTCGGCCGACCACGCAACCACCCTTGCATCCAGCTTGTGCTTGCGCACCTCGCGGGCGAGTTCGAACGCCCGCACAAAGCGCGGCGAGCTGACCAACACGCGCGATTGGCTGTCAAAGTACAGCCCTTCGCCGGGCTGGATGCCGGTGCGGATCAAGATGTTCTTGATGTCGCGGGCATGGGCGAGAAGAAAAGCACCGTTGGCCGCCTTGATCTTGATGCCGGCCGCCACATAGCTGTCCCAGCTGCGGGTCAGCTCCGCCTCGCTGACGCCGGCCTTGGCCAGCACGTCGTGGCGGAACAGCAGGGTGCCTGGGCCAATATCGGTCGGCACCGCCACCACCTCGCCGCGCCGGTTGTGGGCCTGCTGGTAGGCATAGGGCACAAAGCGATGCTTGAAACGAGCAAGCTCATAAGGCGGGCGGGACAGATCTTCCAGCCCAAAACCGGGCGAAAAGCGCCCCAGATAGCCGACCTCCAGCGCCATCACGTCGGGCAGGTAGACCGCGGTTGACAAGGCTGTGGTCATGGCGGTGTGGTGGTCGGCAAACTGACGGCTGACCACCTTGACTTCGACGTTAGGGTGCAGGCGCTGCCAGGCCGGCAGCGCCGCGCGGACGATCTCGTCCACCGCCGGATAGGCGGCCACCACCAGCACCTGCTGTGCCGATGCGCTTTGCGGCATGACCAAGGCCATCAAGCACAAGCATAAAAGCCCGAGCAAACTGCCAAAGCAGGCGCGCCGTTTGGCACGCTGAGTAGTTGTCATCGCCTGCTTGTCTCCACCTTGAATTGGCCGCCCGAGGCGATTTGCGCTGAATATATTCATTCAAAACATTTTATGAAAGCGCTTTCAGAATGTAATTCAGGCCAGTCAGGCTGTCAACAAAGGGTAAGTGCGGGGGCTGCGCTGAGCAGCCCGTTCACGGCATGGGCCGGTGACTCAAAGGCTGAGCAGCGCCCTCGTCGAGCCACGCACCGTCAAGCGCGGATCTGGCAGCGTCGCCTGCGGCTGCTCGCCGGCCAACAGCTGCAGCAGTGCCGCGGCTGCCATGCTGCCGAGCTCGTAAGCCGGATGATGGATGGTGGTCAGCGGCGGCACCGAATGCGCAGCACCGGCCACATCATCGAAGCCCACCAGCGAGACCTCGTCCGGCACATGCAAGCCATGCCTGTGCAGGGCCAAGGTCGCGCCAAAGGCCATCTGGTCATTGGCGGCAAAGATGGCACTGAAGGGCTGACGGCTGGCAATCAGTTGCTCGACGGCAAGCAGGCCGCTCTCCTCGTGGTACTGGCCTTGCACGACCAAGCCCGGCCGGTAGCGTAGGCCGGCGGCTTGCAGCGCGCTGCGGTAGCCACGCAGGCGCTCCAGGGCGTCGGGGTGGATGACCGGGCCGGCAATGAAGGCGATATCGCGGTGCCCAAGCGCAAGCAAATGCTCGGTTGCGAGCCGTGCGCCCTCGAAGTTATTGAAGTCCAAGGCATACAAGCCGGGTGCCGCCAAACTGCGGCCGGTCACCACCACCGGCAAGGCCTTGGCCAGCGTCTTCAGCGACTCATCGCTGAGCCGCCCGGTCAGGACGATGAAGCCATCAACGCGGCGCGAGCGCAGCACCTCGATGCAGCGCGCCTCTTCCTTGGCGTTCCAATGGCCGCTCACAAACAGCGGGCTGTAGCCGACTTTGTTCAGCGCTTCTTCGATGCCGCGCAAGGCGATGCCGTAAAACGGGCTGTCGATCGCCTGCGTGATAACGCCCACGCTGAGCGTGCGCCCACCGGCCAAGCCGCGCGCCATCGGGTTGGGCACAAAGCCCAGCTCGGCAATCGCCTGGTCTACCGCGGCGCGCTTCTCGGCGCTGACCACGGCCGTGCCATTCAAGATCCGCGACACCGTGCTGGGAGAAACGCCGCAGGCCTCGGCCACCATGCCTAGCGTGACCTTGGGATCATGGTCGGGCGCCTTGCTGCGCGTGGACTTGCTGGTGTTCTTCGGGCTGCTCTTCATGGCCTGCGGTCGGTGGTGGACCCGCAGTTTAAGGGCTTCAACGAAGTTCAGGAGAGAAGAAAACTGCGCTCCACCAACCACAGCAGAGCCAGGCCGCCGATCAGCGCCGAACCGGGGCGCACCAACAGGCGGCCATAAAGCGGCTTGTCACGCAGCGCAATCGCCAGCGGCAAAATCAGCGCAACCAGCAGCAGTTGCGCCAACTCAACACCCAGATTGAAACCCAGCAGCGGCAGCGCCAAGTTGCCGCGCTGCAGGCCCAAGGCTTGCAGCGGGCCGGCAAAGCCAAAGCCGTGCACCAAGCCGAACAGCGCCACCATCAGCCAGCGCGGGCCCTTGATGAAGGGGCGCAGATTGTCGATGGCCGCCACCAAAACGCTGGCTGCGATCAGCGACTCGACCCAGCGCGAGGGCGGCGCCAACACACCGGCCGCCGCCAGACCCAGCGTCAGCGAATGCGCCAGCGTGAAGGCGGTCACCAACTTGAAGGCCTCGCGCCAGGCCGACGCCGGCGTAGCCCTGGCCACCCAGCCCGCACCCTCACGGCGCCAAACGGCCACCATCAGCAGACTGACCAGGAACAAGATGTGGTCCAGTCCGACCGAGATGTGACGCATGCCTTCGACCACGAAGCCGCCCAGGCTGCGGAGTGGGTCCTGCGCGCTGGTCTGGAGCTGAAAGGTCTTGGCCGCGTCGGCCGGGATCAGCAGCGCGCTTTGCTCAGCCGCGCCGGACAAGACACGGGCAATGCCGCGGTGCTTGGCGTCACTGGCGGCAAACAGCCGGTAGTCGACGCTCAAGCGTTGCACCGCTGCCGCGCAATGCAGCGTCTGTTGCAAGACCGCGTAGGCGCCGTCGCTGTGCTGGTCGAGCTGCGGGGCTAACGTGTGACTTACCGTGCACGCTTGGCCCTCGGAACTCACCTTGAGGCTGTCGGCCAGCAGCCGCTCCAGCTCGGGCCAGCGGGTGCGCAACTCACCCCAACTCAGCTGCTTGTCGTCATTGGCATCGAGGTCGAGGTCGCGGTCCAGGTCTTGCAAGGCGATATCGACGCGCTGCGTGATTGTGTTGCCGCTGACCTGAAAAGTTAGGTAAGCGTCGCTCGACTTATGGGCTTGCGCGGGGCCGGCCAGGACCAAGGCAAGCGCGACAAGGACGAAGCGCATCATGGCTTGGCACTCCGGCTTGCGTGGCCCAAGCGCACATCCACCCAACCCGCTTGGATCAGGCGTTTGATTTCCGGCTCGGCGGCGGCCGGCTGAGCGGCGGCCAGCGCGGCGCGTTGCAGCAGCAAGGCGTCGGTGGGCTCCTTCTGCTGTGCCCAGTTGCTGAGTGCCAGTTGCAGGGCCGGCTTGGTTTGCCCCAGCACGTCGAGTGCCAGCCGCGCCTGTTCGCGCGCATGGTAATTTTCGCCGCGCAGGCGGGCGGCCTCGAAGCGGGCCGTCAAGGCAGCGGCGACCGGCTTCAGCAACGGGCTGTCCAGCTGCTTCAAGGCCATCGCGCGGCGCAACAGCAAGGCGTCGGATTCGGCGTCGGCACCCTCGACCAGGGTCAATGCCTCGGCCGCGCGACCCTGTTCGAGCAGGTAGTCCGCATAGGCGCCTCGGGTGTAGATGTCACCGCCTGAACTGGCCGCTAGCGCGTCACGGTAGCGGGCGTCGGCGGCGACGTTGTCGCCCATGCGCTGGGCCAACTCGGCGCGCAGCAAGGACAGCCAAGCATCACCGGGCGCTTGCTTGGCCAGTGCGGCCAACTCGGCAGCCGCTTGTTTGGGCTCGCCGCTCAAGCTGCGCAGCTCGGCCAAGCAGGCTCGGGCCGGCAGGGCCAGCGCGTCGCCGAGGCCGGCGAATCGCGCTTCGGTCAAGCTCTCGCAGGCCTGCCGCGCCAGCGTCAACTGGCCGGTCACTTGCAGCACCGAGGCGCGGATCAAACCGGCTTGCGCCTGCACGGGCAGCGGCAGCCGGCTCGGTTGCGCGACCAGCTTGTCGAGGTCAAGCAAGGCTTTGGCGAAATCATGTTGGCTCTGCAGCACGCTGGCACGCAGCAAACGCACTTGCGGCGGGGCCTGCTCCAGCCCCCACCAAGGAGCCAGCGCCGCTTCGGCCAGGCCCAGCTCGCGCGGGTCGCCGTGGCGGCGGGCGCGGACTATGGCCGCTTGCGCTGTAGCCAAGGCCAGGTTCAGCTGTTGTGGGCTGCGCGCCAATTCCTTGCGCTGCGCGCGGGCGGTGGCGTCGAGCCGGTTCGGCAGCGCTTGGACGATGGTTTGATCATCGGTCGGGGTGTAGGGCGCGGCATCGGCAGCCTGCAAGAGCAGCAGCAGACAAGTGGCCAAAAAAATGGATTTCAAGCGATGTCCTTGATGGGGCCGCCGGTGTGCATCTGCGCAGCGGCGGCCCCGGGTTCACAGATCGGCCGGCTCGGTGGTCTCGGACAGCGGCGCCTCGGCGACCTTGTCCAAGCCCAGCGGCTCGGCGACTTCGGTCGCTGCCAAACCGGCGGCGTAGCTGACATAGGCTGCCGGGGAGGCGGCGGCCGAGCTGGGTACTTCCGTCACCGCCTCCGGCGGCTGGATCACCGGCGGCGGGGCGTCATCGCCGCCATCGCTGCCGCAGGCCGTTAGGCCCAATGCAGCCAGCAGGACGCTGCAAAACAAGAGTTGCTGGTTCATGATGTCTGGCCTCACTGTTTACTTGGTGCCTGGGATCGGCGTATTGAGATAAGGGAAGCCGCTCAGCAAGGGCACAACCGCCTGGTCAACAGCGTCATGCAGCTTGAATGAAGTGGCACCCAGCGGCACGGCAGCGGGCTTGCAGGCAGCGCCGAAGCCGAGCTTGTCGGTGTCGCCATTGGCCATGCACAGACCGCCCATCACGGCCACCAGCGAGATGTCGACCACATCGTCCTTGGGGCGGCGGCCATTCGGGTAGCCGGCATTGTCATTGCCACCGGCCAAGATATTGCCGACGATTCCCAAGCGGTTCTGCTGTGCAAACGCGACCGGCGGGATGGCCGTGTTGAGCCGCAGCATCTCGGCGCCGACCACACTCTTGGGCTGGTTGACGCCCTTGATGCCGGTCAGAAAGGTTGTGACCAGATCGGTGCGCGGGAAGTTGCTCGGCGCCGTGTTGGGCAGAGTCAAGGCGATTTCCAGCAGCGCCGGCAAGGTCGGGTGGGTCACATAATCAGCAAATTGAGCGTCAGCGCTGGGCTTGGACGCATTGAACTTGTCCTTGTCCTTCAAGCCGATGACCACCTCATTGACCAAGGGCATGCCCAGACGCGAAACCTGCACCCAGGCGCCGCCGGCCTTCTCGCTGGCCTGATGGCCGGAGGCGGGCTTGCCGTTCAGCAAGCGAGCTTGGCGCATGCTGGCGGTGGTCCAGCCGCCGATCACGTCGTCGCCGTTGCTGGGATTCGTGAGGCAACTCTTGTGCACTTCCAGGCCCAGGGTGGTGACGTTCTTGTCGTCGATGGTGTTGGGCGCTGCGCCGATCAGGCTGGGGTCGGTGATGACGCTGACCGGGGCGTTGACGAGGTCGAAGATGGTGCCGAGGTTGACCGCAAACGCATCCTGGCGTTGGCCGACGAAGAGCTTGGCCGGCATGCTGCAGCCGGGGATGTTGACGGTATAGATGTGCTTGGCGGCGTAGCCGGCGTAGTCGGCGAGGGTCTTCTTGCCGATGTTGTCGACCGGCTTGTCAAATGTGGCGCTGCCGCCGCTGGCGTTGGTGACGGCCTGAGCGCTGCCGCTGCGGCGGTCACCGCGCACCACGGTGACGCTATAGGTTTCGGCCAATTGCAGATTGGCGTCCTTGACGTTGCTGACGCCGCCGAACTGCACCAGCGGGATGTTCACCATCTTGCCACCGACATTGAGGGCCTGGCCGGCACCGCTGTTGGACAGCGTGTTCTTGAAGCGGAACTGAAACGTCAGGTCTTCCTTGGCGTCGCCGTTGTTGTCGATATGGATTTCATACAGTGCGTTCTGGTCGAGCGCGAAGTAGTTCGGGCCGCCGTAGCCGTCTTGCAGCGGCAGGTAGTTGGCCAGCACGGTCACGTAGTCGCTGCGCTCGGCCTCGTAGCTGCGGAACATATAAAAGTCGGCACCGTCAACCTTGGGCGCGGTGGTGATGAAGGGCGCTTCGCGGTGACTGGAGGCAAAGGCGGGGGCGGCGGCCATGCTGGCCAGGGCCATGGCGACGGCCAGCGCGCAAGCGTTGGTGGATGTGTGCGGGCTTGTTGATGAATGCTTCACGGCAGGACTCCTTGGGGCGATATCGGGTTAGGGCGGCACAGAGATTTGTGTCGTCGTGGCCTTCCATACGGCCCGCGCTCAGACCTGGATGCAAAAGCCTTGCAATAAATATTGCTTGGGCTCTTGGTGCATCCGCCGCTCGGCTTGCTGCGTATCAAGGCGGACAGTCGCAAATCCCCGCTCGCTCAAACCGAACAGCCCATGAAAATCCGACCTAAGCTCGCTCTGCCCGCCCTTCCATTCAGTCTGTTGGCGCTGATCTGCCAGCCGGCCTTGGCCGATGCTGAAGCGGGTAGCGAGACAACACAGACAACACAGGCAACGCAGACGCTGCCGCCGGTGCTGGTGATAGGCAATTACCTCAACGGTGTCGGCAGCTCGGACGCCGCCTCGCAAGGCGCGGTCAGCGCGCGGCTGATCGCGAGCCGGTCGACCTTGAGGCCGGCCGAGCTGTTGGAGTTTGTGCCCGGTGTGATCGTTACCCAGCACAGCGGCGGCGGCAAAGCTAACCAGTATTTTCTGCGGGGCTTCAACCTCGATCACGGCACCGACTTC
>NZ_JANNMI010000200.1:0-5612 GCF_031397715.1 Roseateles sp.
AGAAGCGTTGCAAGGCCAGGCTGTCGGCAGGAATGGTCGGCATTTGTTCTGTCTCCGTTGAATTTATGACGTTCAGGCCGCAAGACTAGCCAAGGTCACGCCAGCAGCCTAGCGGGTTTATGCGGGGATGTGGCTGATTAGAGTCGGCCTTCCAGACGGGCGCGGTCGGTTCGCAGCCGCCGATCGTTCTGCCGCCCGGGCGCCTGGCCATCGTCGTCAAGCTGGCGCCGCAAAAGTGCTGAGCGCCGCGCCGACGGTCGCCGCCGTCACGCCCGCGCTCAGCCGCAGCGGCGCTGCGGCCAAAACACCGGCCAAGGCGTCTGGGCCACAGCCCTTGAGCCGCGCCACCCATTCGCCGGCCTCGCGGCCGCTGGCGAAGGCCGCGCTTTGCAGCAAGACCTGACCCTGCTCATCCAACAGCTTGAAGTAGAACTGCCCATCGGCCTCGCGGAACTGTTTGAACAGCGGCAAGGCCAGCTTGGCACTCTTGAGCGGCGCGGCCACTGCGGCCGGCGCGCTGAAGTTGCGCAAACCGACCGCCTGACGCAGCTCGGCCAATAGCGGTGCCGCCACCGCGCGTGCCTTGGCGGCACCGGCTTGCAGCGTCGCCTCGATCAGCTCGGGCTGCGCCATCAAGGCCTCGTAGCGGCGGCGCAGCGGCGCGATCTCGGCGTCGATCAGCTCGAACAACTGCTGCTTGGCCTCGCCCCAGGCCAAGCCGGCGCGCAAGTCGGCGCGGAACTGGGCCCGCTGCGCGGCCGTGGCGAAGGCGTCATAGATTGTCACCAGGGTCTGGCCCTCGGGCTGCTTGGCCTCGCCGGGCAACTTGGAGTCGGTGACGATATGAGCAATCGCGTCCTTCAAACCCTTGGCGCCACCTTCAAACAAAGGGATGCTGTTGTCATAGCTCTTGCTCATCTTGCGGCCGTCCAGGCCCGGCAACAGGGCCACATCCGCTGCCACATTCGCCTCGGGCAAGACGAAGAACTCACGCCCTTTGCCGAACAAATGGTTGAAGCGCTGAGCCACATCGCGGGCCATCTCGATGTGCTGGACCTGGTCGCGGCCGACCGGCACGCGGTGAGCGTTGAACATCAGGATGTCGGCCGCCATCAGGATGGGATAACTGTACAAACCCATGGTGATGCCGGCGTCCAGATCTTCGCCAATGGCGGCGTTGGCGTCGGTGGCGCCCTTGTAGGCATGGGCCCGGTTCATCTGCCCCTTGGACGTGACGCAGGTCAACAACCAAGTCAGCTCAGGGATCTCGGGGATATCGCTCTGGCGGTAGAAGGTGACGCGTGCGGTGTCCAGGCCGGCCGCCAGCCAGATCGCGGCGATCTCCAGGCGCGAGCGGTTGATGCGCTCCGGGTCATCGCATTTGATCAGGGCGTGATAGTCGGCCATGAAGAAGAAACTCTCCACGCCGACCTCCTGGCTGGCCAGAATCGCCGGGCGGACTGCGCCGACATAGTTGCCCAAATGCAGGGTGCCGGTGGTGGTGATGCCGGTCAAGACGCGGATTGCGGGGCGGGCAAGGGGCTGGGTGGAAGAGCTTTGGGTCATGGTGGGTAGCGTTCTGCAACAAGGCTGGCAAGCTTGTATTGTCCCTGCTGCTCAGCAAGCTGGACGGCCACAGCGCCGGCCGCCAACAAGGCATCCAAAGTGGCCAAGGTTGGTGTGGTTGGCGTGATTGCTCAGTGCAGCCGCGACGATGTTGGGCAGGCAGAAGGCCTTCAGGTCAAACGACTCGACCGTGTCGCCGATGAAGTAAGCCAGATGTCCCAAGCGCAAACAGTCTTGCAGTAGAGCGGGCAGCCGCGTTTCTGGCTTGGGTTCATCGGGGCGGTAGCCAGCGGTCATACCACATTGCCTGCTTAATTTGGTAGTTATGCAATGCATTTTTCGCCAACGAACAATCCTGCCGCCTGGGCTGCTGGGTGGTTTCACCGGGCCAAGTCTCTGCCCGGGGTAATCGCCTAGCGGTTCGCGCCCCGCCGCCAATAAACTGTCCACCACGATTGCCTATGGCACAGACCAGCGCCGACCACAAATGATGATGCGACTTCCCAATCTGCTGGGCAGCAAGAATGGCCGCTTGTCGGCCTTTTTCTTTTTGTACATGACCGAGGGCATACCGCTGGGTTTCGCCGCTACGGCCGTGGCCACGCAGTTGCGCCGCATGGGCGTGGGCCCGGCCGAGATCGGCGCTTTTGTGGCGGCCTTCTACCTGCCCTGGGCCTTCAAATGGGCGTTTGGCCCGCTGGTCGACGTGTTCCGCTCCGAGCGTTTTGGCCACCGCCGCGCCTGGATCCTGGGCACACAGATCATGATGGCGGCCACCTTGGCGGTGCTGATCTTCCTCAAGCTGCCCGAGCAGTTGGCGCTGTTCACCGCCATCCTGCTCTTGCACAACACCTTTGCCGCGATGCAGGACGTGGCGATCGACTCGCTGGCCTGCAATGTGCTGCATGAGGACGAGCGCGGCCTTGCCAATGGCCTGATGTTTGCCGGCGCGGCGGTCGGCCAGGCGGTCGGCGGCAGCGGCGTGCTGTTCCTGATGGCGTACATCGGCTTCCAGTCCAGCTTCATCTTCGTGGCACTGTGCATTTTGGCCGTTACGGGCCTGGTGGTGCTGCCGATGAAGGAGGCGCTCATTCAAGCGACCGCCAAGACAGGCTCGGGCTTGCGCCACGCCGCCGGCGAGATGCGCGACTTTGCGATGGCCGCCTTCCGCGCCTTCCTGGGCACCAAGGGCGCTTATGCCGGCGTGTTCTTTGCGCTGCTGCCGGCGGGCGCGATGTCCTTGAGCCTGGCGCTGCAGTCGAACCTGTCGGTCGAGTTGGGACTGAACGATGACCAGGTGGCCTGGCTGCAGCTGTTTTCCACCATCTCAGCGGCCGTCTCCATGGTGATCGGCGGCGTGCTGTCCGACCACCTCGGGCGTCGCCGCGTCTTGAGTGTGTCCATCGTCTTGATGAGCTTGCCGGTGCTGTATTTGATGATGGTTTTGCAGCAGCATGGCTATGTGATGCCGCGCACGCCGGGCGGTGGCGGCGCCAGCGTGGCCCCTGAGTTGGTGACGGCGCTATGGGTGGCCACGATTGCCTTCAATATCTTCATGGGCCTGATGTACGGCGTGCGCTCGGCGCTGTTCATGGACGTGACCAACCCGCGCGTCGCCGCGACCCAGTTCACCGCCTATATGGCGCTGATGAATCTGGCGATTGCCTACACCGCCACCTGGCAAGGCCTGGCCATCGAGGCTTGGGGTTATCCGGTCACCTTGGCGGTGGACGCAGTGTTTGGCCTGACCTGCCTGCTGCTGTTGCCGCTGATGAAGAAGGCCAGATCCGAAGGCGAGCAGGTGGGCGATACCCACGCCGCCCAGCGCGCCAGCCGCAGCGCCTTTGGCCTGGGCCTGTTGTGCTTGAGCTGGTTGCCGTTCTGGGCATTCAGAGCCGACACCGGCGCGGCTCAGCCGATCTTCAACACCTTCTTCACGCTGGTGTTTGTGGTCGCCGCGCTGTTCATGCTGGCCGGCCGCGGCGTGCTGGGGGCCGAAGCCGGCGCGCTGCTGCGCCGCGCCACGTTGTGGCTGGCGCCGCTGCTGCTGGCGCTGTATTTGCGCCGGTTTCTTGACGGCCCGGCGGACTCGGGTCCCACGCTGCTGTTGAGCTTGAGCGAGGGCTTGATCTACGCTGTGCCGCTGCTGGCCGGCCTGGTCTTGCTCCGGCTGGCGCGCTACAGCTGGGACGGCCTGTCAGCGCAAACTGCCCGCTAATGGCATGTCCGAACGACATTGGCGGCATTCGCATATGTAATTGGACTTATCTTCCCAGCATGGCTTTAATGCACGGTGACCATCACTGAGTGCGACCGATTGCTCTTCGAAGGAACGGAATATGACGACTGCTGCCTCTCATCGAACTGCCGCGGGCCCAAATTGGGGCCTGCGCTGCGGGCGCTTATTGCGCACCCTGCTGCTGCTAACTTTATGTGCCCTTGGCATGATGGGCGCTGCGCGCGCTGCTGATGCAACGTTCAAGGACGAAGAGCTGGACCAGATGTTGGCGCCGATCGCGCTCTATCCGGACTCGCTGCTGTCGCAGATCCTGATGGCCTCGACCTACCCGTCCGACGTCAAGGAAGCCGCCGCCTGGTCCAAAGCGCACCCGGACGAAAAAGGTGACGCGGCCGTCAAGCAGATCGAGACCAAACCCTGGGAGCCGGCGGTGCAGTCGCTGGTCGCGTTCCCGCAGGTCTTGGCGATGATGGACGCCAACCCCGGCGATGTGCAGCGTCTGGGGGACGCCTTCTTGGCCGACCCGGCGCGCCTGATGGACCGGGTGCAGTTCATGCGCAAGAAGGCCCAAGAGGCCGGCAACCTGAAGGCGAATGAGCAGCAAAAGGTCACGACACAGACCGAGAACAACAAGCAAGTGATCATCATCGAGCCGACGCAGCCGCAGACGGTCTATGTGCCGGTCTATCAGCCGACCGTGGTCTACGGCAGCTGGTGGTATCCGACCTACCCGCCCTACTACTGGGCACCGCCGCCTTACTACTATCCAGGCGGCGCATTTGTTGCGGGCGTGGTGTGGGGGGCGGCCATTGTCGGCATCCACAATTCCTTGTGGGGTGGCTATCACTGGGGCAACAACAGCGTCAATATCAACGTCAATCGTTACAACAATATCAACGTCAGCAACCGCCAAATCACCAACAATAACAACAGTTTCAAACACAACCCCGAACGGCGCAAAGATGTGCCCTACCGCGATGCCAAGAGCCGCGAGCAGTTTGGCAACAAGCAGCAGTCGGCGGCTGGCGCCAAGGACCGCGATGCCTTCAAGGGCAAGGACGGCCAACGGGATGCGGACCGCGCACGTGCTGCGGACACCTTGAAGGATCGCGGTGCCGATCCGGTCGCCGGGCGCGAGAAGTTGCAAGGCGCCGACCGTGACAAGGCCAATCAGGCCGTCAACCGCTCGGACCGGGGTGGCGCTGACAGTCGGCCGGCCAATCGTGGCAACAGCAATAGCGGCGCGCTGTCAGGCGTGCATGACAGCGGTGCCTCGCGCGCCAATGCCTCGCGTGGCCAAGCCAGCCGGGGCTCCATGAGCCAGCATTCGGGGGACGGCGCAAGGCCGGCCGGTGGTGGCGGGCGTGCCGGCGGCGGCGGGCGGCAGCGCTGAGTGCAGACCATAAAAAAGCAAAAGGAAGAGCCATGAATCTCAGAACTACACGCCTCAAGCCCTTGTTTGGGCTGCGCTACCTGGCCTTGGCTGCTGGGCTGGCCTTCAGCGCTGTGACATTCAGCGGTGCGGCACATGCACAGACCGCCTTCGCCAAGCCGGAAGCGGCGGCCGATGCCTTCATCGATGCGGTCGCGAGCAGTGACCCCGTCGCGCTCAAGCGGGTCTTGGGCAAAAACTGGGCCAAGCTGATGCCCTTGGGCGACGTGTCGGCCGACGATCGCTACACGTTCTTGGAAAAAGCCCATCAAGCCCGCTCGGTCACGGTCAAGCAAGGGCTGGGCGAAATGCTGGTCGGCACCGACCCTTGGGCACTGCCGATTCCACTGTTGCAGGGCAAAGACGGCCAGTGGC
>NZ_JANNMI010000222.1:0-1795 GCF_031397715.1 Roseateles sp.
CCCTCGTCGGAATTGCACACCAGGTACTTCTGGCCCGGGAACTGGCGCGGCATGAAGCTCCACTTCAGGCCGGTCGGGAAACCCGCACCGCCACGGCCGCGCAGGCCCGAGGCCTTGACTTCGGCGATCACTTGGTCTTGCGTCAGCGGTGTGCCTTCGGGCGCGCCCTCGCCTTTCAAGATCTTGCGCAGCGCCGCATAACCGCCACGCGCGACGTAGTCCTGCAGGCTCCAATTCTTGCCATTCAGGCCGGCATAGATTTGCGCGCCAAGGTGGCGGTCATGGAAGCAGGTTTCGGTGCCCTGGCTTTGAAATTTGGAGAGGTCCAGCATGCTTACTTCCCGTTCCTCAGTTCTTGGCGGCTGTTTGTGCAGCGTGGGCTTTGAGCGTGTCGACGAGCTCGTCTAGACGCGCATGGCTCATGAAACTACACATCTGGCGGTCGTTGACCAACAGCACCGGCGAATCGGCGCAAGCACCCAGGCACTCGCTTTTTTGCACCGTGAACAGGCCGTCGGCGGTCGTGCCACCCTCTTCCACGCCGAGCTTCTCGCACAGATGGTTCAAGGCTTTTTGCCCATCGCGCAGCTGGCAAGGCAGGTTGGTGCAGACGTTCAACTTGAACTGACCCAACTTGCGCTGGTTGTACATGTTGTAGAAGGTCGTCACTTCATAGACGGCGATCGGCGGCATGCCCAGATAGGCGGCGATCACGTCCTCGCTGGCACGCGAGACAAAACCGATTTCGTCTTGCACGATGGACAAGCAGGCCATCACGGCCGAAGCCTTTTGATCGGCCGGGTACTTGGCCACTTCACGGGCGAACTTGGACGCCGTAGCTTCACTCAGAATGTAGTCTTCAGTGCTCATTGAATTACTCACCGATCGATCTCGCCGAACACGATGTCCATCGTGCCGATGATGGCCACCGCGTCGGCCAACATATGGCCTCGCGCCATTTCATCCAGCGCTGCCAGATGCGCGAAACCAGGCGCCCGAATCTTCAGGCGATAGGGCTTGTTGGCGCCGTCGCTGACGATGTAGATGCCGAACTCACCCTTGGGATGCTCCACCGCCGCATAGGCCTCGCCCTCGGGCACACAGAAACCCTCGGTGAAGAGTTTGAAGTGGTGGATCAACTCCTCCATATTCGACTTCATATCGACACGCGAAGGCGGTGCAACCTTGTGGTTGTCGGTGATCACCGGGCCGGGGTTGGCACGCAGCCAAGCCACACATTGCTGGATGATGCGATTGCTCTGGCGCATTTCCTCGACCCGCACCACATAGCGGTCATAGGTGTCGCCCTCGGTGCCTACAGGTACATCGAAGTCAACTTTGGCATAGGCGTCATAGGGCTGCGTCTTGCGCAAGTCCCAGGGGATGCCGCAGCCGCGCAGCATCGGGCCGGTGAAGCCCATATTCAGGGCGCGCTCAGGCGTCACTACGCCGATGCCGACGGTGCGCTGCTTCCAGATCCGGTTGTCGGTCAGCAGCGTCTCGTATTCGTCGACGTAGCCTGGAAAGCGCTGCGTGAAGGCGTCGACGAAGTCGAGCAGGCTGCCGCTGCGCGTGTCGTTGAGCGCGTCGATGGCTTTCTGGTTCTTGATGCGCGAGACCTTGTACTGCGGCTTCGAATCGGGCAGGTCGCGGTACACGCCACCGGGGCGGAAGTAAGCCGCGTGCATGCGCGCGCCCGATACCGCTTCGTACATGTCGAACAGGTCTTCACGCTCGCGGAACGCGTAGATCAGGATGTTCATCGCACCGCAGTCGATGCCGTGCGCGCCCAACC
>NZ_JANNMI010000258.1:0-8870 GCF_031397715.1 Roseateles sp.
GGCCTGCAGCAGCGCCGGCGACATATCCTCCAGCGCCACCCAAGCCAAGGCGCGGCGCTGGTGATCCAGGCGCAGTGTCTGCAGCGCTTCACCGTTAGCGGCCAGCAGCGTGAAGTCCGACACCCGGTGTGCGGCGCGCACCTGCTCGAAGCTGGGCTGGGCCGCGGCCGGCGCGGCCAAGCCCAGCGACAAAGCTGCCAGCACCAAGCAGCGCTTCATCATCAAGGCGCCACCTCCAACACCCCCTGCGGCAGCTCGCCGAACTGCTCCGGCGCATACATGGCCTCGGCGCGCGTGCCGGGCAGCAAGAAGCGCCCGGCATTGTTCAGCCTGACGGTGTACTCAAACTCATGTTTGCCGCGCGGCAGGAACTCGAAATAGCCGCGCCAGGCCTCAAAGCTGCGCTCGATATAGCTGGGCCGCTGACCGACGGCGGGCGCCGCATTGGCGTTGGTCTGCAACGCCAATGCGGAATCCCCGCCGAGACCGGAGCCCATGACGGCCGCACCGGCCGGCAGGGGGTCGCTCAGCACCACCCAGGTCATATCGCTTTGCGCCTCCAGCTTAAGACGCACCCTCACCAGATCACCGCGCGACCAGCGGCCCGCCACTTTTTGCTCCACCGGCGCCAGCTCGCGCGCGAGCCGGTAGCCGGCGAACAGCGGGGCCTTCAAGGGCACGGCCGCGAGCGACTGGATCGTCACCCAGGGCTTGCCGGCACCCTGCTGTTGCAGCGTCAAATTACCCTCGCTCCAGGGCAGCAAAAAGGCCGCGCCGGCGGGCTTGCGCGCCCAATCCTGGGTCTGGCTGACCGTCCCCAAGGAGGCGGTGGTCTGGCCGGACGGCTTGACCGTCTCGAACTTGGCCGCGAATTTATCCAGCGCCAACACGGCCCAGAGATTGGCCGTTGTGGTGGACCAAGCCCCTTGGCGCTGGCGGGCCAACAAACCCTGCAGCAGGCGCGGCAGCTCAGCGCTCCAGGCTGGGTCGTCGATAGCGGTCAACAGCAGGCGTGCCGCATTGCTGTCGGCGCTGTCCATCAGCCACCACCAGGCGTCATCGGCTTCGGTGCTGAAGCCCAGGCGGGTGCCGGCAAAGCTCAAGCGGCTGCGCAGCAGCGCCTGCGCCTCCTGAATACGCTGCTCGCGTTGCGGCGCCTTGGCAACACGCCGATGCAGGCTCAGCCAATCGATCACCGCCGCCGTCGGCCAGGTGCTCAGATTGCGCCCGTCGACGCTGGACAAGCCGGCCGCGCTGGCCCGGCCGTAGCGCGACAAGGCCTCCAGCGCGGCCAAACGCCGCACCTCGCCGTCCAGCTGGGCGCTGCGCGGCGACCAGCTCTTGCGCAACACGCGGCCCTCGACAAAGGCGCTCAAGGCCTCCAGCATGCGCGCCTGCGCGTCCGGCGGCAGCGCGCGGCCGGCCTCATGGGCGGAGGCCAGCAAATAGGCGGTCAGGCGGTCGCTGCCGGCCGCTCGCTCACCCGGCTGCGGCGGGAAAAAGCTGGCCAGGCCGTCACCGTCCAGATAGCCGGGTAGGCGGTTCATCAGGCTTTGCCAGCGGGCGTCGTCATGCAGGCCAATCGCTTGCGAGCTCAGTTGCTCCAGGCAGCTATAGGGGTAGTTTTCAAAGAAGCGCCTCGGGCCTGGCAAATCACCACCCAAGCGTGCCTGCAGCAACACATTGACACCGCCTTGCTTGACGCCCACCACCGGCAACGCGTCCGGCGGCGGCGCCACGGCCAGGCTCATGCTGCCGTCGAGCTGGCTCAAGCTCGCTTGAAGGACCTGCAACTTGACGGCGGGCAGCACGCGCTGGCTGACCCGCAGGCGATCCCGCGCCGCGCCGCCAATCTCGCTGGCCTGCGCCTCCCAGCTGATGCTGTCCACCCCCTCCGGAATCTGCAAGTCCCAGAGCAGCTCGCGTGCGGCACCGGCCGCCAGGGTCAGGTCTTGCGCCGGCGGGCTGGGCAAGTTGCTCAGGCCCTGCGCGTTGCCTTGCAAGCTGACGCGCAGTTTCATCGCGCGTGTGGTGGTGTTGCGCAGCGTCAATGCGGCCTGGACCTGGTCGCCCTGGCGCAGCAGCGGCGGCAGGCCGGACAGCAATTGCAGGTCCTGCGTGACGCGCACCGAGGTTTGACCGACTCCGAACTTGCTGGCCCCGGCGTCGGCAATCGCCACCAGTCGGAAGCTGGTCAGCGAGTCATTCAGGGGCACTTCGATCACCGCCTCGCCCTGGGCGTCGAGCGTGACCTGCGGACGCCACAGCAGCAAGGTGTCGAACAGCTCACGCGTGGCTGCGCTCCCGCCGCCGCCACCGGCCGCCACCGCCTTGCGGCCGTAATGGCGCCGGCCGATGATTTCACTCTGCGCTGTGGCCGTCTCCACGCCCCAGCTGCGGCGTTGAATCAGGGCCGGCAGCAGGTCCCAGGACGGGTTGCCGCGCAACGCCAGCAAACCTTCGTCAACGGCCGCAAACGCGAGCTCGGCATGCGCCAGCGGGCGGCCGTGCTGGCTCACCTTGACGCGGGTCAGCACCGTCTGGCGCACGCTGTACTGCGGCTTGTCGGTCGTCACCGCGACCTGCAGCTGATGCGCGGCCCGGCCCACTTGCAGCTCGGCCACGCCGAGCTTGAACGAGGGTTTGGCCAGATCCACCATCGCGCTGGGCGGCGGCATGCTGCGGCCCTCGCGAAAAGCCCGCCACCAATCGACCGGCGCCCGCCAGCCCCAGCGGAAAAACGAGTACCAGGGCACGTCAAAAACCCGGCCGCGCAGCGCCAGCACGCTGATATAGACGTTAGGTGCCCAAGCCTTGTCGATCTTGAGCTCGATGGTGGGGTCGCTGCCGCGCAAGCTCAGCACCTTGGTCTCGATCACCCCTTCACGCTCCACCGCCAGCAAGACGGTCGCCTCTCGGTAAGGCATGCGCACCTGCAGGCGTGCCGTTTCGCCCGGCTCGTAATGCTTTTTCTCGGCCAGCAGATCGATGCGGTCGTCATTGTCTTGCTCGAACCAGAGCTCACCCTGGCGGGTCAGCCAGACGCTGCTGGCCACCTGCACCGCCCGCCCTTGAGCGTCTTGCGCCGAGGCCACCAGCTCCTCCTCGCCGGCCACAGCCAGCGTGGCGCTGCAGGCCAGCAGGCCCTGTGCGTCGCTGTTGCCGCTGCACACCTGGCCCAGCTCCTTGACTTGGGTCTTGTTGTCATAGGCGTAAAAGCCGCCCACCATGCGCTTGCGCGTGCTGATCAGCTGGTTGAGGCGCGCCCGCACCACGATGCGCTGGCCGACCAGCGGTTTGCCGGCGGTGTCCAGCGCCAGTGCTGTGAAATCCAGCTTGCCGTCAGCGCGGCTGACCCAGCCCTTGCTGCGCAGGCCCAGCACCACGTTCGAGTGCCACAGCGGCAGCCGCTGCGCCACCGTCTTGGTCTCGCCGTTCGGGTCTTGATAACTCAGCTCGGCCAGCAACTCGCTGGCGCGCTCCAGTTTGGGGAGCGGTTTGAGCAAAAATTCCGCGGCGCCGTTGCGATCGGTCAGGCCGGCCATTTTGTCGACGACCAGCTTGCCGTCGCGCTGAACGGCTTGACCTTCTTCCTCCTGATCGTCAGCAGCGCCGGCATTCGCTGTCCGCTCCTGCGGCGGCTCGAACACAAACTCTTCATAACCGGCAAAGCTCAAGGCGCGCGGCCGCAACAAAGCGCTGAGTTTGAGCGGCGCCTGGGCCAAGCCGCCGCCGGCCAGATGGTTGAGCTGCGCCGTCAAGCGCAACTCGGCTGGCGCCACCGCCAAGGTCTTGGGGCCGCTCAGCCTTGCGTCTATCAAGGGCAGCCGAAATTCCTCGACCCGGAATTCGCCGCTGGGCCAGCTGCTGTTGTGAGTGCCTGCGCGCTGCGAATCGGCCAAGCCGCGCTCCAACGTGATGCTGTAGCTGCCCAGCTTGGCATTGGCGGGGATCTGCCATTGCGATGTGCTGCTGCGCGGCGAGCCCCAGGTCAGCGGCAACTCGATTTTTTCACCGCTGCCCTGATGCGTTAGCTTGACGCGTTCCGGCAGTTGCTCGGGCTTGGCCAGGCTCAGGCCTTGCAAGTTCTCCAAGCGAAAGAAATGCTTCATCGACAGCGTCTCGCCGGCGCGCAGCAGGCTGCGGTCCAGCACCGTGTGGGCGCGCGCATCGAGCTCGGGGCCACTGGCCGTGGGCAGGCCGAAGCGCCAGTTCTCGATGCCGCGGTTCCAGTTGCTGAACACAAAAGCCATATCGCCGGGCTTCTTGGGGTCAGCATTGGCCTTGCGAGCGGTGACGAAGAAGCCGCGGTCAGCAAGGCAACGTTTGTCGTTCCAGTCCGGCTGGGCCAAGGCCAAAGCAATCTTGGCCAGGCCTTGGCTGTCGGTGCGCCCGCTCCACAAGGGCTTGCCGGCGCAGTCATTGACGACCACCTCGGCCTGCGGCACCGGCCGGCCACGGTCAAGGCTGGTTACCCAGACCACGCTGTTTTCGCGGCCCCATTTGAAGTGCACGCCCAGATTGGTCACCAGCACGCCGGTGCGCACAAACATAGGCGCGGGCTTGTCCAACAGGGCCAGCCCCAACTTGGCCGAGCGAATCTCGATCACGTGATAGCCGGGCTCGCTCAAGGGCAGGCCGATCACCTCGAACGGCCGCACCTGCGCTTCGGCACTGCTCAACTTTTGCATTGGCGGCAGGGCCAGCAGCTGGGTGCTCTTGTCCTGCGCCAGCAAGCCGACCTCGCGCGTGTGCAAATAGCGGGTGTTGACTTGGCTGCGGCGCTTGCCCGCCTCGTCCACGCTGGTGACCGTCTCTTGCCACTGCGAGGGCGGCAGGCCCAGCTCGCGCGCGCTCAAGGACGCCTCGTGATAACGCTGCAGCTTGGCGTACCAGGCCAGCACCTCGGCGTCGGTCTGCAAGCGCTTGATGCGGATTTCACCGGGCGACGCGGTTGAAGCGGCTGCGCCCTGCCCGCTCACAGCCCAGTCCGCCTGCACATGGCGCATCGTGATGGGCAGCAGGGCCGGGCCGTCGGCGTCGCGCTCGATCACGCCAAACGGTGCGGCAGCGAACTTGGCCAAGGGCGGTGCGGCGCCGGTGGCCACCCGCAGCGGGAAGCTCGCCGCATTGCTCAATGCCCGGCCGCTGGCATCCTGCAGACCGGCCGGCAGCTCCAGCATGAATTGCGCGTGCTCGGCCAAGGGCGCGGGGAAGCGCAGCTCACTCAGCTCGGGCGTTTGATCGCTGGCCGCCAGCTGCGGCGACAAGGCCGGACCACTTGATGGCTTCAGCCTCACCTTGAGCGCCTGCTCGCGCGCCACCGGCTCGCTGAACTGCAGGCGCAGCGGCCGCACCGGGATGCAAGGCGCATTGGCACGCTCACGCTCGCAGGAAAAATCGGCCGTGAAGGGCCGCCGCACCTGGTACTCGAAGCGCTGGCGCGCCCCCGCCTTGCCATGCGCCCAGACCAGCTGCAGCTTGGCACCGGGCGGCAACGGCCGCTGGCAGCGCAGCAGCCAATCGCGTTCGGAGTTCTTGGCGATCCGGCGCGCCTTGAAAACGGCGCTGCGCTCGGTCTCATCAGCCAGCTGCGCCGGCAATCGCTCGCCCAGGCCCTCGACCTCGCACCAAGCGCGCCCGCTCACTTCGGCCGCGCTCAAGCCGCCGTTCAGTTTCAGCAGGAAATGCTGGTCTTCTTCGACCTGGCTGCCTGGCCAGGGCTGGGCCTGCAGGACGATGGGCGAGCCGGTGCTAAAGCCGAATTCACGCGGGCCGCTCAAGGCCGTGCCGAGTGGTTTGAAATCGGCTTTGATCAGCAACTGGCATTGACTGGCGGCCGGCAGAGCCTCGTTCAGATCGAACAGCCATTGCTGGGCACTGGACCAGCGCCCACTGCCGGCCGGGCTGCTCAAGCCGGCCGCACTCTGGCAGCGCAAACTGGCCGGCGCCGGCAAACTCGGGTTGCCGGCCGCCACCACCGCCTCGGAAAAACCCAGCCTGATCTGCCGGACCTCGGCCACTTCGCCGCTCGGGCTGACGTTGACCGACGCGGCGAAGGCCGCGGACAGCGCCAGCACATGAAGCGCCGGCAGCAAGGCCGCCCATTTTGACCACCTTCCGAGCCAGCGATTCATAGGCCCTCCCAGGCTTATCAAGATCAGCGGCCAGTCTAGTGCCAAGTGGCACTTGGTCCGGCGCGCTTCGGTGAAAGTGCAGCGAATTCTGGGCGCAAAAAAACCCGACCTAGGCCGGGTTTTGAACTTGAGTGCCTAACTTGAATACCTAGGCGGCCTCAAGCACAGACTCAGGGCTTGTTGCCCGTTGGGAAAGGCCAGGCAGCTTGTGGGCTCAGCGCTGTCTTGGCAGCTGGTGCTGCGCTGGCTGGCTTGGTGGCCGACTTCTTAGCGGCTGGCTTGGCGGCCGCTTTGGCTGCGGGCTTGGCTGCGGGCTTGGCGGCAGCTTTTGCAGCTGGTTTAGCTGCTGGTTTGGCTGCTGGCTTAGGGGCTGCCTTATTCGCTGGCACCTTGACTGGAGGCGTGTCCTTCTTGGCCGGAGGCGTGTCCTTCTTGGCCGGAGCGGCAGCCTTCTTGGCGGGCACAGCGGCCTTCTTGGCTGGAGCTGCTACCTTCTTGGCCGGTGCAGCAGGTGCAGCGGCCTTCTTGGCTGGAGCCGCCGCCTTCTTGGCAGGTGCGGCGGCCTTCTTGGTTGGAGCTGCCACCTTTTTAGCAGGCGCAGCGGCCTTCTTAGCCGGCGCAGCGGGTGCTGCCGCCTTCTTCGCCGGTGCAGCGGCCTTCTTTGCCGGTGCTGCCGCCTTCTTGGCGGGTGCAGCAGCCTTCTTAGCCGGTGCAGCAGCCTTCACGGGAGCGGCGACCTTCTTGGCCGGAACGACCGCTTTGGTTGCCGGTGCGGCCTTTTTGGCCGGAGCCTTCTTTGCAGTTGCCATTTTTCAGTTCTCCTAGATCAAGTGGAAAGAGCACTGCCCGCAAGGACCTAAGCCGCTGCAGCGCAGTTATTCACCACCCAGATGTCGCTTAAAGTTTGGCGCCCCGGTGCGGTGAATTGGGTTGTTAGCTGAACAACGCTTCAGCCAACGAATCTTCTTGAGTCATCCATAACCCGGAACAGCGCAGACAAAGGCTCCAAACCAATACCTGTTCAGTCCCAGGATAAAGCGCCCCCGGATTGATACTCGATGACGCGGGTTTCGAAGAAGTTGCGTTCCTTCTTCAAATCAATCATTTCGCTCATCCAGGGAAAAGGGTTTTCCTCCCCGGGGAACAACTCTTCCAAGCCGATCTGGGTCGCACGCCGGTTAGCGATATAGCGCAGATAGCCCTTGAACATCGATGCGTTCATGCCCAACACGCCACGCGGCATGGTGTCTTCCGCATACGCATATTCAAGATCAACCGCCTTCATGAAAAGCGCCTTGATCTCGCCCCTGAACTCGGGCGTCCACAGGTGGGGATTTTCTAGCTTCAACTGGTTGATCAGGTCAATGCCGAAGTTGCAGTGCATGGACTCGTCACGCAAGATGTACTGGTACTGCTCGGCCGCACCGGTCATCTTGTTTTGCCGCCCCATCGCCAGAATCTGCGCGAAGCCGACATAGAAGAACAGCCCTTCCATCAGGCAGGCGAACACGATCAAGCTCTTCAGCAAGATCTGATCGTTCTCGGGCGTGCCGGTGTTGAAGTGCGGGTCCATGATCGCGCCGATGAAGGGGATCAAGAACTCATCCTTGTCGCGGATCGACTTGACCTCGTTATAGGCGTTGAAGATCTCCGCCTCGTCCAAGCCCAGCGACTCAACAATGTATTGATAGGCGTGGGTGTGGATCGCTTCCTCGAAGGCCTGACGCAACAAGAACTGGCGGCACTCGGGCGCGGTGATATGGCGATAGGTGCCCAGCACGATGTTGTTGGCGGCAAGCGAATCGGCGGTCACGAAGAAGCCGAGGTTGCGCTTGATGATGCGGCGCTCGTCGTCGGTCAGCCCGTTCGGGTCTTTCCACAAGGCGATGTCGCGCGACATATTCACCTCTTGCGGCATCCAGTGATTGGCGCAAGTGGCGAGATACTTTTCCCAGGCCCATTTGTACTTGAAGGGCACCAACTGGTTGACGTCGGTCTGGCCGTTGATGATGCGCTTGTCGGCGGCGTTGACGCGGCGGGCGGGGGTGCTCGGCGCCAAGCTTGCGTTGGCATTCGGCGTTATGGATTTTGCAACCGCTGCCGCTACGGTGGCGGCTCCGCCAACGTTCACGGCGGGGCTGGATAGCGTCGGCGCGACATTCGCAACGCTTGCTGCTGCGGGTGCTTTTTCAGCGGGCTTCTGGTCTTCTTCCCAAACCAACATAATCACTTTTCCTATCGTGTCGAATTATCAGAGTGTTGCGTTCAAACACCAAGGACTTCTTGACCTCAAGACGCCTTGCGCGTTGCGCAGCTGCAAATCACATAACTCCGAATTTGCGCATACAAAAATCAGCAGATGCCGATGAACAGCGGCATCGCGGGCGACATGAAAAAGGGCGGCCACAAAACGGTCACCCTTTTTCAGTTTCAACGATTCACTGGCAAGCCTCGCAGCCAGGGTCATCAATCGCGCAGAACTTCATGTCGGTCGCGGGCAACTCGGGCTCCACCGCCGCGACCGGCGCCGCAGTCGCGGCCAGCGCTGTCGAGCCACCCGACGAGACTGCATTGAGCTGACCCGAAGACTTGACGGTGCTCTTCTCGGCGTGCGTGGCGCCCATGGTGCGCAAATAGTAGGTCGTCTTCAGACCGCGCAGCCAGGCCAGCTTGTAGGTCTCATCGAGCTTCTTGCCCGAGGCGCCGGCCATATAGATGTTCAGCGATTGAGCC
>NZ_JANNMI010000264.1:0-19701 GCF_031397715.1 Roseateles sp.
CAGCATGTGCTCGGCCAACCAGCCTTGGTCCCGGCCCATCGTCGACGCAATACGCAAAGCAAAGCACTTCTTGCCCAGCAGCGCATTGCCGCCATAGCCGGAGCCATAGGACCAGATTTCGCGGGTTTCCGGGAAATGGACGATGTATTTGGTCGGGTTGCAGGGCCACTTCACATCGGCTTGGCCGGCCTCTAGCGGGCTGGCCACCGTGTGTACGCAGGGCACAAACACGCCGTCGGCACCCAACACATCGAGCACCGGGCGGCCCATCCGCGTCATCGTGCGCATATTGACGGCGACATACGGGCTGTCGGACAGCTCGACGCCGATATGCGCGATCGGTGAGCCGAGCGGGCCCATGCTGAATGGCACGACGTACAAGGTGCGCCCGCGCATGCAGCCCTTGAAGAGCGCCTTGTCGCCGGTTTGCAACAGGCCGCGCATCTCGGCCGGGTCCATCCAGTTATTGGTCGGGCCGGCGTCTTCCTTCTTGGCCGAGCAAATATAGGTGCGGTCCTCGACCCGGGCCACGTCGCTGGGGTCGCTGCAGGCCAAATAGCTGTTCGCGCGCTTGGCCGGATTGAGCTTCTTGAATGTGCCCGCACTCACCAATAGGGTGCATAAACGGTCATATTCGGCTTGGCTGCCGTCACACCAGTAGACATCGCGTGCCTGCGTCAGTGCGGCGACCTCGGCCACCCAGCCTATCAAACGCTGGTGTTTTACATGAGCTGGCACATTGAGGCGCAGCCCCTCCATCACGGGTTGGTTCATCGTCGTTCCTTCAATATAAAAGCAGAATTTGGTCAAGTTCGACGGCGGTCACTCAATTCTGTGAGAGATATCGCCCTCGGACTTGACCGAATGCTGCTGATGTTGATGTTGATGTTGATAGCGCCGCATTGAGCCGGCCGGGAATTCGCAAAACCCACATCTTGCCGGGTGGCCACTGCGATTGTCACCGCAATGTAACCACACCGTAACTTCCGAGGAACCCGTGGTTATGCATTTGCAGAATGAAGTCATGCGCACCGATATTCCCCAGCCCAGGGGCGCGACTTTTGTCACACTAGCGGCCATGAAACTGATAAGCATCAATGTGGCTACGGCCAAAGCCCTTCACACGCTGGACGGCAAAACAGTGCTGAGCGGCATAGCCAAGCGGCCGGTCGGCGGCCGTGTCCAGGTTGGGCCGCTGGGTTTGCAGGGCGACGAGCAGGTCGACCTGAGCGTGCATGGCGGCTTGAGCAAAGCCGTCTACGCTTACCCCTCCGAACATTTCGCTTTTTGGCAGACGGTGCGGGCGCAGGCCAAGGTGGCAGATTGGCAGGCGGTGCTGGCGCCGGGCGCCGTCGGCGAGAACCTGAGCTTGAGCGGCTTGCTGGAGAAAGAGGTCTGGATCGGCGACCGCCTGCGCTTTGCCGACTGCGAATTGCTGGTCAGCGAACCGCGCTACCCCTGCTTCAAGTTCAACGCGGTGATGGGCTTCAACAAAGCGGTCAAGCTGATGAGCGAAAGCGCGTGGTGCGGCTTTTATTTGGCGGTGCAAACTCCTGGCACGCTGGAGGCCGGCGAGAGCTTTGAGCTGGTGGCCGGCCCGCGCGAAGTCAGCATCACCGAATTGTTTCGCTTCAAGCTGCGGCGTCACTGAGTAGACGGCTCTTACAAGCTCGGATAGTCCGTATAGCCCTGGGCGCCACCGCCGTACAGAGACGCCCGGTCGAGCCGCTGCAACTCGGCATTCAAGCGCAGGCGCCGTACCAAATCTGGGTTGGCGATAAAGTCCCGGCCAAAGGCGACCAGATCGGCGCGGCCTTCCGCCACCGCGTTGAGCGCCATCTCCCGGCTGTAGCCGTTGTTGACCATCCAGGGGCCGCCGAAGCGTTCGCGCATGGCACTGTAGTCAAACGGGGTGGCGTCACGAGGGCCGCCGGTCTGCCCCTCCACCACATGCAAGAACGCCAGGCCCAAGGGCGCCAAATGCTCGGCCACATGGTTGTAAAGCAATTGCACCTGCGAGTCACCGCCAGCCGGCGCGCGGGCCAGATTGACCGGGCTCAGCCGCAGGCCCGCTCGGCCAGCGCCGATCGCAGCGGCCACGGCCGCCATCACCTCCAACACAAAGCGGGCGCGGTGCTCGACCGGGCCGCCGTACGCATCCACACGGTCGTTGATGCTGTCATGCAGAAACTGGTCGATCAAATAGCTGTTGGCGCCGTGCACCTCAACCGCATCAAAGCCCGCTTCAATCGCGCAGCGAGCCGCCTGGGCGAACTGCTGCACCACCGCGCCGACCTCGGCCGTGCTCAGTGCGTGCGGCGTAGACAGCGGCTTGAGGCCGGTCGGTGTGCGCGCGCTACCGACGGCAGCGCGCGCCGTGCTGGAGACGGGCGCCTGGCCGCCGGGCTGGAAATCGCAATGCGAGACACGCCCGACATGCCACAGCTGCGCCGCGATCTTGCCGCCCGCCGCGTGCACCGCCTCGGTCACGCGCCGCCAGCCGGCGATCTGCTCCGGGGTATGGATGCCGGGTGTGTCGAAATAGCCCTGACCTTGGGCGCAAATCTGCGTGCCCTCGCTGATGATCAAGCCGGCCGAAGCACGCTGGCGGTAGTACTCAACCATCAACTCGTTGGGCACCAATCCTGGGGCACGGCTGCGCGTCAACGGTGCCATGACGATGCGATTGGCGAGCAAAAGGTCACCGATTTGGACGGGGTCGAAAAGGCTGGGCATGTTTGACGGTGAGCGGCATATGAGAATCCGCGAGCGTAGCGGATTTGCCCTCAAGCGAGACTCACCCCAGGTTCAAGCGCAAGCTGTGCCGATAGACTGTTGCGGCGCAATCGGTGCGCGACTCTCATAGCCATTTGCAGGCTCCCCGATCTATGAACCCTCGCACGTCAAGCTCAGCAGAAGCCTCTGCACCACATACCACCCGTCGTCTGCTATTGCAATGGGCGGGGGTCGGCCTCGCCGGCACGGCAATGCCCGCACTGGGCACCAGGCCGCTGAGCGCGCGTGCCGACGCGTCGGCCGTCATCAAGGTCGGCCGCGACCGGGACATCAAGTCGCTGGCCGAGGCTTCGCAGCGGGCGCGTGACGGCGCGGTGATCGAGGTGGACGCGGGTGACTACACGGCCGATGTGGCCGCTTGGCCGCAGCATGATTTGACGCTCAAGGCCGTGGGCGGGCGCGTGCGTCTGCTGGCCATGGGCGCTGCAGCGCAAGGCAAGGGCATCTTCGTCACCAGCGGCGAACGCTTGCGCATCCAAGGCTTTGACTTCATCGGCGCCCGTGTACCCGACCGCAATGGCGCCGGCATTCGGCTGGAACGGGGCTCGCTGAGCTTGCGGGACTGCAGCTTCAAGAACAACGAAAACGGCATCCTCACCAGCAACGACCCGGCCATCAGGCTGGAAATCGAAGACTGTGAGTTCGGCACCATCGTCAGGCACGATGGCCAGAACCACAACCTATATGTCGGCGCCATCGCCCATCTGCGCGTCATCGGCTGCTACTTTCACCACGGTCAAGTCGGCCACTTGCTGAAGAGCCGGGCCGCGGTCAATCAAATTCTGTACAACCGCCTGAGCGACGAAATTGGCGGCGAGTCCAGCTACGAATTGGAATTCCCCAACGGCGGCCAGGCGCTGGTGCTGGGCAATTTGATTCAGCAAGGCTCTGGCACCCAGAACCCCCACCTGATTTCCTTCGGTGCCGAAGGGCTGACTTGGCCCAAGCAGGAGTTGCAGCTGATCCACAACACCCTGGTCGATCAACGGCCCAGTGGCGGTGTTTTCCTGCGTGTCAGCCCGGGGCCGGTCAAGGTCAGGATATTTAACAACCTGTTGGTCGGCAACCCGCGCTTTGTGACCGACAAGGCCTGGGAGCTGGGCGCCAATTTCATCACCGACTTGGATGAGTTTGTATTGGCCGCACGCGAGAACTACGCCCTGCGGCCGACCTCGTCGCTGCGCGGCAAAGCGGTCGATCCCGGTGCGGCCTTTGGCCTGAGTTTGCGCCCGACAAGGCAATACCAGCATCCCCGCAGCAGCGTGGCCCTGACCCAAATTGCGAGACACCCGGGCGCCTTTCAAATGCCTTGAGGTGCCCAAAAGGTCGCGCGCCAGCGAGCCTCACGCTACAGTTCGTACATGCTCGCCTACAGACACGCCTTCCATGCCGGCAACCATGCCGATGTTCTCAAACACCTGATCCTGACGCAGGTGCTTCGCTATATGGGCGAAAAGGACAAACCCTACACACTCCTCGACACCCATGCCGGTGCCGGCGGCTATTCAATCGAGGGCCAGTACGCGCAGAAAAAAGGCGAGTATGTGCAGGGCGTTTCGCGTCTCTGGGACGCCAAAGATCTGCCCGCACCGCTGGCCAACTATATGGATTTGGTGCGCGCCTTCAACACCGACGGCCAGTTGCGCCAATACCCCGGCTCGCCCGGCATTGCCAACCTGATCATGCGCGAAGAGGACAGGTTGCGCGTGCACGAGTTGCACCCGACCGACTTCCGCATTCTCGAAACCTATCTCTCGACACGGCCCAATACCCAGGTCAGCGACAAAGACGGCTTCGCCGCGCTGCGCGCCGAGCTGCCGCCGCCGTCGCGCCGCGGCGTGGTGCTGATGGACCCGTCCTATGAGTTGAAGACCGACTACGCCAAGGTCTTGACGGCGGTGCGCGAGGGGCTTGAGCGCTTCGCCGACGGCGTGTTCCTGATCTGGTATCCGCAGCTGCAGCTGTTGGAGTCGGCCCAGTTGGCGCAACGTCTCAAGGCCGCGGCGGACGCCAGCGCCAAAAAGGGCTGGCTGCATGTGCGCCTGACGGTGCAGCAGCAGTCCGACATTCGCGGCTTCGGCATGTTGGGCAGCGGCATGTTCGTGATCAACCCGCCGTTCACCCTGCATGACGATCTGCAGGCTTGCATGCCGTACTTGGTTGAAAAGCTCGGCCAATACGATGGCGCCAACTTCTTGTTGGAGCAGCGCGCGCCTTGATAGCGCCTCAAAGGGCAACAGCTCCACGGGTTTCACCGCAGCGACTGTCATCTGCTTCGGGTTAGGCTTGTGGCCTTGTTCGCCTCCAGCCAAACCATGAATCTCAGCCCCGCCGCCCTAGCACGCGCTGTTCCCTTCGCCGCCTTCATGGCCCTCTTGGCCCTGCGAGGGGTTTTACCGGACAGTGCCAGCTTCGACCCACGCTACGTTTACGGCGTCAGCGTCTTGGTGGTCGGCGGCCTGCTGGCCTGGTTCTGGCTCGACTACGGTGAGTTGGCACGCCAAAACCTACCCAGCCGGCGGGAGCTACTCTGGAGCGTGTTGGTCGGCATCGTGGTGTTCGTGCTTTGGATCAATCTCGACGCCCCCTGGATGCAGCTCGGCGATCCAACCGCCAACTTCTTGCCGCTGGACGCACAAGGCCAGCTGATGTGGCCTTTGATCGCGCTGCGCTGGATCGGCGCCGCCCTGATCGTGCCGGTGATGGAGGAGTTGTTCTGGCGCAGCTTTTTGATGCGCTGGATTGAAAGCCCCAAATTCGAAACCGTTGACCCCCACCGCGTCGGCATCAAGGCCATCGTGCTGTCGACCTTTGTCTTCATGCTGGCCCACACGCTCTGGCTGGGCGCCGTCGTCGCCGGCTTGGCCTATGCCTGGCTCTATGTGCGCACCGGCAAGCTCTGGACGGCGGTGATCGCGCATGCGGTCACGAATGGCGTGCTGGGCATCTGGGTGGTCAAGACCGGTCAATGGCAGTTCTGGTAAAAAAATGAGCCCCCAAGAACCTAGCAGCCAATTCGCGCTGCTACGCCAGCGCCGCTTTGCGCCCTATTTCTGGGTGCAATTTCTCAATGCGGGCAATGACAACTTATTCAAGTTCCCGCTCATCATCCTGATTACCTACCAGCTCCAGCTGGATTGGCTGCCGGCCTCGCAGGCCGGGCTGGTGATCAACGCCTTGTTCATCCTGCCCTATGTGCTGTTCTCGGCCACCAGCGGGCAGCTGGCGGACAAGCTGGAAAAGCACAAGCTGATGCGCTTCGTCAAGTCCCTGGAGATCGCCATCATGGCGCTGGCGGCTTGGGGCTATCTGACGACGCAAGTGCACCTGCTGCTGCTGTGCGTGCTGCTGATGGGCCTGCATTCGACGCTGTTCGGGCCGGTCAAATACGCCTACTTGCCCCAGCAGTTGAACGAGCGCGAGCTGATGGGCGGCAACGGCATGGTCGAGATGGGCACCTTCGTCGCCATCCTGCTGGGCCAGGTGCTCGGTGGCTTGCTGATCGCGGTGCCCGAGGTCGGCGCGCGCAATGTCGCGATTGCTTGCTTGGTCACGGCCGTGTTGGGTCGCCTGTTGGCGCAGTTCATTCCCGTTTGCCCGGCCACCGACCCCACGCTCAAGATCAACTGGAACCCCTTCACCGAAACCTGGCGCAATCTGTTGCTCGCCCGCGAGGTGCCGGTGGTGTTTCGCTCGCTGCTCGGCATTTCCTGGATGTGGTTCTTCGGCGCGGTCTATTTGAGCAACTTCCCGGCCTTTGCCAAAGAAGTCTTGCACGGCGACGCCCAAGTCGCCACCGCGCTGCTGGTGATGTTCTCGCTTGGCATCGGCATCGGCTCGCTCTTGTGTGAGCGGCTATCGCGCCACAGCGTCGAGATCGGTCTGGTGCCGGTCGGCGCGATCGGCATGACCTTGTTCTCGATCGACCTCTACTTCGCCTCGCGCGGCCTGTCCACCAAGCCGGCGCTAATGAACTTAAGCGAGTTTTTCTCGCACACTGAACATTGGCGCGTGCTCGCCGATCTGGGCCTGCTGGCCCTGTTCACCGGTCTCTACAGCGTGCCAATGTACGCGCTGATTCAGCTGCGCTCGCAGCCCAGCCACCGCGCCCGCATCATTGCCGCCAACAATATTCTCAATGCGCTGTTCATGATCGTTAGCTCGCTGTTGGCCGGCGTGCTGCTGAGCAGCTTTGGCTTCAGCATCCCCGAGCTGTTCTTGTCGGTTGGCCTGGCCAATTTGCTGTTCAGTCTGTACGTGTTCATTCAAGCGCCGGAATATTTGCAGCGCTTCGCCGCCCTCGTCAGCGGGCGGCGCTGATCAAGGCGAAAACCAACGCGCCTCCAGTGCGCCCTGCCAGTTCGTGTCCAGCAGCAGATCACAGGCCAAACTGCTCAATCCGTCTGGCTGGCTGAGCTGCAATTCCCCCACCTGCTGCCAGCGCTGATCCCGGAAAGCGCTGCTCAGGCTTTGTAGCAAGGCCTGCTTGTAGGCCGTGTCATCGCTGCCCGCCAGATGCGCGCCCTTGGTCTCCATCAGCACCATGCGCTGTTGCTGCCCTTCGGTGACCAGGCCGAACACAAAGTCCGGATACACCTTGTGGCGCTTCCAGCCCTGCAGCCCGTACTGGGTGCGCGCCACATTGCGATGCCACCAATGCACCGCCTGTTTGGCATCTAGGTAGCCGGCAAACTTGGCCTCAAAGCCGTTCAGCTCCGGCCCTTCATAGACCGGTTCCAGCAAGGGCTTGCGCGCGGGCATGCCTTGGTCGTTGAGCAGCGCGCGCGGCTCACCCCCGCTCAGGCTCAGCTCGGCCTGCATCGGCAACTCGTAGTCGCTGGCGTCGGCGCGCAGCGCAAACTCGATCTGCCCCGCGCTGACCAACGCTGCAAACACGCGTTCAGCCCGGCGGTCTCGCTCGGCCTCCAGGCTCAAGCGCAGGCGTTCGATCAAAGACGCGTTGCTGGCCGCCAGTTGCGCTTCGCTGTGGCCTGCCGCCCGTAAAGCCTGCACGGCGGCTTGCACCCAGTCCCATAGCAACCAGGCGTTAGGTGCCAAATCGATCAAGGCGCGCACCAAGCGCGCACGGTTCAACTCGCCCTGCGCACCGGCCGAAACTCGCGGCGTCTGCGCCAAGCCATGGCGCTGCAAGATGCTCAAGTTGATGTCGAATTGCTCGCTCAAACCCGCCTCGGTGTTGGGCGCCCAGTCCTTGACCCACTGCGCCGCGTCCAGCCCCGCCCAGTCAATTCGCGCCAGCAGATCGCTCTCATAGGCCAGCTCGCGCCGCGCCCGGCCCGGCTCGCACCAGCTCACGCGCGGCAGGAACAGCCGCAGATGTGCCAGCTCAGGCCGACGGCGCTGCATCACGGTGCGGGTGTTGGCACTGCTCTCGCCGCTCGCCCCCGTGACCTTCATCAGCAGGTCCCCCATGCCCTCGCCTTCCAGCGACTTCTTGATCGCCCCCACCACCTCGGCGGTCTTGGCGTCATGGCACAAAACATAACAGGCATCCAGCGCGTCGTAGCCGGTCTTGGTGACCTGCGGCTGACGCAAGATGCGCCCCACCAACTGCGTCATCGCGGCCGGGTTGCGGCCCGCCGCCAGCGCGCACAACACATAGGCAAACGGGCAGTCCCAGCCCTCTTGCAGCGCCTGCTTGGTGATGATGGCGCGCACCTCGCACAAAGGGCTCAGCAAGTCGATGTTCTCGGGCGCGGCCAACTCGTTTTTGTCCGAGGTCTTGATCGCAATCTGCCGCTCGGTGAAGCCCAGTTGCAGCAGATAAGCGCGGGCATCTTCGGCGTGGATGAAGCCGCTGTCGCGCGTATCGGCACCGGTGCGCTCAACCTGCACCAACAAGATCGGCCGGATATAACGCGAAGTCTCACCGCGCAAGGCTTCGGCCTCGACCTGCAGCCCATCCAGCCGCGCAACCGCGGCCGCCAGGCAACTCTGCCAATCGCTCCAATGCTGCACGTCCACATGGATGGGCAGCTTGATCATCTGCGCCTCGTCCAGATCGGTGCCGCGCACGTCGACCAGGATGTTCGAGCCCGAACCCTTGGCCGAGGCAATCCGCGGCGTCGCTGACAACTCCAGCAAGAAGCCGGGGTTGAAACCGTCCAGCGTCTTGAGTGCGTTCTCGGTATAGCCGTGGTGGCCCTCGTCGATCACCACCATGGGCCGGAGCATCCGCGCCACATTGCCGAGCGAGCTTTTGACGATGCTGCCCATCTGCGCCCGCGCCTCTGCTTGGCTGGCCCCGAAGGGCGCATACACATCCAGATTCGGCACCGCCCGCAGCAGCTCCCAATGCGCTTGCACATCATCTTCGCGCGGCAGAAAACCCAGCACATTGCCGCGGTCGCGAAAAAAACGCAGCGTCTCCTTGCTGGCCCGCGCGGCCGACGCCAGCATCAGCACCATCACGCACAAATGGCCGTCCACATCCTGGCGCGTCAGCGGCGAATTCTTTTCCAGCACCTTGACCCGTCCGGCCCCCGCCACATTGAGCATCTGCCGGTAAGGGTGGTCGCGGTTGCTGAGCGTCTTCAGCGTCTGTCTATAGATCGCCTCATTCGGCACCACCCACAGCACCAGGCCGGTGTGGCGCTTGAACCAATGGCCGAAGACCTGTGCAATGCTGGCGGCGGCCAGCAGCGTTTTGCCGCCGCCGGTGGGCACCTTCAGACAGACATTCGGGATCGCGCTGCCGGCGCCGTCAAAGCGGCTGGAATGCGGCTGCGCGGCAAAGGCCGGCGGCAAAGCGCCCTCCGCCTTCAGCGCGGCCCAGGCCTTGCTCGGGTAGTCCTGCGCGTCATGCAGATAGTCCTGCATGTCCTCCATCGCGCGCAGCTGCGCCAATTTCGTTTGCGCTTTGGCGGCCTGTTGGCCCATCACGTCGAGGTAACGGCTTAGCTGGGCGAGCACGCGCTCCTGGAAGGGTTTGAGTTCAATCGCCCCGCCTGGTTGCCGAGCCTGGGCGTCGACATGGCTCTTGATCGGCCCCTGCCAAAGCAGCTTTCGATGCTTTTCTATTTCCTGCTTGAACACTTCACCATGCCGGTCTTGCAGCCAGACGACATCGGTTCGGTAAATCAGACCTAGATTCTCGATTTGGTCTTTGACGCGCAGAAAGCCCCGTGCATCAAGATCCGGCGCATCAACGGCAAGGTCAATGTCCGAGCGGGGGCGCTGCAAACCCTGGGCGCGTGAGCCGAAGATCCAGACAGCTCGAACACCGTCCAGCGATTCAAACAGCTTGAACAAGCGCGCACGAGCACCCGGCGAAATGCCGAAGGGGCCAACGTCGCTGGCGTCGCTGGCGTCGCCTAGACCCTCAACTGCCGTCATGCTGCAAAGTCTTGAGCAGATCTTCGAAGGCCTGTACGGCCCGCGCCTTCACCATTGCCGCCAAGATGATGGCCCGTTCTTGATCGTAGGCATGGCTCACCTCATTGCGACCTTCACGCAGGTCCATCCAGAGATCCGGGCCAGACAACAGGCCCGCCGTGAATGCTGATCTCAAAGTGCCGGCTGCGTAATCTGGCGCATCCGCCCCACGCAAAAGCAAAGCCGCCTTGAGTGTTTTCCAAGCCATTTCAAAGGTGAACACATAGCTCAACAGGATCGAATCGCGTGACTTCTTGTCCCCTGTGTCGGTTTCCACCGCTTCTCTCAAAGCCAGCAATGAGGCGCTAAAGAGCCCCAGCTGAAAGTGCAACTTATCTTCTTGATTCGCCATCTCAACTCTCCCGATACAGCGCAAACGGCAGCGGCGCGTAGTCCACGCCGTGTTCCTTCAGCTGCTTATTGCTCAGGTATTTGGCCGGCGCAAACACCAGATGGCCGCGCGGTGCGTCGCCGCGCGCCGCGTCATACGCGCGGCCCCAGGCCTGCATGGCCTCGGCCATCGAGAGCGTCAGCGCCGCCACCGGGCTCTTCAAAAAGGCCAAATCTGGCGTGTAGACCAACCACACATGCTTGTCCAGCGCCTGCCCCAGGTAATGCTGCGGCGCTGCCTTGGGCGCGAGTGGCAGCGTTGCGCCGGTGGCGGTGTAGAACAACCAAGCGCCTAAAGCCCCGCGCTCGGGCAGATGCTCACCGGACAGCAACTTTTCCAGTTCCAGCGCCTCGCCCAGCGTGCAATACGTGAAACTGCCGCCCAGGCCCGGCGCCAGCTCGGAGATGCGCCGCACGCCCTCGACGCGCAACACGCCGTCGTCCATCTTGACCTCGATCTTGTCGAAGCGTTTGCGCTTGGGTGCCGCGTTAGGCTCCAGCGTCGTCTGGGCCGCATCGTCATCCGTCAGCCCCTCGGACCGTTTGATCGCATCCACCTTGGCCAACCACTCACGGGCTTTTTTGAACTGGGTCAGCGTGATTTTTTCTTCCAGCAGCGTCTCGCGCTGATTGCCGGCCCAGGCATAACCCCGAATCGCCCGGCGCACCCGCTCGGCGGTCAGCGTGTCGGCATAGGCCTCGCCTTCCACCAGGATGAAGCGACGCGTGCCGCCGTCCTTGGCATTGGCTTTGAGCACCGCATGGGCGGTGGTGCCGGAGCCCGCGAAGGAGTCGAGGATGAGGGCGTTGTCGTCGGCGCCCAGTTCCAGCACGCGCTCAATCAAGGCCACCGGCTTGGGCGTGATGGTGCTTTCGCCGTCCTTCAGCATGCCCATTTCAATCAACGTCTTCTTGGCGTCTTGCGTGTGGCCAACCTCGTCGTAGAACCAAAGAGTTTGGGGGGTGCGGCCTTGTTTGACGTCCGTCAGAAACCGCTTCAAACGCGGCATATTGTTGCCGTCCTCGCCCCACCAAATTCGACGCTCGCTATCGAATTGAACGAATTTCTCCTGGCTGATGCCCCAGTACCTCCCTGGGGGCGGACCATCAAAAACTCGGCCCGATGGGGCACTTACGGGGTAACTACCTTCGCTGTAGAAGTTCCTTGCCGAAAGATCGCCCGAAGTCCAAGGCCCCCGTGGATCGTTGTCCGGATTGTTGTAGCGCGCCTCCATCGCCTCTGTGCGCTCCAGCATGCGCGGCCGCCACAAATCCCGGTTCTTGGCGATGACCAAGAGATGGTCGTGGTCTTCGCTGAAAAACTGCGCCGTGTTCTTGGGCGAAAAGTTTTTCTGCCACACCACGTTGGCAATGAAGGCCTGCTCGCCAAACAACTCATCCAGGACCATTCGCGCCCGATGCACCTCGTTGTCATCGAGCGTGATCCAGATCGAGCCGCGCTCGCTCAGCAGCTCGCGCAGCAGCGTCAGCCGCGGCCACATCATGCATAACCACTTGTCGTGGCGGAGCATGTCCTCGCCGTCGACCGGGTTGGTCGTCAGCCATTCCTTCATGATGGGCGAGTTGACGCCGTCGCTATAGCACCAGCCCTCGTTGCCGGTGTTGTAGGGCGGGTCAATAAAAATCAAATCGACTTGGCCGGCATAGCGCGGCAGCAAGCTCTTGAGCGCATGCAGGTTGTCACCCTGGATGACGAGGTTGCCGCTCAGGTCGGGTGCGCCCACGCTCTTGCTGGCGTCCGCCAGCAGCGGCCGGTAGGGCACGCTGAGATGGTGGTTGTAAACGTATTCTTTGCCTTTGAAGACGATTTCGGGCATGGCGGATTCTGGCTAACGAGGGTCGATCAAAGATAAACTGGCCGCCTTCAGCGGATCAAGGCGACACCATAACCCGCCAGCTGCTTGTCGGCGCTCACCAAGGTGAGGTTCTCGACCTGGCATTGCGCGATCAACAGGCGATCAAAGGGGTCGCGGTGATGCCAGGGCAAGCTGGCCACGCGCAGGCTGTGGCTGAGCTCGATGGGCAGCAACTGGAACTGATTGAGCGCCAGCTGCTCGGGCAAAAAACGCTCCAGGCTGCCGCTCAGTTCTAACTTGCCGAGGCTGTGTTTGATGGCCAGCTCCCAGGCACTGGCCACACTGAAGAAGCATTCGTTGCCGCTGTCGGCGATGGCCGCACGGGCCTTCTTAGACAGGGCTTTGTCACCCGTCACCCACCAGAGAAAGATATGGGTGTCCAGCAGCAGGCGCATGCCGCTCAGCGGTAGGGCGCGAAGTCGTCCAACGGCGCATCAAAGTCGGGCGCAATCGACTTGATCAAGCCCTTGGCCGACCCCGGTTGGCGTGGGCTGCCGCGCGCGGCCTGCAGCGGCACCAAACGCAAGAGCGGCCGGTTGTCACGCGCAATCACCACGTCTTCACCGGCCAGCGCGCGCTGCACCAGCTCGGAAAACTGGGCCTTGGCTTGCGCAATATTGTAGTGATTCATGGTTTTCACTCCTGCTATGTTGGTCATTTTAAGTGACCAACATAGCAAACGTCAAACCCCCCGCGCCCGACCTTCAGCGAACTTGACGCGGAAGGCCTCGAAACCTCCGACATCCAGCGCGTCACGTGCCTCCTGCATCAGGTTGAGGTAGTAATGCAGGTTGTGGATGCTGGTCAGCATGGGCCCTAACATCTCGCCGCAGCGGTCCAGATGGTGCAGATAGGCGCGTGAGAAGTTGGCGCAGCAATAACAGGTGCAGGTCTCGTCAACCGGCCGCTCATCGGTCTTGTAGCGCGCATTGCGCAGGCGCAAATCGCCAAAGCGGGTGAACAAATGGCCGTTGCGGGCGTTGCGGGTCGGCATCACGCAGTCAAACATGTCGATGCCTTGCGTCACGCCTTCGATCAGGTCCTCCGGCGTGCCCACCCCCATCAAGTAACGCGGTTTGTCAACGGGCAGCTGATGGCCGATGTGGGCCAGCACGCGGCGCATATCGGCCTTGGGCTCGCCGACGCTCAAGCCGCCAATCGCATAGCCCGGCAGGTCCAGCGCGGCCAGGCCGGCAAGAGAATGGTCACGCAAGCCCTCGTACATGCCGCCCTGCACGATGCCGAACAAGGCATTGGGGTTTTCCAAACGGTTGATTTCATCGGCACAGCGCTTGGCCCAGCGCAAGCTCATCTCCATCGAGACGCGCGCTTCCTTCTCGGTCGTGATTTCGCCCTTGCTCTTGTCATTTTTAAAATACGGCGTGCATTCGTCGAACTGCATCACGATGTCGGCGTTCAGCACGGTCTGGATCTGCATGCTGATCTCGGGCGTCAGGAACAGCTTGTCACCATTGACCGGTGAGGCGAACTTGACACCTTCTTCCGAAATCTTGCGCATCTCGCCCAGGCTCCAGACCTGGAAGCCACCACTGTCGGTCAGGATTGGCTTGTGCCAGTTCTCGAAGCGGTGCAGGCCACCGAACTGTTTGATGATGTCCATGCCGGGGCGCAGCCACAGATGGAAGGTGTTGCCCAGAATGATCTGCGCGCCCATTTCTTCGAGTGAGCGCGGCATCACGCCCTTGACGGTGCCATAGGTGCCCACCGGCATGAAGATCGGCGTTTGCACCACTCCATGGTTGAGCGTCATCTGGCCACGGCGGGCGTGGCCCTCGGTCTTGATTAAGTCGAACTTCAGCATAGTGGCGCGATTGTCGCAGCCTGCCGACGCAGCGACGGCTGATGTGGACCCGGCTCAGGTCCGGCTCAGGTCCGGTGCAGGGCTCAGCCCTGCCGGCGCCGGCGCGCCTGCACCGCTACAAAGCCAAGACCGGCCAGCAGCAAAGCCAGGGTGGCAGGCTCAGGCACGGGCATGGCCTGCGCGGTCAGGGCGCCGAGGTAGAACTGGTTGGCCTTGGCACCCCCGTAGGCGAAGGTGAAGGTCTGGCCGACCATCGGGGTGGTCAAGCTGATTGCCCCCGTGCCCGTGGGCAAGGCGGTCGATTGCTCGTTCAGCAAAAAGGTCGCACCGGACTGCCAGCTGGTGAAGTTATGGCCGTCCGAACGCAGGTCGATGCGGCTCAATTGAACGACTTGGTTGAAGGTGATGGTCAGCTTTTCGCCCGCCGTGATGTTGTCATCGCTGTTGACACCCTTGAGGTGGTAGACCCCCAGGCCGGCACCCTTGCTGCTGGTCCAACCGGCGGTGCTGTCCTGCACCACCGAAGCGGTGAAGCCTTTGTATGAGGCGGTCGCGATTGCCACCAAGCCGCCATTGGTGTACTTCAAGCTGCCGCCAAATTCACCGTTGTCGACCTTGGAGCTGCAGATATCGGCACCGGTGCAGGGCACGCCGGTGACGGGCTCAGGCAGCTGGGCTGGCATGGGCAAGAAGTCGCCATGGGCGGCGCCCCGGCCCAATTTGTAGAAGTCAAACTGTGCGGCACTGGCCGGCAGCGCGGCCGAGGCCAACATGGCGGCGGCGAGGAGATACTGAGTTTTCATGCTTGTTTTGGCCCAATGAAGCGCGGCGATAAGTTGATGTGGGGAGCCTAAGGCTGCGTTTCGACAGCCCCAAGGCCGCGACCTCCCGCGTTCGCGGGGGTTCGCAAGGCTTGGCTAGCTCATTGAAGGGCGAACCGTGAAGAGTGCACGCAAGCTCAGGCTGCACAGCGCCAATGGGCCCGCTGCTGCCGAGCTGGTTAGCACTGCTGCTGCCGGCGTAAACTGCATCCGGCGAAATGGGGGCATCTGCACTCACCGGCGGGTCAATCGGCAAATGGCTCACTCCTCAGGACTGTCTATGCGTCGACCGTTTTTCTGTTGCCTGCTGAGTCTCAGCCTTTTTCAAACTGCAGCGGCGCAGCCCCGCAACACCGGCGCCGAATGCGGCCCCTACAGCCTCGCCTTCTATGAACATGGCGTGCTCTATTACCGCGACGCCACCGGCGCCTATGCCGGCATTGATCTCGACATCGTCAACGAACTGGCCCGCCGCAGCGGCTGTGTGTTCAATACCGTGCTGGAGTCGCGTGTGCGCATCTGGGATCAGCTGGCCAGAAACAAATTGGACCTCAGCGTGTCCGGCATCCCCAGCCCAGAGCGAGAAAAATATGCCGAATTCATGCTCTATGTACAGACCCGGAACTACGCCCTGCTTCGGCGCGAGTTGGCCGACAAACTGACTTCCCCCGAGGCTTTTTTGGCCGACCCCACGCGACTGGTCGTGGTGGTCAAGAGCTTTAAGCATGGACCGGTCTTTGACGCCTGGCTGGACAAATTGCGCGCCCGCCAGCGGGTCACCGAGGTGCCTGATTTTGACTCCGCGGTGCGTGTCTTCAAGCTCGGCCGGGCCGACGCGATGTTGGCCCTACCGACCAGTTGGCCGCTGATTTTTCGCCGCGAAGGCCTGCAAGACGAGGTGGTTGTGCTTGACTGGGCGGCGCAAGACCGCATCAACGCCGGCTTGGTGGTCTCACGCCAGCGGGTTAGCGCGGCCGACCGCCAACGTCTGCGCGGCGCCCTTTCGGCCATGCAAAAGGACGGTACGCTCGAATCCATCTTCACGCGCCATGTCGGCGCCGCAACGGCCAAGACAATGCTACTGGCTGCGGCGCCGCCCAAGCCCTGATTCGGCCGGTCGCCGCAAGCGCGAAAATGGCGGCCATGCCCAATGCCCTTGCCCACCCCGTCCACAGCGCACTGATCATCAAGAAGAGTCGTTTCATCGGCTGCGTGGAGGCAATGCCCGATCGCGCCGGTGCCATCGCCCGGGTGGCCGCCTTGAAGGCCGAGCATCCCGGCGCCGTTCATGTGTGCTGGGCCTTCTCGGGGGGCGGCCAGTCGGCGGCGGTTGACGACGGTGAACCCAGCGGCACCGCCGGCCGGCCGATGCTGGAGGTGTTGCGGCATCAAGACCTGGAGGGCGTGCTGGCCACCGTGGTGCGCTACTGGGGTGGCACCAAGCTGGGCGCCGGCGGCCTGGTGCGAGCCTATACCGATGCGGTCGCGCAGGCGCTGCTGAAGGCCGAGAAGATTCCGCTCGTCAAGCTGCAAACGCTGAGTTGCACGCTGCCTTACGCCTTTGAAGGCTGGTTGCGGCGCGAGATCGAGGCGGCCGGGGCGCAACTGCTGGCGGTGCAGCACGGCAGCCAGGTCGAACTCAGCTTCGCGCTGCCGGCGCCGGCTGCCAGCGCCTTCGTGACGCGCCTGAATGACGCGGGTCAAGGGCGGATCGGCTGGCTGAAGGTTCAGGCCGATGCCGACGCACCCGGCTGCATCGAAGTCGCGGGCCGGCCGGGGTCCGGTCGAGTCGGTCAGTTTCGACCTGGCTGAATTCACCCCGCGGCGCGAACTCGGGCGGCAAAACAATCGTGCAAGGCAGCCGCTTCGGGGTTTCCGCCCCAGCCAAAGGCCGTGCCAGCAGATGACCGCTAGGGTTGAATTTCGCCTGGTCACCGAACATGCCTTTTGCATTGGGCAGAGTCGCCGCAACAACGCCACTGGCCTCGCGGGCCTCTTTCAACCAAGCCTCATCCCAATCCGGAGGCTCGAAATTCCCCGGGTTCTTTTGTCGAATAGCCTGGCAACACCTGGTACTTGGCTGAGGGTAAATACTTGTTCGTTTTGCCACCAAACCCACTGGAATGAGGGGGGGTCGACCCGGGGGGGGAGCCGTACCATGGATTGCTGTCCGGCCGTTACCAGGAACTCCGCCATGCACATGACCCCTTACCTTCTCGCCGCCGCCGCCGCGGTCGTCGCCGGCCCTGCCGCTGCGGCCGATCCGGTGAGCATCCTCTTCGTTGGCAACAGCTACACCTTTGGCCGCTTGGACCCGGTGCTGAGCTACAACGCCGCCAATGTGCGAGACCTGACCCAGCCGCAGGGGCCGTTGGTGGTCGGGTCGACCGCAAGCACACCCAAGTTCAGTGATGTGACAGGGACCAACTCCTACGGCCCTGGCATGATCAACCCGACCACGGGTGTGCATGGCAATTCGTACTCGCCGCACACGCAGACCAACGGTTGGGGTGGCGTGGCCGGCATCTTCAAGCAGCTCACGGTGCAGGCCGGGCTGAACTATGACGTGGCCTTGTCCACCCGCAACGCCGCCACGCTGCGCGGACACCTGATCAACTCCGCCAATTCCGTCAATTGGGACCTGCGCGGCAATATCAGCAGCCAGAAATGGGCCAAGATGATCTTGCAGGAGCAGAGCGACGAGGCGCTCGGGCCGCAGACCGTCAACGGCGTCGCCCTGGGTTCCAACTTTCCAGCGATCAGAGCCCATGTCGATCTGATCGAAGATTGGGTGCACACGGGCAAGGTCACCATTGCGCCCGGTTTGACTGCAGTCACCAGCTATACCGAGGAAGCTATGTATATCGCCCAGTACGGCAGTGTTGACGCTTGCGTCGCGGCGGGCGGCACCAAAAGAGCCAGCGCAGGGGCGCCGGCAGGCAGTTGTGATAACCGGGCGACCCGCAACCTGGGGGTGAACGCAAATGCCAGCTTGGCGACCGAGATCTATCTGCAGCAAACCTGGGCCCGCCCGAATCTGATCAACTCACCCGGCACGCCGACCATCAACCCTGCGACCGGCGACGCCGTCTACGACACCACCAAGCCGGTGCCAAGCTATTTCAACTCGCTCGAGGCGATGACGTCCGAGATGAGCACCGGCATGTTGAAAGTCGCTGACTACGCCGATGATGATGGCAGCTCGGGCATCACGGAAATCATTCCCGTGGGACAGGCCTTCTTGGCCGCCGTGCAAGCCGGCGTCGCCACCCGCGATATGTATGCCGCGGATGCTTCGACCGACCAGCTGATTGATCTCTGGTTCAACGATGGCACCCACGCCAGCGTCGCCGGCTCCTACCTCAGCGCCCTGACGAACTTCGGCTCGGTCACCGGCCTCGATCCAGCGATGTTCGGCGCCAACGAGATCGCTGCGCGTGACCTGGGCCTGAGCCAAAGTGATGCACTGGCATTGCAGCGCGTTGCCAGCCTGACCCTGGGCCACACCGCACCGGTGCCTGAGCCATCGACTGTTGCGCTGATGCTGGCAGGCCTGGCCGGCATCGCTGCCTTGGCTCGTAAACGGCGAGCCGAAGGCTAAGCGCCGCTGGCGCGCAGCGTTTGAGTTCGGAGCGCAGCGTCTGGTGCCCCTAAATCGGTCGCCAGACCTGCGCCAGCAGCCGGATCGCCCGGCGTATCTCCGCCGGCGGTACCGAGGCAAAGCCAAACACCAGGCCGGCCTCCTGGCTGTGGGCCGGCAGCCCGCCGACCTGGGTCAGCCCGCCCAACTCGATACCTGCCGCAGCGGCGGCCGTCACCAGCCGCCTCTCCCAGGCGCGCGAGGGCAGCGGCCAGAAGGCCTGCAAGCCCGCATCAATCGGCTGCAGCGGCAAGTCCCGCAGGGCCGCCGGCAAATGCGGTTTGAGGTCCTGCGCCCAAACACTCAGGAACATATCGCGACGCTCCAGGGCGGCGCGCCGCATGCGCCGCACATGGCGCAAAAAATGACCCTCGGCCATGAAGTCAGCCATCACCACTTGGTCGGCAATCGATGACTGCCGGTCCAACACCGCCCGCAGCTTGGCCAGGGTCGGCAGCCACGCGGCCGGCGCCACCAGGTAGCCCAGGCGCAGGCCGGGGAACAACAGCTTGGAGAAGCTGCCGATATAGAGCGTGCGCTGGCCTTGATCGAGCGTGGCCAGCGGCGCCAATGGCACGCCGTTGAAGCGGTACTCGCCGTCGTAGTCGTCCTCCAACACCCAGGCGTTCTCGCGGGCCGCCCAAGCCAGCAATTCAAGCCGGCGCTGCAAGCTCATCGCCACCCCGGTCGGGTACTGGTGCGAGGGCGTGGTGTAGACCATGCGCACCCGTCCCAAGGCCTGCAAGGCCCCGACGCGCAGGCCTTGGCCATCCAGCGGCACCGGCAGCACTGTCGCGCCACTCAGGCCCAAGGCGGCGGCCGCAGCACGGTAGCCGGGCGACTCCATGCCGACCCGGTCGCCGCGCTGCACCAGCGCCAGGGCGGCCATCGCAATCGCCTGTTGTGAGCCCGCCGTGATGATGATCTGATCGGCGCCGCATTGCAGGCCGCGCGAGTGGC
>NZ_JANNMI010000308.1:0-12516 GCF_031397715.1 Roseateles sp.
GGCTCAACTCGCCGTGCAAGGCCGCCGCCTTGATGCCTTGCTTCCAGAGCTTGTCGGAGACATGCTCGGTCGCGTACTTGGTCGCCACAAACACCAGCACCCGGGTCCAGCCCTCGGTCTCCAGCAGATGGCGCAGCAACGGCGTGCGGCGGTTCTCGTCGACCTGGATCGAGCGCTGATGAATGGCAGCCGCCCGCTCGGGCTCGGGTGAAATCGTGATCCGTTCGGGCTCATGCAACAAGCCATCGGCCAGCGCCTGCACGGCCGGCGCAAAGGTGGCCGAGAAGAACAGGTTCTGGCGCGCTTTGGGGCACAGCGCCAGCACGCGTTGCAACTCGTCAGCAAAGCCCATATCGAGCAGGCGATCGGCTTCGTCCAGCACCAACATGCTGACGGCCGACAGGCGCAAGGCGTTGTTGTCGAGCAGATCGAGCAGGCGACCCGGCGTGGCCACGACGATGTCGGCACCGCCGCGCAAGGCCATCATCTGCGGGTTGATCGAGACGCCGCCGTAGACGGTGGCGACCTTGATCGCCGTGGGCAAATCCTGCGCCAGCGCCTGCAGCGCCTCGCCAATTTGTGCTGCCAGCTCACGCGTCGGCACCAGCACCAGGGCACGTGTCTGGCGCACGCCGGCACCGCGCTGCTGCAGCAGGTTTTGCAACAGAGGCAAGGCAAAGGCGGCGGTCTTGCCGGAACCGGTTTGGGCCAGGCCCAGCACATCGGCACCCCGCAAGATGACGGGAATAGCGGCGGCCTGAATTGCGGTGGGGGCGTGGTAGCCCTGCTCGCGCACGGCGCGGATGAGGGCGGGCGACAGGCCCAACGTAGCAAATGACATGAACAGGGCCTTGGGCGAGAAACAAGGATGGATTTTAGGGCTCAAATAAGCTGCGCTGCTCGGCCGCAAGTTGCCCGACCGCCATGGCCTCGATGGCCAGTAGCTTGAGCTTGGTCAGCGCGCCGCCGAATGCGGAGAAACCGCCGCTTTTGCTCGCCGCGCCCAGCACCCGGTGGCAGGGCACGATGGGCGCGAACGGATTCGCCGCTTCGGCCCGCCCGACCGCGCGCGCCGCGCCCGGCTCACCCAGCAGGCGGGCAATCTCGCCGTAAGTCAGGGTCTGGCCGACCGGAATATGACGCGTGATCGCATGCACACGCAGATTGAACTCAGCCACCCCACTCTCGTCGAGCAGGATATTCAGCAAGTTGGCATGCGCTGCCGCGTCGCCGGCCAGCAAACGCTTTATCGCATCGATGGCATGCCATGCGAGGGCGTTAGGCTCGGCCTCACGGGCGGCTGGAAAGCGCGCGCGCATGCGCTCACGGGTCAGGCCAGCATTCTCTTCCGGCAATTGCGAACCCTTGATGCCCAACTCACTCCACGCAATGCCGCAGCACCCCAAAGTGGTGTCGAAGCAAGTAAGAAACAGCATTTTCAAGCGGCAGCGGCCTGGCGCAAGGCCTCGGTCTGCGCCTGATGCTCGGCCACATGGGCTGCGATGCCGGTGCGCGACTGCGTGGCCAGCGCGGCAACCGCCGCCGCGTCCATCGCCTTGTATTCGTGGTCGGACCAAATCTGCCGCCAGCGCCGCGAGCCAGCCTGGCCATTCCACAGGCCCAGCGCATGGCGCATCGCCTGCGTCCAAGGGCGCCCACTCACCACTTGCGCTTCGAGGTACTTCAGCCACTCCGTCTCGACCTGCTCACGGCTGTGTGCCGGCCCAGCTTGGTCGAAGAAGCGCTGGTCCCAGTTGGCCATCTGCCAGGGCTCGTGATAGGCCTGGCGGCCGACCATCACGCCGTCCACATGCTGGAGTTGCGCGGCAATTTCATCGTCGGTCTTAACGCCGCCATTGAGCACGATGGTCAGGTTGGGGAAGTCGCGCTTGAGCCGGTGCACCAGCTCATAGCGCAGCGGCGGCAGCTCGCGGTTTTCTTTCGGCGAAATGCCTTGCAACCAGGCATTGCGGGCATGGACGATGAAGACCTCGCAGCCGACCGCCGAGATCGCGCCGACAAAATCGCGCACGAACTCGTAGCTTTCCAGCCGGTCAATGCCGATGCGGTGCTTGATGGTGACCGGGATGCTGACCGCGTCCAGCATCGCCTTGATGCCGTCGGCCACCAGCGCCGGCTCGGCCATCAAGCAAGCACCAAACGCGCCGCGCTGGACCCGCTCGCTGGGGCAACCGCAGTTCAGATTGACCTCGTCGTAGCCCCACTTTTCGGCCAGCTTGGCGCAGGCCGCCAGAGCGGCCGGCTCGGAGCCGCCGAGCTGCAAAGCGACCGGATGCTCCTCGATATTGAAGTCCAGATGGCGCGACTGGTCGCCATGCAGCAAGGCCCCCGTCGTCACCATCTCTGTGTAGAGCCGGGTCTTGTGGGTCAAGAGGCGGTGAAAGTAGCGACAGTGTTTGTCGGTCCAATCGAGCATCGGCGCAACGGACAAGCGCCATGGTTCATGACGAACACCGTCGTCGATTGCTTCAGTCCCACTCATTCCTGCCCTTTTGGCTCACTTCGAGATGCCGGTCAACCGCTTTTGCAGCCAATTGATACCTGCTGCAGTAGCCCTAAGCCCGTATTTTCCCACGCGCATCAGTGCCCTATCCGAGCAATTTCACCAGCGCAGCAGGCGCGACCCCAAGGCTCGCCCCAGCAGCGCCGTCAGACCTAGCCCCAAGGTGTACCAGATAGCGACAAAGGTGGCGGAAGACTCCGGGAACTCCAATGCCAGCCGGTAAGTGACTTCATCACCAGCCTGCGCGCGCTCCCACAAGGGCCGAATCGCACTTTCGAGGTCGAATGGACTGGCTTCTTCTCCCTTCATTTCTTTGCCCTGTTCGAATGGGTTACACCGGCAAAAAGAAATTTTGATAAATACTTAACTTAACGATGTAACCGAATGCCGAGGCAGAGCGACACACCGCAGATGAAATCAATACCAGCACAACAGCAGCAAAACGCCGGGCTGCCTTGTTGCGCCAGTCCCTCGCGTAAGCAGGCCCGAAGCGAGAGCTCCGGGTACGCTGCGCCGACGCGAAGCCGGCGAAGTCTACTCGGCAGACGCATAAGACGCTTCCTTGTGCTTGCCCTATTGTTGAAACCCTTGTTGGGCGAGGCAACAGCGGTGCCCAACGCGCCGGGCCTGCCCAGCACCGACGCCGCCTGGGTGGGCCGATTCGATCTGGCGATGGCACCCTGGCAAGAGCTCATAGTGCGGCCGGACCTCAAGCCCAATCGTTTCGAGCGTCGCAGCTGGGACGGTGTGGACGCGCTGCAAGTGCATTCGGCCGCCAGCATGTCGCTGATGGCGCGGCCCTTGCACCTTGATCTGGCCGCCCTGCCCGTGCTTTGCTGGCGTTGGCGGGTTGAGGCCAGTATTTCCAAGGCCGACATGCGGGTGCGCGAGGGCGATGACTACGCCGCGCGGGTCTATGTCAGCTTCAAGCTGCCGGACGCCGCCATGAGCTTTAGCCTCAAAGCCAAGCTCGGGCTGGCTCGGGCCATCTGGGGCAAGGAGCTGCCCGATGCGGCCATCAACTATGTATGGGACAACCGCCAGGCCATCGGCACCGAGCGCCCCAACGCTTACACCGACCGGGCCATCATGCATGTGCTGCGCAGTGGCGACAGCCAAGCCGGCCACTGGGTCGAAGAGCGCCGAAACGTGCGGGAAGACGTCGCCCGACTATTTTCAAAAGACGCTCAAGCGGTGCAGTTGGCGGTCACGGCGGACACCGACAACACCGGCGGGCTCGCGCAGGCTGGCTTCGCCGATTTCCACTTTGTGCCGGCAAGCAGCGCCTGTCAATTTGGACCTATCCTCAAGTGACTCTGTAACTTTTTAGCCGGCCGTACGAATAAGACGTAACGCTTAGGCAAACAACCCCTGGTTCAACTCATGAGACCTACCCTTCAACTGCTCGTCAACACCGATTTTCCGCGCCTGCGCCGGATGCAACTGGAGACCCTGCAGGTCAACCTGGGCTACAAATGCAACCAGAGTTGCCTGCACTGCCACGTCAACGCCGGGCCGAACCGAACCGAAATGATGGACGGCGCCACCGTCGAGCTGGTGCTGGCCGTGCTGCGCGCGCGTCAGTTGAAGACGCTGGACTTGACCGGCGGTGCGCCCGAGCTGAACGAGCATTTCAGGCACTTGGTCCGCAGCGCCCGAGCGGCGGGTGTGCGCGTCATCGATCGCTGCAACCTGACGATTCTTTCCGAGCCCGGACAAGAAGACTTAGGCGCCTTTCTGGCCGCCGAGGGTGTGGAGGTGACGGCCTCGCTGCCTTGCTACTCGCCGGCCAATGTCGACCGCCAGCGTGGTGACGGCGTCTTCGAGCGCAGCATCGCCGGCCTGCGCCAGCTCAATCAGCTGGGCTACGGCGACCCCGCCCGCGGCTTGCTGCTCAACCTGGTTTACAACCCGCAGGGCCCGTCGCTGCCGCCGCCGCAGGGCCCGCTGGAGGCGGACTACAAACGGGAGCTGCTGACGCATTTCGGCATCCGCTTTGACCATTTGTTCGCGCTGACCAATATGCCGGTGCAGCGCTTTGGCAGCACCCTGGTGAGCAAGGGCAGCTTCGGCTCGTATATGAAGCTCTTGCGTGACAACTACCAAGCCGACAACTTGGCCACCGTGATGTGCCGCAGCCTGCTCAGCGTGGATTGGCAAGGACATTTGTACGACTGCGACTTCAACCAGATGCTGGGTTTGAGTGCCGAACTCGGCGAGGGGCAGTCCGCCCGCCCCCATCTGCGCGACCTGCTTCAGCACGACCCCTCGGGCGCGCGCATCCGCGTCGCCGACCATTGCTATGGCTGCACGGCCGGGCAAGGCAGCAGCTGCGGCGGCGCGCTTGAATCGGCTGAGCCTGCAGTGCAGAGCTTGATCGGCGTGCGGTGAGCGCTCGGTCGTCCAAGTTCTGGCTTTGGGCTGGGGCCGGCATGCTCGCGCTGCTGGCCCTGGCGGTTTGGCGCCAGTACGACTTGGGCGCCCTGCTCACGCTGGACTCGCTCAAAGCCAGCCGCGACGCCTTGCAAGCGCAGGTGCTGGCTCAACCCCTGGCCACCGCCGCCGCGTTCTTTGCGGTCTATGTGGCCGCTGCGGCCCTGTCCATCCCCGGTGCCCTGGTGTTGACATTGGCCGGCGGGGCGATGTTCGGGCTGGCTTGGGGCCTGCTCTTGATCAGCTTTGCGTCCAGCCTGGGCGCTTTGCTGGCGTTTCTGGCGGCGCGCTATCTGCTGCGCGATGCCATCCAGGCTCGCTTCAACAAGGCGCTGGCGCCGATCAATGAAGGCGTTAGCAAGGACGGTGTGGCGTATTTGCTGACCTTGCGCTTGGTGCCGGTATTCCCGTTCTGGCTGATCAATTTGCTGATGGGTTTGACCCCCATGGGCGCGGCCCGCTTCTACCTGGTCAGCCAGATCGGCATGCTGGCTGGCACGGCGGTCTATGTGAACGCCGGCACGCAGCTGGCCGCCATTCAGGCGCCTAGCGACATCTTCACGCCGGGGCTGCTGGGCAGCTTTGTGCTGCTGGGTCTGTTCCCGCTGTTGGCCAAGGCCGGGGTGGGCTGGCTGGAGCGGCGCAAGGTCTATGCCAAATGGCCCCGGCCGCGCTCGTTTGATCGCAACCTCGTGGTCATCGGTGCCGGTGCCGGCGGGCTGGTGTCGGCCTATATCGCAGCGGCGGTCAAGGCCAAGGTCACGCTGATCGAGGGCCACAAGATGGGGGGTGACTGCCTGAACTACGGCTGCGTGCCAAGCAAGGCGTTGATCCGCTCGGCCAAGATGGCCAGGCAGCTGAAGAAAGCGCATGAATTCGGCCTGGCCGATGCCGCTGGACGGGTGGACTTTGCGGCCGTGATGCGGCGCGTGCACGAGGTCATCCGCGCAATCGAGCCGCATGACTCGGTCGAGCGCTACACCGGCCTAGGTGTTGAGGTGCTGCAAGGCCATGCCCGCATCACCGGTCCCTGGAGCGTCGAGGTCACGCTGGCCGACGGTACGCTGCAAACGCTGAGCACCAAGAACATCGTCATCGCCACCGGGGCCGCTCCTTTCGTGCCGCCGATTCCGGGGCTCAAGGAAGCGGGCTATCTGAGCAGCGACACTGTCTGGGGCTTGAGCGAGCTGCCCAAGCGACTGCTGGTGCTGGGCGGCGGGCCGATCGGCAGCGAGCTGGCGCAGAGCTTTGCGCGGCTGGGCAGCAGCGTCACGCAAGTGGAGATGGCGCCGCGCCTCATGGCGCGGGAGGACCCGGAAGTCTGCGAACTGGTGGCCGCCTCGCTGCGCGCCGACGGTGTCCATCTGCTCACCGGCCATCGGGCGCTGCGGGTCGAGGTACTGAGCGGCGAGAAGCGCCTGATTGCACAGAACATTGCACAAGCCGGCTCGGCCGAAGTCATGATCCCCTTCGACGAGCTGATCTGTGCGGTGGGCCGCAGCCCGCGTGTGAGCGGCTTTGGCCTGGAGGAGTTGGGGATTGAGCTGACGCCCCGCAAGACCATCGCCACCAACGCCTATTTGCAGACCCGCTACCCGAACATCTACGCGGTAGGCGACGTGGCCGGGCCCTATCAATTCACGCACACCGCCGCACATCAGGCCTGGTACGCCGCGGTGAACGCGTTGTTCGGCCGCTTTCGCAAGTTCAAGGCCGACTACCGAGTGATCCCCTGGGCCACCTTCACCGACCCCGAGGTGGCGCGCGTGGGCCTGAGCGAGACCGAGGCGCAGGAGCAAGGCATTGCCTATGAGCTGAGCAAATACGGCATCGACGATCTTGACCGCGCGATCGCCGACGGCAGCGCGCATGGCTTCGTCAAGGTGCTGACCGAGCCCGGGCGGGACCGCATCCTCGGCGTCACCATCGTCGGCGAGCATGCCGGCGACTTGCTGGCCGAATATGTGTTGGCGATGAAACATGGCCTGGGCCTGAACAAGATCCTCGGCACCATTCACACCTACCCGACGCTGGCCGAAGCCAATAAGTTTGCCGCCGGTGAGTGGAAGCGCGCCCATGCACCGAAAAAGCTGCTGGCCTGGGTCGGGCGCTTCCACGCCTGGGAGCGCCGATGAAAGCAGCGCTGAGCATCGTCATTCCCGCGCTGAATGAAGCCGCCGGGATTGCGGCCAGCTTACAGGCGCTGCAGACCCTGCGCGGCCGTGGCGTGGAGCTGATTCTTGTGGACGGCGGCAGTGCTGACGACACGGTTGAGCGGGCCCGCCCTTGGGCCGACATCGTCATCACCGCAGCACGAGGCCGTGCGCTGCAAATGAATGCCGGTGCGGCCCGCTCGCAGGGCGAGGTGCTGCTGTTCCTGCACGCCGACACGGAGCTGCCGCCGGCTGCCGACCAGCTCATCCTGAGCGCGATCGAAGCCGGCGCTTCGTGGGGCCGCTTTGATGTCCACATCAGCGGCGCGGCGCGGCTGCTGCGCGTGGTGGCATTGATGATGAATTGGCGTTCGCGCCTGAGCGGCATTGCCACCGGCGACCAGGCGATGTTTGTGCGGCGCGAGGTGTTCGAGCGCCTTGGCGGTTTTCCCGCTCAGCCGCTGATGGAGGATGTGGAGCTGTCCAAGCGCTTGGGTCGGCTGGCGCGGCCGGCCTGTCTGCGCGCCAAGGTCAGGACATCCGGGCGACGCTGGGAAAGCCGTGGCCTGTGGCGCACCATTTGGCTGATGTGGAGCCTGCGCTGGCGCTACTGGCGCGGCGAGCCCGCCGAAAGCCTGGCGCGGGCCTACCGATGAGCGCCGCCTTGATCATCTTCGCCAAAGCGCCGGTGGCCGGTCAAGCCAAGACCCGGCTGATTCCCGCGTTAGGGCCCGAGGGCGCCGCCCGCATGGCGGAACGCTTGTTGATGCACACGCTGCAACAGGCACTGGCAACGCCGATTGAACACATAGAGCTGTGTGTCTCCCCGTCCGCCCGGCACCCGGCCTTTGAGCGCGCGCGTGTGCTGGGGGAGGGCCGCGTGCATAAAACGCAGCAAGGCCATGGTGATCTGGGCCAGCGCAAGCACCGGGGCATGTGCCGGGTGCTGGCACAGCACAGCCGCGCGCTCCTTATCGGCACCGATGCGCCGGGGCTGGTCAGCACCGCCCTGATGCAGGCCGAGCAGGCGCTGCTGAGCCACGCTGCGGTGTTTGTGCCGGCCCTTGATGGCGGCTATGCCTTGGTCGGGCTGACGCGGCCTGCTCCAGAATTGTTCTTGGACATGCGCTGGAGCACGCCCGAAGTGATGCAAGACAGCCGAGCGCGGGCGCGCGCCATCGGCCTGCCCTGGCTGGAGTTGCCCTCCGTGGCCGACATCGACGAGCCGGCCGACCTCGTCCACCTGCCCGAAGCTTGGGCGTGATGCGGCGGCTTGTTTTGGCAGGTGCCGGCCACGCCCATGCGCAGGTCTTGCTGGCCTGGGCGCAAAGCCCGCCGCCCGATGTGGAGCTGGTGCTGGTGTCGCCCCATGCGCTGGCGCCCTACTCGGGCATGGTGCCCGGCTGGCTGGCCGGCACTTACGCGTTCGACGAAATCGTGATCGACTTCCCCCGGCTCTGCCATGCCGCCGGTGCCCGCTGGATCGCGTCGAGCATCGCCCGCCTGGATCCCGACGCGCGTACTTTGCAGCTCGACAACGGTGAGTCGCTCAGTTACGACTGGCTGTCGCTCAATATCGGTTCCACCTTGACGCCACCCCCAGGTGAATTTGCGAGCCGGTTTTTGAGCATGCGGCCCTTGGCGAATTTGCACACCGACTATGACCAGCTGCTTGACGATTGGTGCGGGGACCGCAGCAACCGCCCGTTCAGGGTCACGGCAGTGGGCGGCGGTGCGGCAGGTTTCGAGTCGGTGCTGGCGGTGCTGCGGCGGCTGCGCACGCTCAGGCCCGAACGACGCGTAGAGGGCTGCTTGATGGCCCGCAGCACCGAGCTGCTGCCCGGCTACCCCAGGGCCGCCCGGCGCAAGGCCTTGCAAGCGCTGCGGGACGCCGATGTGCGCCTGCAGCTCGGGGCGGACTGGTGCGATTCGGTCGGGCACAGCAGTGACCTGGTGCTGTGGGCCACCGGTGCGCAAGCCCATGCGTGGCAGCGCAGGCCCGAGCTCAGGGGCAATCTGGCCGTCAGTGGCGAGGGCTATGTGCTGATTGACGCAAACCTGCGCTCGCTGTCGCACCCGAATATTTTTGCGTCCGGCGACTGCGCGCAATGGCGCACGCCCTTGCCCAAGGCCGGTGTCTATGCCGTGCGCATGGGCCCGGTGCTGACGCACAACCTGGGCGCAGTAATGAACGCCGCATTGAGCGGCTCTGCCCCGCAGGCCTACAGGCCGCAACGAGTTTTTCTGTCCTTGCTGGCCACGGCCGATGGCAGCGCCATCGCCTCGCGCGGGACCTTTTTCAGCCTGTCCGGGCGCTGGGCCTGGCGCTTGAAGGAGCACATTGACCGCGGTTTCGTCAAGCGCTTTGCGCCTGCCGCCTCTCACCCGACCCTTGACCACAGCGCATGATCATGAGCGCCGCCTAACTGAGAACTTGAGGGTCATGGCTTCGTGTGCGTTGTCCGACCTAGCCCCGGCTCAGAACAGCCCCGAGATGCGCCCGCCGTCATCGACATCAATCCGCTCGGCCGAGGGCACTTTGGGCAGACCCGGCATGGTCATGATGTCGCCGCAGATGGCGACGACAAACTCAGCACCGGCGTTCAGGCGCAGTTCGCGCACATGCAAGCTGTGGCCGGTCGGCGCGCCGCGCAGCATGGGGTCGGTGCTGAACGAGTATTGCGTCTTGGCGATGCAAACCGGGAAGTGGCCATAACCGGCGGCCTGCCACTCCAGCAACTGCGCCAGCGCCTTGGGCTCGAACACGACCTCGGCGGCCTTATATATTTTTTCCGCCACCGCGCGGATCTTGTCGGCCAGCGGGTCGGCATCGGCATACAGGCTCGCCGGCTTGGCGCCGCCCTGCTCACAGGCCGCCACCACGGCATTGGCCAGATCTGCCGCGCCAGCGCCGCCGTCGGCCCAATGCGTGGCCAACACGCAGGCCACGCCCAGCTCGGCGCAAAAGTCTTTGATCAGGGCAATCTCGTCGACATGGTCGCTGTCAAAACGGTTGATGGAAACAATCACCGGCAGGCCGTAATGGGTCAGGATATTCTCAACATGGCGGCGCAGATTCGCCAGGCCAAGATCAAGCGCCAGCAGCCCATCGCTGCCGGGCTTTTTGACGTCGGCGCCGCCGTGGTACTTGAGCGCCCGCACGGTCGCCACCAGCACCGCGCAGGCCGGCTGCAAGCCGCCTTTGCGGCATTTGATGTCGATGAATTTCTCAGCACCCAGGTCGGCGCCAAAGCCGGCCTCGGTGACCACATAGTCGGCCAGCTTCAAAGCCGTCTGCGTGGCGATCAGCGAGTTGCAACCATGCGCGATATTGGCAAACGGCCCACCGTGCACAAAGGCCAGATTGCCCTCCAGCGTCTGCACCAGATTCGGTGCCAGCGCGTCCTTCAGCAAAGCAGCCATCGCGCCATCGGCCTTCAAGTCGCGCGCCGTCACCGGCCGCTTCTGGCTGGTGTAGCCGACCACGATATTGCCCAGGCGCCGCTTCAGGTCGGCCAGCGAGGTGGACAGGCAAACAATCGCCATCACTTCGGACGCGACCACGATGTCAAAGCCGTCTTGGCGGGGGTAACCATTGCCGGGGCCACCCAAGCCCACGTTGATCTCGCGCAGCGCCCGGTCATTCATATCAACGACCCGCCGCCAGCTGATACGGCGCACGTCCAGGTGAAGCGCGTTGCCGTGGTGAATGTGGTTATCAATCAGTGCGGCTAACAAGTTATTGGCCAGCCCGATGGCATGGAAGTCACCGGTGAAGTGCAGGTTGATGTCTTCCATCGGCACAACCTGGGCCCGCCCGCCGCCGGCCGCCCCGCCCTTCAAACCGAAGCAAGGGCCGAGCGAGGGTTCACGCAGGCAGATCATTGCGTGCTTGCCGATGAAATTGAGCCCGTCGCCCAGTCCGACCGTGGTGGTGGTCTTGCCCTCGCCCGGCGGCGTCGGCGAGATCGCGGTCACGAGCACCAGATGCCCGTTCTTACGCTCACTCAGGCGCTGGATCACTTCCAAACTCAGCTTGGCTTTGTAGTGGCCGTAGGGGCTGAGCGCGTCCTCGGGGATGTCGAGCCGGCGGCTGGCCAGCGGGAGAATTTTCTGCAGCGTCGCTGCTTGGGCAATTTCGATGTCGGTAGGCATCCAGGCGTCCGGTTGGGGCAAACAAAAAACGGCAAGGTCCGGTAAGACCTTGCCGCGATTATGGAGTCAGCGCCGAAGCTATTTCAGCTCGCGCAACGGGTGAAGATCTGCGCTCCAGGGACTCTCAAAAAAGGCCAGCACCTGGTCTCGGCTGACGTCCTCAATGCGCGCCGGCTGCCAGCGCGGCTGGTGGTCCTTGTCGACCGCCAAGGCCCGAATGCCCTCAACCGTTTCGCCGGCAGCGCCGGGCCGCAAATGGAAACAGTGATGAACAATATCTCGCTCCATGCGCAGGTCCTCGGCCAAACTCATCAATCGGGCACGGCGGATCTGTTCCAGCGTCACCGCCAGCATCAACGGCGAGCGCTTGCGCAGGGTCGCCAGGGTCTGCTGGGCCCAAGTGTCATCGGCCAGAGCCAGCGACGCCATGATGGCCGCCACATCGGGCAAAGCAAAATGCTCGTCAATGCGGCCGCGCAGGGTCTTGGGGTCGGCCGCCGGTGCCAAGTCCACATGCTCCATCACGGTGGCCACCACATGTTCAGCGCTGCTTTGCTTACCCAGCTTGAGGGTCGCTATGAGGGCCGGCATCGCCGCACTCTGTACATAGACATCACCCAGACCCAGCTCAATGGCATCGCCGGCGCCAATCGCGTGGCCGGTCAGTGCCAGCCACTCGCCGACATGGCCGGGGCATTGGCTCAGGAAGTAGCCGCCGCCCACATCGGGGAACAGGCCAATATGGGTTTCAGGCATCGCCAGCTTGGAGCCCTCGGTCAGCACACGTAACTTGGCACCTTGGCTGATGCCCATGCCGCCGCCCATCACCACGCCGTCCATCAGGGCGATATAGGGCTTGGCACCCGCGCAGAAAAGGCGCTGTGGGTCGGGCTGACACAAGTCAAAGGCGATCTTGAAGGCAAGACACCGCAGGCCAAGAGCGCAGTGTCCAGGCTTTTAAAGCGCAAAGTTGCCGATGATCTTGGGGCGTGTTTGAAGGCCTGGGCCGCATGCAACGACATCGACGTGCAGTTGGCGCCACTGCCTGGTCGAGCCCGCTATTGCCCGGTGGCACAAGCCAGGACATGGAAAGCGGCGTTGGAGCCACGTCGCGTTCTCGCCAGCCGTTGGTGGACGGCCAGCTTCAGTGCGTTGACGCGGGAGGTTGAACCGGACCCGACAGACACCGCCGTGCCGGCGACGGAACGCGACGAGCGGATCGACGACGCGCGGGTGGACAACACTGAGGCG
>NZ_JANNMI010000317.1:0-8241 GCF_031397715.1 Roseateles sp.
GCGCTGAGCTTCTTCGTCACGGCGATGGCGACCGCCTTGTGGATGCTGGTGGCGGTGCGCTTGGTCAGCGGGGCGATGCAGGCGAATGCCTCGGTCGCCAATGCCTATGTGGCCGATATCAGCGCTCCGGACGAGCGCGCCAAGCGTTTTGGCATGCTGGGCGCGGCCTTCGGCATGGGCTTCATCCTTGGCCCGGTGATGGGCGGCATTCTGGGTGATATCGATCTGCACCTGCCGTTTTATGTGGCTGGCACGCTGGCGCTGATCAACTGGTGCTACGGCTACTTTGTCTTGCCCGAATCGCTCAAAATCGAAAACCGTCGGCCCTTCACCTGGCAGCGCGCCAATCCGGTCAACTCGCTGAAGAAACTGAGCCGCTTGAAAGGCGTCGGCCCCTTGGTGTTTGTGATCGGCTTGTCGGGTTTGGCGCAGATGATTCTGCAGTCCAGCTGGGTGCTCTACACGCATTTCAAATTTGGCTGGGGCCCCAAGGAGAACGGCTGGTCGCTGTTTGCGGTGGGCGTGATGTCGGTGCTGGTGCAGGGCTTTTTGCTGCCGCATCTGTTGAAGATATTCACGCCGCAGCGCCTGGTCGTGCTGGGCCTGCTGTCCAGCACGCTGACGAACTTTGTTTGGGGCGCGTCGACGGCGGGCTGGATGATGTACGCCATCATCGCCTTCAACCTCTTGGGCTTTGCCGTCAATGCGGCGATGCAGAGTTTGATCTCCAACGCAGCGGATGCCTCGACTCAGGGCGAAACCATGGGCGCGGTGTCTTCGCTCAACAGCATCATGGCGGTGCTCGCACCAGTGGTGGGTCCGGGTCTGATCTATTTCGTCGCCGACCTGCCGCAGGGCGATTGGCGCATCGGCGCACCGTTCTATTTTTGCGCTGCTTTGCAGGCGCTGTCACTGCTGTTTGCCTGGCGGCATTTCGCCCGCACGCCCAGTGCAGCCCCAGCGGCCGTTTGAATACAAGCTTTAAGAAGAGAGAAGCATATGCATGACAAAGTCCTGATCCTCGACTTCGGCTCCCAAGTCACCCAGCTGATCGCCCGCCGCGTGCGCGAGGCAGCGGTCTTTTGCGAGATCCACCCGAATGACGTCAGCGATGAATTCATCCGTGAATTCGCGCCCAAGGCCATCATCTTGTCGGGCAGCCATGCCTCCACCTACGAAGACCATGAGTTGCGCGCGCCGCAGGCGGTGTGGGATCTGGGCGTGCCGGTCTTGGGCATTTGCTACGGCATGCAAACCATGGCCGTGCAGCTCGGCGGCAAGGTCGAGTGGAGCGACCAGCGCGAATTTGGCTATGCCGAGGTGCGTGCCCATGGCCATACCAAGTTACTTGATGGCATCCAGGACCACGCCACGTTGGAAGGCCACGGCATGCTCAAGGTCTGGATGAGCCATGGCGACAAGGTCACCGCGATGCCGCCCGGTTTCAAGCTGATGGCCGAAACGCCGAGCTGCCCGGTGGCCGGCATGGCCAATGAGGAGAAGGGCTATTACGCGGTGCAGTTCCACCCCGAGGTGACCCACACCTTGAAGGGCCAGGAAATGATCACGCGCTTTGTTAGAGAAATAGCCGGCTGCAAGGGCGACTGGATCATGGGCGACTACATCGCCGAGGCGGTCGCCAAGATCCGCGAGCAGGTCGGTGATGAAGAGGTCATCCTGGGCCTGTCCGGTGGGGTTGATTCCTCGGTCGCAGCGGCGCTGATCCACCGCGCCATCGGCGATCAGCTGACCTGTGTGTTTGTCGACCACGGCCTTCTGCGCCTCAACGAAGGCGACGCGGTGATGGCCATGTTCGCCGGTCGCCTGCACGTCAAGGTGATACGTGTGGACGCCAGCGAGCAGTTCATGGGTCATCTGAAGGGCGTGACCGACCCCGAGGCCAAGCGCAAGATCATCGGCCGCGAGTTCGTCGAGGTTTTCCAGCTCGAAGCCAAGAAATTGAAAGGCGCTGGGACCGGCGCGAGCGCCGGGGCCAAGTGGCTGGCTCAAGGCACGATCTACCCCGATGTGGTCGAGAGCGGCGGCACCAAGTCCAAAAAAGCCACCATCAAGAGTCACCACAATGTTGGCGGTCTGCCCGAGCAATTGGGTTTGAAACTCTTGGAGCCGCTGCGCGAGTTGTTCAAGGACGAGGTGCGCGCGCTGGGCGTGGCGCTGGGCCTGCCGGCCGATATGGTGTACCGCCACCCCTTCCCCGGCCCGGGTCTGGGCGTGCGAATCTTGGGCGAAGTGCGCAAGGATTTTGCCGACCTGCTGCGCCGCGCCGACGCGATCTTCATCGAAGAGTTGCGCGGCTGGCAAGACGAGGCCACGGGCAAGAACTGGTACGAGCTGACCAGTCAGGCCTTCACCGTATTCCTGCCGGTCAAGAGCGTGGGCGTGATGGGCGACGGCCGCACTTATGACTATGTGGTGGCGCTGCGAGCGGTGCAGACCAGTGACTTCATGACCGCCGACTGGGCCGAGCTGCCTTATGGTCTGCTGAAAAAGGTGTCGGGCCGCATCATCAACGAGGTGCGCGGCATCAACCGGGTTACTTACGACGTGTCGAGCAAACCACCGGCGACGATTGAGTGGGAGTGAGGATTCGCAATGGCGGGTAAGAATAGTCCAGTGCCCGGCTTCCAATACAGCGGCGATCTGTTTGACGCCGAGCCGGCGCCTTTGAGTGTGTCGGTCAGCCAGGTCTTGTCCGCCAAACCAGCTGGCAGCAAGGCGCGGCAGGCGTTTGCGAAATTGGTGCAAAGAATCGAGGCCAAGCGCGCCGAATTGGCACTCTGGCAGGCTTTTGCGGAGCGCCATCAGCAGCGATTGGCCGGTGAGTTGGTGCCGCTGCAAGGGCAAATTGACGGCGAAAAACGGCAAACTGCGCTGTTCTTGGATCTGGTGCTGAAAGGCGAGCCGCCCTGGCGTGGTTTGGGTAAATTGCAGCGCGCCAAGGTGCTTGATCTCTTGCTGATCTTGCTGGAGGCCTTGCTGGAAGGCGGCGCCGATACCGATACCGAGCTCGAAGCCATTCACGACCGCCATGCCGAGTTCAGCCATGCCGAGATTCGCCGTAGCGAGCTGGAGATGACCGAGGCGCTGATGGCGGATGTTTTCGGCGTGGAGATGGGCGCCGATCACGGGGCCGCCAACGCCGAAGAATTCTTGCAAATGGCGCAGCAGAGGCGTTTTGAGCAGGAAGCGGAGCAAGCTCGGCTGCGCCACGAGCAGGAAGCGGCGCGTGCCGCCAAGCGGCCTCAATCGGCAGCCAATCCGGCTAAGGCGGCCAAAATGGCCAAGGCCGAGGCGGCAGCGGCCGCGCGAGAGCAGGCGGCCTTAGAGATCAGCCAGTCGCTGCGCGCGGTCTATCGCAAGCTGGCCAGTGCCTTGCACCCCGACCGCGAGCCGGACGCGACCGAGCGCAAACGCAAGACCGAGCTGATGCAGCGGGTCAACCTGGCCTATGCGGCCAATGACTTGTTGGGTTTGTTGGGCCTGCAACTGGAAATCGAGCAGATTGATGCCGCCCATCTGGCCGATGTGCCGCCGCAGCGACTGGCCCACTACACCCATATCCTGAAGGAGCAGTTGCAGGAGCTGGATACCGAATTGAGGTACTGCCTGGCACCGTTCAGGGAAGTGATGGGCTGGGAATGGCGCCGCAATTGCACGCCCGAACAGGTCAACCAATCCTTGAGTTTGGACCTGGCGCATATGCGTCAGACCGTGCAGCAATTGCGCGAGGACCGGCTGGCCTGGCAAGATCCGAAACACTTGCGCAAATTTTTGGCGAGCTATCGGATCGAATCGGATGCACCGTTTGACGATGACATGATGGACGATCTCGCCTTTTTTGACGGGCTCTTGGACAGCATGCCCACGCCCGCCAAACCGCACCGACGTTGAACTGGGCTTGTGGTTTAGTGTTTGAAAAGAGGATTGAGCCATGCGCGCTGCTTTGAGCATTCTGGGTCTAGTGATCGCTTTTGCGATCGTTTTCGGCATGCTGAATAAACAGGCGCGGCAAATGCGGCCACCTGCCTCGGCCGCTTCGGCGCCGGTCGCCAGCCCTGACGCGGTTCGTCAGCAACTCCAAGACGCGGCGCAGCAGGCCGCTCAGCGCGCTTCGGAGGCGATGCCTTGATCGACTCGCCCCCGCCGCCACCGATCAAAACTACGACTAGCAATGCCGCCGACGAATTCGCGATGCGCATCGCGCTCGACCAGGCGCACAACGCCTGGCTGGCCGGCGAGGTACCGGTCGGCGCCGTGGTGATGCGCGCCGGCCAGGTCATTGCCACCGGCTACAACCGCCCCATCACCACGCATGACCCGACCGCGCATGCCGAGATCGTGGCGCTGCGCCACGCCGCCACCTTGCTGGGCAATTACCGTCTGCCTGAATGCGAGTTGTTCGTGACGCTGGAGCCCTGCGCGATGTGCGCGATGGCGATGCTGCATGCGCGCATCAAGCGGGTGGTGTTTGCGGCCAGCGACCCCAAGACCGGCGTGGCCGGCTCGGTGCTCAATTTGTTCGAGCAGCCGCAACTCAATCACCACACCTGTGTGGAGGGCGGCGTGCTGGCCGAGCCTTCTGCGCAGCTCTTGCGCGAGTTTTTTGCCCAAAGGCGGGAGGCCGCGCGCGAGCGCCGTGCCGCCATGCGGGCCTTGGCTCAGTTGCCCGATGAAACTATTCCCACCGGCGACGCGACGCATCTCGATGTGCTGCCGGATTTCACTTTGACGGACAAGAACCCATGATCAATTCACTGACTCTTTACACCCCGGCCGGCGTGCTGGACAAGGCGCAGCCGATCAAGCGCGCCGCCAAGCGCTTGGTCAAGCTCGGTTTCGAGGTCACGATTGATGAGGCGGCGTTCGACAAGCATCAGCGTTTCGGCGGTGATGACGACACGCGCCTGGCCGCCATCCACCGCGTCGCGGCCGCCGCACCCAGCGTGGCCTTGGCCACGCGCGGCGGCTACGGCCTGACGCGCTTGCTGGACCGCATCGACTGGAAACTGCTGGCCAAGAGCGTGGAGCAGGGCACCCGTTGGGTCGGGCAGAGCGATCTGACCGCCTTGCAGCTGGGGCTGCTGACACATGCAAAGGCACCGAATGTGATCACGTGGGCCGGCCCGCTGGGGGTGGATTTTGGCCGTTCAGACAAAGACGGCGGCGTTGACGATGTGACGCAGGACTGCTTCACCGAGGCGATGAGCGGGCAGTTGGAGGCGGTCGGCTTTCGATGCGAAAAAGGCTTCGACGGTCTGACCTTGAACGGCCAGCTCTGGGGCGGCAATCTGTGCATGGTCAACTCGATGCTGGGGACCAAGCATTTCCCGCGTATCAAGGGCGGCGTGCTGTTCCTGGAGGACATCAATGAGCACCCTTACCGGGTCGAGCGCAGCCTGCTGCAGCTGGCGCAGGCGGGCGTGCTGGACGCCCAAAAAGCCGTCGTGCTGGGCGACTTTGGTGGCTGGCGCGCCTCGCCGCTGGACCGCGGCTATGACTTGAAGTCGGCCATCGCCGCAGTACGCGCCGTCACCAAGACGCCGATCCTGACCGGCCTGCCGTTCGGCCATGTTGACACCAAGGTCTGCCTGCCGGTAGGTGCCAAGGTTGATCTGGTGGTGCAGGGCCGCAATGTGCTGCTGGGCTGGCAGAACGATCCGCTGCTCAGGCATGAGCATGCGCATGAGCATGAGCATAAGAACGAGCACGCACACGACCCGTCGCACCCGCACTGAGCGCCGCCGCTCGTGAAGCCAGCGCGCAAGTCGCGGGCGGCCCGCAGCGGGCTTGAAACCGGCTGAAACTTTTGAGCTTTTGAGGTAAGACCAGTTGCCCCAAGCTCGGCGGGAGCCTGCATGCATGCGTGCCGCAAAGCGCCAGCTTGAAAAAATTTCCAACTGGCTGCGCTGTACAAGTTATTCGACTAATCCGAATGCGTTCGCCGTCGCGTCGAAGCAACGTTTCCCATTGTTAATGCGGCAATTTAACCAGGGTAAACCCGCTGTTTGAGGGGTGAATGAAGTCATAGGCCGGTCTCTTAGGGACTTCACGGGGGCCGCACTGCAGCGGGCAGAAGGACACTGGCGCAACCGAATGCAGAGCCAAACATGCTCCAGCATGGTGTTGGGCCTTGCAATGGCTTGTCCTGTGTACGAATCCATACACACCCCTAGTTTTTCTATGACGGAGTTCACAATGTTCCAAAGAAAGCGCATCAATATCGCGGTCTTGTTGGCCCTGGGCAGCACGCTGTCGGGCGCCGTGATGGCCCAAGAAACGCTCGAGCGCGTTGAAGTGACGGGTTCCCGCATCAAGAGCATCAGCCTTGAAGGTATCAGCCCTGTTACCGTGGTCAGCGCCAAGGACATCAAGGCCGACGGCGTCAGAAACGTTGAGAGCATTCTGAATAACCTGCCGCAAGTGTTTGCTGACCAAGGCGGCAACGTCGTCAACGGCTCCAGCGGCACCGCGGCGGTCAACTTGCGCGGTCTCGGTTCGGATCGCACCTTGGTGCTGGTGAATGGTCGCCGTCTTCCCATGGGTAGCGCGAATTCCACCTCCGCTGACTTGAACCAAATCCCGGCTCAGTTGATCAAGCGGGTTGAAGTGCTGACCGGCGGCGCTTCTGCCGTCTATGGTTCGGACGCCGTCGCCGGCGTGGTCAACTTCATCATGAACGACCGCTTCGAAGGCGTTCAATTCGACGTCAATCACAGTTTCTACAACCACGGACAGCAAAACGCTGGTGGTGTTGCCGATCTGGTTGCCAAGCGCGCTTTGACCAACCCGAAAGAATTTCAAGTTCCCGGCGACAAGACGGCCGACGGCAAGTCGACCGACATCAGCTTGCTGATGGGCTCCAACTTTGCAGACAACAAGGGCAATGCGACGCTGTTCTTCAGCTACAAGAAAGACGATGCCTTGCTGCAGTCGGAGCGCGATTTCAGCGCCTGTACCGTGAACTCAAGCGCGGCCGGCTTTGCTTGCGGCGGCTCCGGCACCAATGCCACCGGCCGTATCGGTATTGGCTCTGGCGTGTTCACGAATGCCGACGCAAACGGCACCGCCCGACCCTTCAGCTCTGCCACCGATCAGTACAACTTTGGCCCGGTCAACTTCTACCAGCGCCCTTCGGAGCGCTATAGCTTCAACGCGACCGGCAATTACGAAGTCCATGAGAGCGCCAAGGTTTACGCCGAGTTCTCCTTCCATGATGACTTGACCGTGGCGCAGATCGCTCCGGGCGGCGCCTTCATTGATGCCTATGAGGTCAAGTTCGAGAATCCGCTGTTGTCCAATAGCTGGAAAGCGCTCTTGGACGCGAACAATAAATCGCTGAAAGACAAAGACGGCGTTTCACTCGGCAGGACTTTCAGCAAACCCGGTGATGTTGCGGACATCACAATGGGTCGACGCAACGTGGAAGGCGGCGGACGTCAGTCCGAGTTCCGCAACACATCCTTCCGTTCAGTCATCGGCGTCAAGGGCGACGTTGGCAAGTGGAGCTATGACGCCTATGCGATCGCCGCAAAGGTGATCTACAGCCAGAACGAACAAAACTACTTCCTGGGTTCGCGCATCAAGAATGCGATGGACGTGGTGGCTGACGCCAATGGCAATGCGGTCTGCGCCAATGGCGACCCGGCTTGTGTGCCGTACAACATCTGGCGTTTGGGTGGCGTGGACAAAGCCCAGCTGGACTATCTGCAGACCCCAGGTTTCCGCAAGGGTGGTACCGAGCTGAACGTGCAAGGCTTGTCTTTGACCTCGGATTTGGGTGAATACGGTCTGAAGCTGCCAACTGCGAAGAGTGGTATCGGCGTCTCCTTCGGTTTGGAGCACCGCAAAGAGACCTTGGACTTGTCGACCGACGCGGCCACGGCTGCTGGCGACTTGTCCGGCTCGGGCGGCCCAACCAAGAGTTTGTCGGGCGAGTATTCGGTCAATGAAATTTTCGGCGAAATCCGTGTTCCTTTGATTGAAGGCGCTCCCTTGGCGCATCTGCTGAGTGCCAACGGTAGCTACCGTTACTCGGACTACAAGTCGGGCATCTCGACCAACACCTATGGTCTGGGTCTCGAGTACGCACCGGTCAAGATGGCGAAATTCCGCGGTGCTTACCAACAAGCGGTGCGTGCACCTAACTTGGTGGAGCTGTTCCTGCCGGCCGGCAACAACCTGTATGACAACGACCGGGATCCATGTGCCGGATCGCCAACT
>NZ_JANNMI010000327.1:0-2468 GCF_031397715.1 Roseateles sp.
GTCGGCCGCTCGCGCAGTGCGGCCAGCAATTTATTGCGCCTGCTGCAGCTGGCCCAGCCGGTGCAGAACATGCTGATGGCCGGTGATATTGATATGGGTCATGCACGTGCGCTGCTGCCCCTGGACGGTGCCCACCAGATCACCTGCGCGACCGAGATCGCGGCCAAGAAACTGAGCGTGCGCGAGGCCGAGAAAATGGTCGCGCGCCAAGGCGTGGGCCGGCAGACCCCGCTGCTGCGGGTCAAGAATGACAAGAGCCGGGATCTGCTGCGCCTGGAGGAGGAGCTGTCGGACCTGCTGACGGCGGTGGTCGAAGTGCGCGTCAAGAAACGCACCAAGCGCGGCGAGCAGGGCGAGCTGTCGATTCAATTCGCCTCGCTGGACGAATTGAACGGCTTGATAGATAGGCTCCGCGGACCGGCTGCGTAGACCCGAATAATTGCACAGAACGCTGTGGTTTTGGGGTCAGGTCTTGCTACCCGCGTAAAGCAAAATGGGCGTAGCATTGAATCGCAGTTTGGGGCTTGAAACGACATGAAAGCGCCCTAAGTACGAGCTTATTCAGGGTTCGGCTTGCACGCTCGGGTCGCAAGCTCTGACCAAGGTTGAAATGCACGGAAAGCTCTGATGACGCCCCAGCGCCCGCTGGAGGCAGCGGCCGGGACGCCATCAGAACTTCCCTGAAATCCCCAGGCAAACGAGTGGCTTGGGTTGGACGGGGCTTTTACAGGAGCTCAGCATGGACGTGATCAGCAGTTTCAGCGCTCGCTACGAGCGCACTCGAGTTGAAGAACTCTCGCTGGAGGATTACCTCGCCGAGTGCAAGCGCAACCCCATCACCTACGCGACCGCGCCCGAGCGCATGCTGCAGGCGATCGGCGAGCCGCAAATGATTGACACCCGCAACGACACCCGGCTGTCGCGCCTGTTTGCCAACAAGACCATCAAGATCTACCCCGCCTTCGCCGAGTTTTACGGTCTCGAAGAGGCGATTGAACAAGTCGTTAGCTACTTCCGCCATGCGGCCCAAGGTCTGGAAGAAAAAAAACAGATTCTCTATCTGCTGGGCCCGGTCGGTGGCGGCAAAAGCTCGATCGCGGAACGCCTCAAGAGCTTGATGGAGCAAGTGCCCTTCTATGCGCTGCAGGGCTCACCGGTCAATGAGTCGCCGCTGGGCCTGTTTGACGCGGCCGAAGACGGGCATTTGCTGGAGCAGGAGTACGGCATCCCGCGCCGCTACCTGAACCGCATCCTGAGCCCCTGGGCGGTCAAGCGGCTGGAGGAATTCGGCGGCGACATTCGCCGCTTCAGGGTGGTCAAGCGTTATCCCAGCGTGCTCAGGCAGGTTGGTATCTCCAAGACCGAGCCGGGCGACGAGAACAACCAAGACATCTCCTCGCTGGTCGGCAAGGTCGACATCCGCAAGCTGGAGACCTTCGCACAAGACGACCCCGATGCCTACAGCTATTCCGGCGGCCTCTGCCTGGCCAATCAAGGCCTGCTGGAGTTCGTCGAAATGTTCAAGGCGCCGATCAAGGTGCTGCACCCACTGCTGACCGCCACTCAAGAAGGCAATTACAAGGGCACCGAGGGCTTTGGTGCGATCCCCTTCGACGGCATCGTACTGGCCCACAGCAATGAGAGCGAATGGAAGACCTTCCGCAATAACAAGAACAACGAGGCCTTCCTGGACCGCATCTATATCGTCAAAGTGCCGTACTGTCTGCGCGTTAGCGAAGAGGTCAAGATTTACGAAAAGCTGATCCGGGGCTCCTCGCTGGTGTTTGCCAAATGCGCACCGGGAACGCTGAAGATGATGAGCCAGTTCGCCATCCTGACCAAAAACTTTCCTAAAGCCACGCCATTTTCAGACACTGAACTGACGGAGTGGAAAACCTTTTGGACAGGCTTGTTTAAAATGGCAAAAGAAAGAGGCATTGAAACCTACATGATTAATTGGAACATTATTGTTTCCAAAAGCTTGGTACAAAATTATGGAGAACGTAATTCAGGACTGTGGGCAGATGGTAAAACTTCATCACAAATAGAGCAATACACACGTGAGTCGGTTACCCAGGTAATAAACGAATATCCTGACCTGACCGGACTTGGCGTAACAATGGGTGAAGCAATGCAGAAATGGGAAGGGGAGCAACAAACAGCATGGATTAAAAAAACATTCTTTGATGGTATTAAAAAAGCTGATCGTAAAATAAAGTTCATCTATCGTGCAGCACTGTCAGGAAATCATCAACCGCATCGTGACGCTATTGACAGTTCAGGTCTTGATACTCCTGAAAATCCGATCATGGTGGAGCTCAAGTTTAATTGGTCGCACGGGCATTCATCAACCACGCTTGTGAAAGCGCACGGCGGAGGCACGGGGAGCCAATATTGGACAAACCCTGCACCCACACACCATAAAATGGCATGGATGATTCGCAACGAAGATTTCTTTAGGTTGCGAT
>NZ_JANNMI010000411.1:0-9881 GCF_031397715.1 Roseateles sp.
GGTTGCCCAGGTGGTCGATGTCGTCGATGCGCTTGCTCGGGTCGCAACGCCGAGGTCTACGCTGGCGGGCGCAGCGAAGAGGTGATGGGCGCCGCGTTGAAGCAACTCGGCTGGCCGCGCCTGAACTACGTGGTCTCGACCAAGTTCTTCTGGGGGCTGGACCGCCAGGGCGACGCCGTCAACCGCAAGGACACGCTGAACCGCAAATACCTGCTGCAGGCGATTGACGGCTCTCTGAAGCGCATGCAGCTCGACTTCATCGACCTGGTCTATTGCCACCGCCCCGACCCGCACACGCCGATCGAAGAGACGGTGCGCGCGATGAGCGACATGATCACCCAGGGCAAAGCGCTCTACTGGGGCACCAGCGAATGGTCAGCCAGCGATATCCGTGCCGCCTGGGAGATCGCCGAGCGCCACCATCTGCACAAGCCGGTGATGGAGCAGCCGCAGTACAACCTGTTCCACCGCAGCAAGGTCGAGCAGGAATATGCGCGTCTCTATGAGGACCTCGGGCTCGGTCTGACCACCTGGAGCCCCTTGGCCTCGGGCTTGCTGACCGGCAAGTACCAGGACGGCGTGCCGCCGGGGAGCCGCGGCGCGCTGGACAATATGAGCTGGATGGTCGAGGGCCTGACCGACAAGGCCAAGAATGCGGCGGTGGCGCAGCTGGCCGGCGTGGCGGCGGATTTGGGCGGCAATGTGGCGCAGCTGGCGATTGCCTGGGCCAATCACAACCCGCGTGTTTCGACCGTTATCCTCGGCGCCAGCAAGCTCGCCCAGCTGCATGACAACCTCGGCGCGCTGGCGTTGACGCCCAAACTGACGCCCGAGGTGTTGGCGCGTATTGATGCGATCACGGCGCCGCTGGCCAAGTAAATTGAGCTGAAGCCACGCGGGGGTTTCCCGGGGGCGGAGCCGTCATCGCCGCATGTCATAGTGCGAGATGCACAGGCTTCGCCGGTTTGACCAGTTACTTCTACTGATACCGATTGCTTTGGCCGCACCGGCCGGTGCGGCGCTAGGAGCCCGGGGCGGCAGAAAAATCGGCGGCTACAAGTCGGCCGCAGCGGTCCAGTTTTGACTATGTCGCTCTTCGAGAACGCGTGTCGCCGCTTGCTGCCTCCCAGGCTCCGAGTCAACCGCAGCGGCGTCGCCAGCGAGCAGGAGTTGGGCGTCAAGCTGACGGTTTTGCCGGCCTGGTGGTAGCAATAGTGGTTCCGTTTGGTCGCGCTGGCGCTATTGGGCGCAGCGGTCACAGCGCTGGTGCGCTCGCGTACGCGGCTGTTGCGCAAGCGCCAGCTTTGGCTGGAGAACAAGGTGCGTGAGCGCACGGCCGAGCTGGAGGCGTCCAGCCTGACCGCTCCCTTGACGGGCCTGCGCAACCGGCGTTTTTTGGCCCTGCAGATCGAGTCCGATGTGGCGCTAAGCTTGCGCCGTCTTGAAGCACCCAGGCAAGGCGACCGGCCGACTGATGCCTACCTGATATTTTTCCTGCTCGATATTGACCACTTGTGGCGAAGAGTTCTTGATCGTCGCGCGCGAGCGCCAACCGATGGCCGACTGCTTGGCCAGCGGTGAACTTGAGCTGGTCAGGTCAGGTTTGCAGCGCGGCCAAGCGTTCGACGGTGCCGACGTCGACCCAAGCCCCGTTCAGCAGCTCGGCGCCAAGCGTGCGGCGCCGGATGGCGTCGTCTAACAATGGCCGCAACGCTGCCTTGGCGCCGGGTTGGATGGCTTCAAACAGGCGGCGGCGGAACAGGCCGACGCTGGCCCAGGTGTAGCGCGGACCCTCGGTGTCGCTGAGTGCTAGGCCTTGGTCGCTGATGCCGAAGTCGCCCTTGGGGTGGTGAGGGCTGTTGTGGGTCAGCCAGAGCTGCGCGTCCAGGTTGCTGTGCAAGAAGCGCTCGGCGGCGGCGCTCTCGAAGCGGAAGTCCGGCAGGAACACATCGCCGGCGACGACCCAGAACGCCGCGTCCCCTTGGGCACATAACTTCAGCATCGCACGGGCAATGCCGCCGGCCGTCTCCAAGGCGCCGACCGGCTCGTTGGATTCATCGCTGAAGTGCAGATGCACGCCGAAGCGGGCCCCGTCGCCGAGCACGGCCGGGAACTGCTCGCTCAGCCAGGCGGTGTTGATGACGATGTCGCGCACACCGGCGCGGGCGAGCGCCTCGATGTGAAACTCGATCAAGGGTTTGCCGCGCACGCACAGCAGCGGCTTCGGGGTGGTGTCGGTGAGCGGCCGCATGCGCTCACCGCGCCCGGCCGCGAGGATGATGGCTCGCATGGGAGAGGAGTCTAGGCTAGGAGCCCGGGCGGCAGATTCTGAGCGGCCGGTCAACAGGGTTGCGCGCTTGCATCCCGGGCACCGAGCCAAGCCAACAGCTCTTTGGCTGGAACTGCCTTGCTGTAAAGCCAACCTTGTCCATATTGGACACCGATGCTGCGCAGCTTCAGCGCCATCGCTTCGGTCTCAATGCCCTCGGCAATCACATCCAGGCCAAGCGCTTGCGCCAAGCGCGAAATGGCCTCCAGCATGGCGTGTTGGCGCGGCGAGTTGCCCCCCTCAGCAATGAAGGTGCGGTCAAGCTTGACGGCAGTCAGTTCCAGATCGGCCAACTGCCCCAGCGACGAATAGCCTGAACCGAAGTCGTCCAAATGCACCCCGCAGCCAAGCGAGCGGCAGCATTCGATAAATACGCGAGCCGCTTGCGCATCTTCGAGGAAACTTGACTCCGTCAACTCCACGTCAATCAGCCCGCCGCATCGGTCTTGGGCCGCTTTCAGAATCTGTGTCAGTGAAGCGTCATGCACCAGTTGTTTGGCGCTGACGTTCACCGAGACGCGCAGGGGTCGGCCCTCGGCGGCCCAGGCAGCCGCTTGCTGCGCGGCCGTTTGCACCACCCAACGTCCGATGCGCACAATCAAACCGGTGGTCTCGGCACGCGGGATGAACTTGTCAGGGGGGATGTAGCCGAGTTCTGGATGCTTCCAGCGTATCAGCGCCTCCACGCTGTTGACCTGGCCGTCGAGCAGATCGACTTTGGGCTGAAACCAGAGGTCAAGCTCATTGCGGTCCAGCGCTTCATGCATTTGAGCATCCAGCCACAAGCCCTCGGCCAGCGCGTCGCGCAGGCGGCTGTGGTAGAGCTGGAAGCTGTTTCCAGCCCGCATCATCGCCGAGTGCATGGCTGCGTCAACCGCCATTTCGAGGTCATCGGCCGTGGCGGCGTGCTCCGGTATGCGAGCCGCGCCGATGGCAGCGTGGAGACGAATCTGCACGCCGGCCACCACGAAATTCTGGGCTAGCTCCTGCAAAATCTTGCCACTGACCGCGGCTAACTCCGCATCTTCGCGGGCACCTTCTGCATGCAGCCGGAATTCCGGGCCGCCGAGCCGACTCACCGTCCAGTCGGGCGGCACAGCCCTCACAACCGCCTCCGCCGCTTGCTTCATCAGCCCTTCCGACTGCGTGATCCCGAGCATGCCCCGCAGTGAGCGATAGTTCAAGAAACCCAGTGTCATGATCGTGGCTGGGCATCCCGATTCGATGGCCGCATCCAGGCGCTGCCGCGACGCATAGCCGTTGGGCAGGCCGGTGATGCGGTCTTGGGTCGCGAGTTCGTAGAGGCGCTGCTGGTTGGCGAGGGCATCGGTGATGTCAACGCCCGAGCAGACCAAGTAGGTGTCCTCGTCCGAGCCGCCGCGCACCAATTTATTGCGCCAATGAATCTGCCGCAGCCCCTGCTGCGTGTGGATGGGCCGCACGGTTTCGAATGACGCCTCTTTTTCGAAAAACTCCGCGATATTGGCCCTGGCCTCATGCTGATGCGCCGCAGCAAGAAACAATTTGTGCGCATCGACACCGATCATGTCGGCCTCTTGCATGCCGGTGCCTTCCTCGCACAGCCGGTTGAAGCGTCTGACCTTGTAGTTGCGGTCGACGACGAGCACCAGGGAGTTCACTTCCGAGACGATTTGTTCTGCGAAGCCCAGCGCCTTTTGCATTGCCGCAATGATGCCGTCGACGTCGTCCGCACGGTTGGCCAAGCCACCCCATAGCCCCACCCCGGTCTTCTTGCCAATCAGCACCAGCTCAATGCATTGGGCGGCGCGGATCGTGACCCGTATGCATGCGGTTGCCGCCCCGAGTGCCCTGAGCTGCTGAGCCTGCTCGGGAGCAAGCTTCAAGCAGGTGCTGCCGGCTCCGATGTCCTGGTTGAGCGTCAAAACGTCCGAGCCCTGCCCGAATGACCAGCGCGGGCTTTGGGCGTCTTCGCCCAATGAGCTCGACATTGGCTGCAAGTGCAAATTGTTTGGGGACATATGGCGCGATGCTTCGGTTGAACAGCAGACTAGCCGGGCTGGCACTGCGGTGCCATTGGAGGTGCTTGAAATAGACAAAACAATACATAGATGCCCTGCACGCCGACATATTTCGTGAACTTATCGCGTTTTCGTCAACAAGTCGGAGCCGAGGGTCAGGTCTTGCTTACAGATTTGGGCCCGGTCCCCGATCTGCCCGAATCTTGGCAAGATGCGCTTGGGTGCCCTGCTGGCGAGCGGCCGCGGCAACCTCCTTGGTCACGATGGTTTTACCAATCGGCGCGATCGCGATGCCGGCAAGCTTCAAATGCTGAATGCCAAACGGAATGCCGATGATGGTCACGAAGCACAGCAAGGCCGAGCCGACATGACCCAGCGCCAGCCACAGCCCGGCGAAGATGAACCAAATGATGTTGCCAAGCAGCCCGAGGCTGCCGGTTCCGATGTCTTCCTGCTTGGACAACTCATGTCTGCTGATGGCCTCTTTTCCAAACGGAAAGAAGGCGAATTGGCCGATCACAAAACACGCCCTCCCCCAGGGGATGCCGACCACGGTGATGAACGCAATCAAGCCGGCTAACCACCAGCCCAGGCCCATGACAAAGCCGCCGAAAATGAACCACAAAAGATTGCCGATAGCGCTCATTTTTTTCCTTTTGATGAAGACGGACCTCGATCGGTGAGCCAGTTTCTAATTGGCCTTGTGCGCCACAAGGCGTGGCCAGGCAGTCCCGCGAGTACAAATTGATGAGGTTCTGATCAGCAATACCAAGGTCTTCGGAGATCGTCTTGAAGGACATGATCGACTCCTCATCGAGCCGAATGGCGATTTGTTTCTTGAGTTGGGCAGCATCCGGATGGTTCCGTGCTGCACTGAAATCATATGCTTTGCGCTTGAAGTACCTCCGCGCATTGGCGCTGGATTCGGAATGTGTCAATGACTTTGCTACACCTTGCGGCATAAAGCAGGGCAATTTTCAGCCCCCCTTCAACTTGGTGATGTGACGGGCTCCGCCCCCGCCCCTGCGGGTCGCGAAATTGCGCCGCCCGTGCTGGCTGCCGGGTCAGAGGGCGTCGCCGGCCGTGGTAAAACGCCGCCGCAGCGCATCCTTAAAGCGAGCGGTGCCCTTCAGCGCATTCATATCAACGGAGCAGTAAATGAAGATGACAAGCCGGCGGGCCTATTGCGGCGTCCTATGCCCTTGATTTCAACCCGTACCCTCTTTTGGGGCCCGACCCTGATCTGGGCCAGCACCTGGCATGTGATCCTTTACCAGCTGGCCAGCGGGGTGCCGGTGCTCAACTCGGTCGCCTGGCGCTTTGCAATTGCCGCGCTGCTGCTGTTCGGCCTGGCGCGGCTGCGCAGCGAATCCTTGCGCCTGCCGGCCTCGGCGCATCTGCTGATGTTGGCGACCGGCATCGTCCAGTACAGCGGCAATTACTACTCGGTCTATGAGGCCGAGCGGCATATCCCGACCGGCCTGGTGGCGGTTTTGTTCTGCCTGATGGTGTTTGGCAATGCCTTGTCCGGGCGGCTCTTCTTCGGCCAGTCGGTGACGCGGCGCTTCCTTGTATCGGCCAGCGGCGGCGTGCTCGGCGTGGTGATGATTTTCTGGCCCGAGATTGCCGCAACCGGTGCCCGCCCCAGCGCTGCCTTGGGGTTGGGCCTGGGTCTGCTGGCCGTGTTGGCCGCCTGCATCGGCAATGTGCTGACGCTGACGCTGACCCGGCGCGGGCTGGCGCTGGTGCCCGTGCTGGCCTGGAGCATGGGCTATGGCGCGGTCTTTTTGATCCTGATGTCGCTGCTCAGCGGCCAGGGCCTGCATTTCGATTGGCGTGCGCCCTATGTCCTGAGCTTGCTTTACCTGTCGGTGTTTGGCTCGGTCATTGCCTTTGTGCTGTACTTCAAGCTGGCGCAGCTGCAGGGCCCGGCGCGGGCCGCCTTGACCGGGGTGGTGATCCCGGTCATCGCGCTGGTGATCTCGGCGGCACTTGAAGGTTGGGTGCCGACGGTTTTGTCGGTGAGTGGCATGGCGCTGTGTTTGGCCAGTATTTTTGTGGCGACCAAGCGGCGCTAATTCGGCTTAGTTCAGGCGCAGCGGCTCGTCGCGCTGTTCAGGCACCAGCACCCACAGCATCAAATAGACGATCAGGCCCAGCCCGTGGCAGGGCAGGGCGGCAATGAAGATCAGCCGCCAGATCCAGGCGGCCAGGCCGCTGACTTGGCTCAAGCCCCCGCAGACGCCGCCCAACCAACGCTCATTGCGGCTGCGCTGCAGGCCGTTGATCGCGTGGCCGAGGCCGGCGCCTTGGCGCTGCCGGTGCAGCGTTTCATCGGGCTTGAAGCCCGCTGGGCCGTCCAGCAGCCTGGCCTTGGCGCGGGCGAATTCATCGTCCGTCAGTTGGCCGGCTTGATGCAGGTCGGCGAGGCGTTCGAATTCGTTGCTGAGGGACATCGTGAGCTCCTGGTGCTGCTGGCTGGAGTGCCATGCCTGCAGTCTGCGGCCCTGTGCGCCGGACCGCGAGCGGCATGCGACGAACTGCAAGTCGCGCCGGCCGAGGCGTCAAACCCCAGGGAAATCCCTGAGCCTCTTGCTTACTCGCTGACCCGCCCGCGCCCGGCCTTGATGCCACTGCGTTGCGCCTTGCCCTCCAGCCGGCGCATTTTGGAGCCATAGGTCGGCTTGGTTGCGCGGCGGGCCTTGGGCGTATGGGCGACGCCTTGCACCAGCTCGACCAGGCGCGCCACCGCGTCGGCGCGGTTCTGCTCCTGGCTGCGGGTTTCCTGCGCCTTGATGACGATCACGCCCTCATTGGTGACGCGCTGGTCGGACAGCGCCAGCAGCCGCTGCTTGATGATGGCCGGCAAGGTCGAGCGGTTGATGTCAAAGCGCAAATGAACGGCGCTGGAGACCTTGTTGACGTTTTGCCCGCCGGGGCCGCTGGCGCGGATGAAGCTGAAGTCAAGCTCCCAATCGGCCGGTGTCCAGTGAAAGTTCATGATTAGCTCAGAGGATGGGGACTTTTGTAGCGAGCGGCCGCCAGGCTAGGCGGGCGGAGCACAGGAACCGGAACGCACTTCCTGTACGTGAGGATTCCGAGCATCTGGCCAACGACGCATGGGGGTCGCGCAGTAAAAAGTTCTCATCCTCTCACTCTAGGTGGTGCACCGTCACCGGCACGCGCTTGGCCAGCGCACACATCAGCTCATAGCCGATCGTGCCGGCCGCCTTGGCGACTTCATCAATCGGCAAGACCTGGCCCTTGGGGCCTTGGCCCCACAACGTCACTTCGCTGTTGAAGCCCGCGGCGGGCAGCGCGCTCAGGTCGACCGCCAGCATGTCCATCGAGACCCGGCCCACCGTCGTGGTGCGCTGCCCATCCACCAGGATGGGCGAGCCGCTGGGCACATGGCGGGGGTAGCCGTCGGCATAGCCGCAGGCCACCGTGCCTATGCGCATCGCTTTGGCAGCCGTGAAGCTGCTGCCGTAACCGACCGTGTCGCCGGCTTGCAGATGCTGCACAGCAATGATCTTGGAGCGCAGCGTCATCGCCGGCTGCAGATCCCAATGCGCGGGGCCATGCTCGGGGTAATCGGGCACGCCGCCATAGCTCATGATGCCGGCGCGCACCCAGTCGCTGTGCACGCGTGAGCTGTGGCGCAAGGTGGCGGCGCTATTGCTGAGCGAGCGCTCGCCGGGCAGGTCGGCGCAGACGGCCTCGAATGCATCGAGCTGGTGCTGGATGCCGTCGGCGCCGAAGCGCCGCGCGTCGGCGTCGGAGAAATGCGTCATCAGCGAAATCTCGTCCACCTGGGGCAAGGCGTTCAGGCGTGTCCAGGCGGCACGGAAGGCGGTGGCGCTGAAGCCCAGCCGGTTCATGCCGCTGTTGAGCTTCAGAAACACCCGGTGCGGCTCATGCGTCTTGTGCATCGCCAGCCAGTCGATCTGCTGCTCGCAATGCACCGCATGCCAGAGCTTCAGGCGCGAGCAGAGCTCCAGGTCGCGGGTCTCGAAGGCGCCCTCCAGCAACAGAATCGGACCGCGCCAGCCGCAAGCGCGCAGCTGCTGCGCTTCGTCCAGATCGAGCAGGGCAAAGCCGTCGGCGCCGCGCAAGCCCTCATAGGCATTGGCGATGCCGTGGCCATAGGCATTGGCCTTGACGACGGCCCAGACCATCGCGTCCGGCGCGCAAGCACGCGCACGGGCAAGGTTATGGGCCAGAGCGGGCACGTGGATAAGGGCTTCGATAGGACGCGGCATGGCCGAATTGTGGCATTGGCTGGCCTTTGCGGGCGCTGGCCGGCGTTGCGACCGTTGCCCAGACACGAGTCTGGGCGGTGGTTCGCGCCTTGCCCAATATCCCGCAAAGATCCCGCCGCGGCCCACAGGGGTTTTGCAAAGAGTCCCTAGCCGGCAAGTCACACCCCCCTAGAACAAGGCGCATGCTATAAACCCGGCGCAGCACCATCTTTGCCGCGGGCTTTTGGCCGCGGTTGCGCCTTCTTCGCAGTATTGAACGGGTTCATGAAAAAAGGCTTTTCCACCATCATGTCAGCGCAGTTCTTCAGCTCGCTGGCTGATAACGCGCTGTTGGTTGGCGCCATCGAGCTGCTCAGGAACACCGGCGCACCGGTTTGGCAGATTCCTGCGCTGGGACCGATTTTTGCGCTCTTTTATGTGATCCTGGCGCCCTTTGTCGGCGCTTTTGCAGACGCCGTGCCCAAGGGCAAGGTGATGTTCTACGCCAATCTGATCAAGATTGTGGGTTGCTTGATGATGATGTCCGGCGCCCATCCGCTGCTGTCTTATGCCATCGTCGGCCTCGGCGCCGCCGCCTACTCGCCGGCCAAATACGGCATCCTGACCGAACTGCTGCCGCCGTCTCAACTGGTCAAGGCGAATGGCTGGATCGAGGGCCTGACGATTGCCTCAATCATTCTGGGCATCTTGCTCGGCGGTCAACTGGTGGGCCCGCATTTGGCACCCTATCTGCTGGGCATCGATTTGCCATTTTTTGACAGCGGGATTGACACGCCGCCTGAAGCCGCTATTGCGAGCCTGGTGAGTCTGTATCTGGTGGCAGCCATTTTTAACCTGGCCATTCCGCGCACGCAAGTCGAGTTGCAGCCACTGGCGCACAGCCCGCTGGTCTTGGTGCGTGACTTCGCTTCCTGCAACTCGCGTCTATGGGCCGACAAGCTGGGGCAGATCTCACTGGCCACCACCACGCTGTTCTGGGGCATCTCCGGCAATATGCGCATCATCGTGTTCCCCTGGGCCGCAGCGGCGCTGGGCTACACCACCACGCAGGCGTCCAGCCTGGGCGGTGTGGTGGCGCTGGGCACGGCGGTGGGCGCGGTGGCGGCGTCGATGTATATGCGTTTGGACCGCGCCACCAAGGTCATACCGCTGGGCATCATGCTGGGTCTGCTGGTGGTGGGCCTGAACGCGGTGACGAATATCTGGGTGGCGGTGCCTTTTCTAATCCTCTTGGGCCTGGTGGGCGGCTTCTTGGTTGTGCCCATGAACGCCTTGTTGCAACACCGTGGC
>NZ_JANNMI010000436.1:0-12532 GCF_031397715.1 Roseateles sp.
ATCGCCGCCAGCACGCCGCCCTTGGCCGTGCCGTCCAGCTTGGTCACGATCAGGCCGGTCAGGCCGATCGCATCATCAAAGGTTTTCACCTGCGCCAGCGCGTTCTGACCGGTGTTGCCGTCGATCACCAGCAAGACTTCATGCGGCGCGCCGTCCTGCGCCTTGCCGATCACGCGCTTGATCTTCTTCAGCTCTTCCATCAGATGCAGCTGCGTCGGCAGGCGGCCCGCCGTATCGGCGATCACCACATCGCAGCCGCGCGCGCGGCCCGCCGTCACCGCATCAAAGGTCACGGCCGAGGGGTCGCCGCCTTCCTGGCTGACGATCTCGACTTGGGTGCGATCGGCCCACACCGCCAACTGCTCGCGCGCGGCGGCGCGGAAGGTGTCGGCCGCCGCCAGCAGGATCTTCTGATTGGCCTCGGCCAGATGACGGGTCAGCTTGCCGATGCTGGTGGTCTTGCCGGCGCCGTTGACGCCGACCACCATCATCACCGTCGGGCTGTGCTGACCAACCGCCAAGGACTTCTCCAGCGGCCGCAGCAGGTCGGTCAGCGCCTCGATCAACAAACCCCGCACGGCCGAGGGCGCGGTTGCCTTGGCCTCCTTGACGCGGCGCTTCAGGTCGGCGAGCAAATGCTCGGTCGCCTTGACGCCGGTGTCGGCCATCAGCAGCGCCGCCTCCAGCTCCTCGTACAGCGCGTCGTCGATCTGTGTGCCGGTGAAGACCTGGGCAATGCTGGAGCCGGTCTTGCGCAGACCTTGACGCAGCTTGTCCATCCAGCTGCGGCGGGGCTCGGTGGGCGTGGGCGTGGGCGTGGGCAAGGCCGGAGCGGCGGCGACAGGCAGCTCGATGACGGGCTCAATGATTGGCTCAACAACGGGCTCAACAATCAGTTCGGCAATCGCCACCGCGATCGATTCGGGCACAGCGTCCGGCGCCGGCGCTGGCGTGGAAGAGAACTTTTTCTTGAAGAAGCTGAACATCGTGAACCCGAGGAGTCGTCAGGGCGGAATCATAATCGGCTGGCCCGGGCGAGCCCCCACCCCCACCCCGTTCCGCCCAAGGAAGCCCCGATGCGAATTCTCAATGCCGAAGCCACCGCCGACCTGCTGCCCTATGAGCGCCTGATTCCGGCCGTCAGGCAAGCCATGCTGGATCTGCACGCTGGCCTGATTCACGCCAGCGCACGCACCGTTCTGCCCTTGCCCGAGGGCGGCAGCTATCTGGCGATGCCCTGCACCGACGCCCACTATGCGGTCACCAAATTGGTCGCCGTAACGCCCGCCAACCGGGCGCGCGGGCAAGCGACGATTCAGGGCCGCGTGGTGGTGAGCGAGGCCGGCAACGGCACGCCCCTGATCATTCTGGACGGCATCGTGGTGACCGCAAGGCGCACGGCGGCCGTCACCTTGCTGGGCATAGAAACGCTGCTGGGTCGCCCGCCCGAATCCCTTGTTTTGGTCGGCACCGGCGCGCAGGCGCTGACCCATGCGCTGGCCATGGGCGAGCGTTGGCCCGGTGTGCACTTGCGCTGCGTGGGCCGCGGCCGCGCGCAGGGCATGGCCTTTGCCGCCTTGCTGACGGCACAGCGATTGAATGCCCGGGCCCTCACAATTGAGCAGGCACTGGAAGACGCTGCCGTGGTGGTGACGGCGACGACCTCCTTGAGCGCGGTGTTGCCGGACGACGTCGCGCCCAACACCTTGATCGTGGGCCTGGGCAGCTTCACCCCACAGATGGCCGAACTGCCGGCAAAGCAAGTGCGGCAGCGGCATGTATGGGTCGATGACCTAGACGGCGCGCGCCACGAAGCCGGCGATTTGCTGCAAGCCGGTGTGGATTGGAGTCGCGTGCACAACCTGGCTGAAGCCCTTGCTGACAAGGCCCTGCCGCGTGCACCGATGCTGCTAAAAACCGTGGGGCACGCCGCCTGGGATCTCGCGGCCGTGCGCACCGCTCTGGCGGAATGAAAAACTTATTTAACCAACTGCTTGCGCGCCGAGAAAACTCAATGCTATAGTCGAGGGCTTGAGGCGCTTTAGCTCAGCCGGTTAGAGCGACGGAATCATAATCCGCAGGTCCGGGGTTCGAATCCCTGAAGCGCCACCAAAATTATCTAGGTGCAAACTGTATACAGCGCGCACTTAGAAGAAAAGCCACCCTAGCGGTGGCTTTTTGCTTTTTGAACTCCGATCGCCTTGTAGGCAATCTGTAGGCAAACTCATGAGGATTTAGTCGTGCCGCAAACGGCATATGGGCGCGACGCCTATTCAGGCGCATTGATCGCCGCGAAGCGCCGGCAACGATCTCTCAGGTGTCCCAAGTTTTCATCAGTCTCTTCCAGCGCTAGAGCTCAGGGCGCTGCACCACCGCCAGCGCCACAAGCGCTTCCAGATGATCCTGTAATAACGCAGGTACACCCCCGCCCTTGACATGCACTCCGGCCTCCATGTTTCGCTCCAGTGCAAATCCCGTCAGATTTGCACTGGTGACGAAACAAAGCTGGGCACCGCACTCGGCCAGCCAGTGAGGTGCCAGCAGAGAAGACAGATCATTCTGTACAAATAGTTACAAACCCCTGGTCGACATCCCTTTACTTGCTAAGACTAGCGACGATAGATGCAAGGTAGCGCATGGAAATGGCGCTTTGACAACAATAGCTCGAGGTGCCCTTGCACAGTTTGCCCACCAGGCCCGGAGCTACCGCGCGACCTCATGCCCGTTCGTTTTCCCTGATCGCCTTCGCCATTGCATTGAGTTGCCTCGCGACGAACGCCTTCGCCCAGGAAGACTTGCTCGTCAAGGCCTCAGCCCTGCTGGGTAAGAAGGATGCGGCAGGCGCATATGCCTTGCTGGCCCAGGCCGAGACAACGCGTGCCGGGGATCCCGCATTCGACTACCTACTGGGCATTGCTGCGCTCGACTCTGGTCATGTGACACGGGCGATCTTCGCGCTTGAACGCCTGATGCAAAGGCAACCCGACAACCTGCTGGCTCACGCCGAACTCGGCCGCGCCTACCTCGCCGCCGGCGATCCCGACAGTGCCCGGGTGGAGATGCGCCTGGCTCGCGGCGGAGACTTGCCTGAGGGCGCGTCGGCAGCGATCGATCGTGTCATCGGCGTCATCGACCAGCTTGCGCGCCCGACGGGCCCTCGCGTCTCGGGCTACCTCGAGGTAGGCGCCGGCTATGACAGCAATGTCAACAGCGCCACGAACCAAGGCGAATTTGCAATTCCGGCCTTCGGCGGCATCCTTTTCCAGACCGCACCCGAAAGCCGGCAGCAGCACGATCTCGTCGCTTCCGCGGCAGGCGGAATCAATGCCGAATTTGCGCTCTCGCCGGCGTGGAAGCTGGTCGCAGCGGGCAACCTTCGCGGCACCGTGGATCGCGTCGTCCATGACATGAACACCGTCCTTTTCGACGCCACTGTCGGTGCTCGCCGTACGGTGGGCACGCAGAGCCAGACCATCGCCCTGCAGAACGGCACGGCCTGGGTAGGGTCGAGCCGATACCGCAGCGCCAATGGCATTAGCGCTCAATGGCAACAACAGCTCAATGCGGCCTCGCAGGCGAGCTTGTTCGGCCAGTGGTCACATCAGGACTACAAGGGTCAGGCCGAGCGCAATACCGATCGCTCCCTGCTGGGTATCGGCTTTGGCCGTGAATTCGCCGCCGCAGGGACGCTGGTCTACGGCAGCGCGTACTTCGCGAGCGAGCGGGCCACGAAGGCCGAGTTGGCGCATTTCGGGCATCACGCCTCGGGCCTGCGGCTTGGCATGGAGCGGCGCCTGAACCCCTCGGTCATGTTGTTCGCGGAGGGGCAGCACGAGCGGCGCCGGTTCGGCGGCACGGAGCCCTTCTTCGACACCGATCGCCGCGACCACCAGAACTATGCCACTGCCGGCCTGCGCTACAGCGCCACCGATCAGTGGCAACTCACCGCACAGGTTCATCACACAAGAGCTGCTTCGAATGTCGTGCTCTACGACTACTCGCGCAGCGTCATCCAGATCACCGCCCACAGGACTTTCCCATGACCTCAGACTTCCGACGCCCTGTCCATCCTGGCGCTAGGAGCCCGGGCGGCAGAAAGATCGGCGGCTTGGGCCGATTCTCGCTATCGCCGCCTTCTGCCGCCCGGGCTCCTAAGCCCGCCTCGGCGCTCTGGCTGCGCAATGCGCTCTCGATCGCCGGGCTGTTAGCCTTCACCGGACTCGCCTGGTCGGCGCCTTCGGCCACGGTGCTGTTCACCAGTGGCGATGTGCGCGCGCTGTCGGCCAAGGGTGAAGCCCGCGAGCTCAAGACGGGCGGCGGCGTCGAATCCGGCGAGACCGTGCAGACAGGCAAGGGCCGCGTCCAGCTGCGCATGATCGACGGCGCCATGATGTCCCTGGGCGAACGCACGACCCTGCGCCTGGACGACTATCACCTCGCCGGCCCGCCAGGCAACGAGGAGCGCGGCTTCATGAGCCTGCTCGCCGGCAAGCTGCGCACCATCAGCGGCAGCATCGGACATTCGCGTACCGCGGACTACAAGCTCGACACCCCCTCAGGCACGATCGGCATCCGCGGAACCGAGTACACCGCTGCAATTGACGGCGGCCTGAAGGTCGGCGTCATCGGCGGCCGCGTGGCGGTCTGCAACGACGGCGGCTGCGTCGACGTCCCCAAGGGCTCTTCGGCCTTCACGCCGGGCATGTCGATCAAACCCGTTCTCCGTGCGGAACAGCTTGTCTATCTCCAGCCTGCCAACGCCGCCGAGTCGAAGCCGATCGCCGCCGCTCCTCAGCCGACAACGAGCGCCGCCGCTGATTCGCAAACACCGACCTCGGGTGACAAGCTCTCGCAATACCTCGTCGCTTCGCTGAAGCCACCTGCCACGAGCGCGCCTGCGGTTGTCGGCTCCGGCACTGCCGATGATGTGCTGCCGACGCTGCCCGGTTCGACTGTCGTCGACAGCAGTACGCCGGCTCCAGCGCCAGGGCCTTCCACGCCGATCACGGTGCTACCAGCACCGGCCCCGGTGTCTGCACCTGTGCCAGCGCCAGCGCCAAGCCCGGCGCCCACACCGAGCCCCGCGGCCGCACCCAGCCCGGCACCCACACCTGCGCCAACACCCGCACCGACGCCGGCGCCTGCCTCGGAGCCAGCCCCGGCACCTGCGCCAAACCCTGCGCCAACGCCGGCCCCCACACCAGCGCCGAAGCCTGCGCCAAGCCCGGCACCAACGCCTGCGCCTGCGCCTGCGCCTGCACCAACACCGGCGCCGCCGCCAGCGCCAAGCCCGGCGCCCACACCAAGCCCTGCTGCGGCACCCAGCCCGGCACCCGAACCAGCGCCAACACCCGCACCTACGCCGGCACCTACGCCGGCACCAACGCCTGCACCTGCACCAACACCGACACCGACACCGGCGCCTGCGCCAAGCCCGGCACCCGCGCCAAGTCCTCCGCCCGCGCTCAGCCCCGCACCCGCGCCGGTCGCCACACCCCTGCCCAACGGCACTGCCACGCTGGGCCTGGTCTGGAGCACCGAAAAAGGCGCTGTGGCTTCAGGCCTGACCCAGGGAAACGCCTCGTTCGACGCGCAGGGCGGGCTCCTGGAGCTGCGCAATGCGTCGACCGGCAAGGTCATCATCGAGAAGGGCACGCCCCTCGACGTCGGCTCCAACGGCGTGATCGCCTGGGGCCGCTGGACGGGCGGCCAGAGCAAGGTCAAGGGGACCGCGGGCAGCAGCGGCGTGGGCAACGGCAACCTGGCGACTCTGCATTACTTCGCCATCGCGTCAGCGCCCATACTGCCGGCGGCGGGCCTGTACTCGTCCTTTGCTTCGACGGCGCCCACCATGCAGTCGGGCGGCAAGCTCGTGGCTACCGGGTCCGTGAACAGCGCGACCGGCACCTTCACGGCGGCGCTGCTGCTGCAGCTTGCCGGCACGGCCAGCTATTCGTTGACCGTGCCGGTGGCCGGGCAGACCTTCTCGCTGGTCGGTGTTGCATCGCAGACTTCCGCTGCCGGCTTCTCCGGCGTATCCCTGATCTCCAGCACCGGCACGGGCTGCACGGGCGGCTGCACGGGAAGCCTTGGCAACAACGTGTCAGTGATCGGCCAGATTGCCGGCGGCCAGGGAAGCCAGGCCGGCGTGGCCTATGGTTTCGACAGCCGCGTCGGCAACGTCTCCGGCGTGATCGTGTTCAAGCGCTGAGATCATGAGACTGCCTGATATCGAACGCCGCTTCGCGCCGCGCGGCATCCTCGCGTCCACCTACATGGATGAGAGCATGCCGGGCGAAACAGGCGCGCACGCCAGAGGCGCCGCGTTCACGAAGACGCTGCTGGTCTGCAGCGACCCGGCCCTCCCGAACGAGGAGCTGGTCTCAGGCTTGCGCGGCTTGCGCTTTTTCGTGCGCCCCTGTGGCGCAAGCGAAGCGCTCGAACAGCTCGGCCGCGACGACTGGGACGTGGTGCTGATCGACGAGCATGGCGGCGTCGGCGGAGCGCTCACACTGATCCACGCGATCCGCGCGGGCTTTCCGGCTGCCTTGCTGCCGGTGGTCGTGCTGGGCGGAGCCTCGCAGTCCGAGGCTCGGGCGGACGCGTTCAAGCAAGGCGCGAGCGACTGGATCATGCAGCCCGCCGATCTTGCCGACGTGAGCCGGCGGCTGGCCACGCTCGCGGACCTGGGGCGGCTTCGTCGCCAGCGGGCTGCCGAGCATGGCTACTACCGCGCCAAGCTCTCGGCCCGTTCGTCACGCCTGAACGGGCTGATCGAAACCTGCATCATGATGTCGATGAGTCGCGATCGCGCGGCGCTCCTGCAGCAACTACTCAGCGAGGGACGACGGCTGCTCCACTGCGATGGGGCGACCATGTACATGGTCACCGACCAGGAGACGCTGCGCTTTGAACTCCGCACGCGAAGCGACCCGCTGCCTTCGGTGCAGATTCCGCTTTACGACTCCCAGACCGGACGTCCGAACGAGAATTACGTCTCCGTCTACACGGCTGTCCACAATTGCTCCGTCCGCATCGATGACGTGTACAGGGAGACGCGCTTTGACCTGAGCGGCACCCGCGCCTTCGACATCGCCAGCGGCTACCGCACGGTATCGATGCTCACGGTGCCGATTGCGCCTCGTGGCGGAGCTCCAATCGGCGTGCTGCAATTCATGAACGCACTGGACCCGATCAACGGTGCCATCGTGCCCTTCGATCCGGAATCTGTCGCTCTGGTCGAGGCCCTGGCGGCGCAGGCCGCCGTCGCCCTCGACAACCTCGAATTGGTCGAGTCGCAGAAGCAACTGATGGAAAGCCTGATCCAAGTGCTCGCGACGGCCATTGACGCCAAGAGCCCGTACACGGGCCGGCATTGCGAGCGCGTGCCGGACCTGGCGATGGGTCTCGCCAAGGCGGCCTGCGATGCGACAGAAGGCCCTTTCGCGACCTTTGGATTCAGGTCCGACGCGGAATGGGAGGAGTTCCGTATCGGTGCCTGGCTGCACGACTGCGGGAAGGTGGCGACGCCAGAGTACGTGATCGACAAGGCGACCAAACTCGAAACCATCCAAAACCGCATCCACGAGGTGCGCATGCGCTTCGAGGTACTGCGGCGCGACCTCGAAATCGAACGACTCCGGGCGCAACTGGCCGGCACTTGCACCGCGGAGACGGACGCCGCCCATCGCGCGTCGCTGTTACGCCTGGAGGAGGATTTCGCATTTGTGGCCAAGTGCAACAAGGGTACCGAGACCATGGGGGAGGACGCCATCGCGCGCCTTGCCCGTATCGGAGCCCTCCGGTGGACGCGCCATTTCGACGACCGCCTGGGGCTCTCCGAGGCGGAACTCGCCAGCCGCGCGGACGAAGCCGTGCAACCCTTGCCCTGCAGCGAACCGCTGCTGGCCGATCGCGCGCGAGACCTCATCGTCCGACCCGCGGACGATCAACCAGATCCCTCCTTCAATTTCCGCATGGAGGTGCCCCAGCACCTCTACAACCGCGGCGAGCTCTACAACCTGTCGGTGCGTAGCGGGACGCTGACCCGCGAAGAGCGCTACAAGATCAACGAACACATGGTCCATACGGTGATGATGCTGGAGCAGATGCCTTTCCCCAAGCATCTGCGGCGAGTGCCGGAATATGCGGGTACCCACCACGAACGCATGGATGGCAAGGGCTACCCTCGCCAGCTTGGTCCGCAGCAGTTGTCGGTGCCCAGCCGGATCATGGCGGTGGCCGACATCTTCGAAGCGCTGACCGCCGCGGACCGGCCGTACAAGAAGCCCAAGAAGCTGTCAGAGGCGTTGGCGGTCCTGCAGAAGATGTCGGGCGCGCACGTCGACGCTGACGTCTTCAACCTGTTTCTGCGCTCCGGTGTCTACCTGGAATTCGCGCGCAAACACCTGCAGCCGGAGCAGATCGACGTCAGCGACCCGTCGCCCTACTACGCGACGGTGCAACATGGCTGAGGCCGGCGGTGTCGAAGCCGAGTCGAAATCGCCCGATGCCGCAGCAGACTCGGCTGCGCGGGTCGGCGCGGAACTCGTTGCCCTCTTTGACCGGGTCGGCGCGCGGCCGGACAGACTCCAATGGCTGCACCGGCATGTCGCCGCCCATCTCTGCGGCACGCCTGATCCGACGCTGGATCGCGCGTTTGCCGCAGTGGCCGCGGCCATCGACGCCCAGGCTCCGGTCTTCGACCGCAACCCGTATCACAACCGCCAGCACTTCTGCGAGGTCGTACTGACGGCTCATGCGCTGTGCGCCCTCGAGCGCCTTGATGCGGCGACGACGCAATTCCTCCTGCTTGCGGCCTTGATCCATGACTTCGTGCACGACGGCGGTTCGCACCCGGCCTTCCTGCAGGAGCGCGCGAGCATCGAATGCGTGCGTCCGCTGCTGCAGTCGGCGGGTCTGCAGCCCTTGCAGCTCAGTCGCATGGCGACGCTCGTGCTGTCCACCGACACGGCCCAGGGCACCGGCTTCATGGCGGCTGCCTGCAAGGCGCACGAGAAGGGCGAGGCCTGTTCAGCCAAGGTGCCTGCGGGCGCACCGGAACTCGCCGCGCTCACCGAGGATGCCGGTCTTGCCATGCTCGCGCGCATGCTTTGCGAAGCCGACATCCTCCCTTCGATCGGCCTGGATCTGGCCCACGGGATGCTCGTGCAGGAGCGCCTGGCGCGCGAGTGGCGCCGCCCGCTGGACGCGAAGGACAAGCTCGCCTTCGTCTGCTTGGTGCTGCAGCAAGGCTATGTCAGCGACTTCTTCCTCCCCAACGTCCAGCTGATGCGCGCTGCCCTGACCGAGGGTTCGCATGCGTCCGAGCAAGGCTGAGCCGCAGGAGTCGCGCCGGACCTGGGGCGTGCCACTGCTGGCCTTAATCCTGGTGCTGGGCGCCATGGTCATTGACCCCATGGCCCTGCGTGGCCTGCGCAATTTCACCTTCGACCAGTACCAGCGCTGGCATCCGCGGGCCTACGACAATCCGCCCGTCCGCATCATCGACATCGATGACGAAAGCCTGCGCAGGATCGGACAGTGGCCCTGGTCGCGCGACCGGCTCGCGCAATTGCTGGACGAGACCAGCAAGCTGCAGCCGGCATCGATCGCGATCGACATCGTGTGCGCCGAACGTGATCGGAACTGGCAAGCTGCTGACGTCACGGATCGCCCCGACCCGGACGCGGCGCTGGCGCAGACGCTCGCACGGAGCAATGTGGCGATCGGCTTCGCGATGACGGGGCCGAGCGCCAGGCCAGCCGGGACCCAGGAGTCCGGCGACGGGCTGCTGCTCAAGGCGAGCTTCTTCGCGCTCGGCGGCGACCCGCTAGCGGCGATTCACAGATTCCAAGCCAGCGTGTCGAACCTGCCGGAACTCCAGGAGGCGGCCGCCGGCCAAGGGGCGATGACCTTCCTGCCTGATGTCGACGGCATCATCCGGAAGGTGCCGCTGCTGATGAACCTTGACGGGCGACTGGTCCCGTCGCTCGCTGCCGAGGCGCTTCGGCTGGCAGCTGGTGCGAGCCATTACACGGTGCGCAGCGAGGGCGACAGCGGTGGAGTCATTGACGTGCGCATCGGCAAGCGAAGCTTGGATACGGATGCATCCGGATCGCTGTGGATCCACTATTCGAAGCCCCGCCCGGAGCGTTCCATCTCGGCCTGGAAGATTCTGGCCGGCGAAGTGCCCGCTGATGCAATCAAGGGAAATATCGTGCTTGTCGGCACTTCAGCCCAGGGGCTGATGGACCTGCGCTTCTATCCGCTGGGAGGCATCATTCCGGGCGTCGAGGTGCATGCCCAGGCCTTGGAGCAGGTGCTGGCGGGTCAGCCCCTGAGCCGGCCCGGATGGACCCCGGCAGTCGAACTGCTGACGACCCTGGTGGGCGGGTTACTCGTGGGCGTTATTGCCATGACTCGCAGCGCTGCGCAGTCATCGGCGGGTTTTTTCGCGCTAGCCGGTGTGCTGGGCCTGAGCGCTTGGCAAGCATTCATCCATGGCCAGGTGCTGATTGATCCCAGCACGCCGATCCTGGGCCTGGCGATGGTGTTCATTCCGACGACGCTGATGCGCCACCTGCTCAGCGAACGCCGGCAGCGCTGGATGAAGCAGACCTTCTCGCGCTATGTCTCCCCGAACCTGGTGGAGTACTTGGTCGCCCACCCCGGCGCACTCAACCTGGGTGGCCGGCGCCAGCAGTGCAGCTTCGTCTTCACTGACCTTGCCGGGTTCACCGCACTGATGGAAACGATGGATCCGACGGCTGCCGTCGCCGTGCTCAATGCCTATCTGGATCGCATGATCGCGATTGCCTTCGAGAACGATGGCACGCTGGACCGGATCGTCGGTGATGCCGTGGCCATCGTCTTTTCAGCACCGATTGAACAGGCGGACCACCAGCAGCGAGCTCTGCGTTGTGCGCTGCAGATGCATTCCTTCGCCCGCGACTATATGGACCAGCTCTTGCGCCAAAACATCCCTTTCTGCGAAACGCGCATTGGCGTCCATACCGGCGAGGTAACCGTTGGCAACTTCGGTGGGGACGCGATCTTCGATTACCGCGCGCTGGGCGACGCAGTCAACATTGCTGCACGTCTGGAAGGCGCCAACAAACATCTGGGTACTCTCATCTGCGTTTCCGAGGCAACGCTTGCGGGGTGCCCCGGTGTCGCAGCTCGTCCGATCGGCCAGCTCAGACTGTCGGGCCGATCAGGCTACGTCATGGCGTACGAGCCACTTCTCGCGACCGCAGCCGGCCCGGCATCGGACCCTGAATACCAAGCGGCCTTCGACCTCATCGGCACCGACAGGAACGGCGCGCTCGCTGCGTTCACGAACTTGGCGATTGCGCGTCCAAAAGATCCTCTGGTCAACCTACATCTGGACCGCTTGCAGCAGGGGAAGAATGGTATCGCCATAGAAATGACGGAAAAATGATGGGCCCGCGCAAGAAGAAGGAACTCGCCCCACAGGCATTTGGACGCTGAACCGCCAAGATGCCCTGGTGGGCCTTTGTTTGGGTGCTGACAGAAGAAATGGGGAGCAAGGCCTATCGCAAGAGCGCCTTGCGCAGGTCAAAGGCGTTCGCGACGGCGGCGGCGATTGCTCCGCAATGGCAGTGCCGACTCGCCAATTGCACTGGACATACGAGAACGCCGCCAGCAAACGGCAACTCATCGCCTGCAGCGGCCCCTCGCGCCCATTGAATGCCGCTCGTCGCAAGCCCTGGGCGGGCAACGGCGGGCCGGGGCACAGTGCAGACATCGCAAACCAATTCAAGCAAGGAGCTCGTGATGGCCCCCCTCAAACAAAGCAGCCCAGATGACGAAAACAGCAGCAGCCTGGAAGCGCAAGCCAAAAAGCGCGTCGACGCCAAGCTGGGGTTTTTGACCCATTTGCTGGTGTTCTGCTGCGTCAACGCGGGCTTCTACCTGCTGAGTTCGCTGAGCGACCGGAGCTGGCATTTTGGCTACACGCCTTTCCCGATCTGGGGCTGGGGCCTCGGGCTGGTCATCCACGGCATCGTGACCTGGGCCTCGCTGCAGGGGCAGGACTTGCGCGGCAGCATGATGGAGCGCGAAATGCAGCGTTTGCGGCAGCGCCAAGGTTAAAGCTTGCGCCGGGTCGCCATGGCCACCGCCGACCAAGCTCGACTATCGGCGACAATCCGGCCCATATGTTTGCACTGTTCGATGACGCCGGAAAATTCCTCGCCGGCCGCGTGATGTCTGAAGCCGATAGTTCGATGCAGATCGAACTCGATTCCGGCAAGCGCGTCAAAGTAAAAGCCGCCAATGTGCTGCTTAAATTCGATAAACCCGCACCGGCCGAGCTGATTGCCTCGGCGCAAGCGCTGGCCAAGGAGATCGACCTCGACCTCGCCTGGGAGTTTGCCCCGGAGGGCGAGTTCGGCTTTGCCGAGCTGGCGCGCGATTACTTTGATGCCAAGTCCAGTACGGCCCATCAAGTGGCCGCGCTGTTCTGCCTGTTCGAGGCGCCGCATTACTTCCGCCGCGCCGGCAAGGG
>NZ_JANNMI010000456.1:0-9245 GCF_031397715.1 Roseateles sp.
AGTTGCTGCTGTTTGAGCCCCTGGCGCTGGGCCGTCAATTGCTCACGCTGCAGCTCCAGCGCCCGCTCCTGCGCCGGCACGAACCAGAGGATTGCCAGCAGAGCGATGGCGCTCAACCCGGCCGCCAGCAAGCCCGGCCAACCCAGCCGCGCCAGCCACAGCCGCGCCGGCTCGGGCAATCGGTTCAGTTGCGCTTGCAGGCTCAAGCCAAGCGCCGTCATGAGCGCTGCCCCGCGGTACGCCGGCGCACCACCTCAAAGCGCAGTGCATTTGATTCGCTAGCCTCGTTTGCCTCGTTAGCCTTTGTCGAGCCTTCCGGTCGCTGCAAGCGCGTCAGCACCACCTCCTGGGCCGGGCCGGCAGCCACGCTTGACGCTTGCGTGGCCAGGCGGTCCACCAACTGCATCACCGCATCGGCCTGCGCCGCCAACCCTTCCAGGCGCAGCGAAGCCCCCTCCATCTCTAGTGCTTGCAGTTGCAAGCCGGGTGGCAGCGCCTGCTCAACCGCCAGCCAGCGGCTGGCCCAGTCCTCGCCCTGCTTGGGTTTGAGCTGGGCCTGCAGAGCCCAGGCGCGGCGCTGCAGATCGGCAGCTTTGGCGAGCGGCTCAGGCCCAGCCCCACGCGCATCGGCGGCGGCGACTTGATTCAATAGCACGGCCTGCTCGGCCAACACGGCACGCTGGCCCTGCAAGTCATGCCAACGCCAGCCCAAGGCCAGCAACGCACCAGCGGAGAACAGCAAACACGCCCACACCAACACCCCAGGGCGTGGCGGCGCGGGCATGAAGTCGGGGCGCGGCCAGGTGCTTGCACTCGCTACTGTTTTCACCATTCCCAACATCAGTGCAGGGCCCCCGCCGCCAACCAATGGGCAGTTTGCGGCCCCTCAGCCAGCGCGAGCTCAGCCGTGCCGCCACCCCAGCCCATCAATTTGGGTGCATGGCTATAGCCGGACTCAGTGGCGGCCGGCTGCAAACGTTGCAGCAAGGCCTTCACCTCGGGCGCATCCCCCTGGTCCAGATAGCGCTGCTGGACGTCCACCACCTTGCCGTGCGCCAGGCTCAACCAACTAAAGCAAAGCCCCTCCAGCAGACCCAGACCCGAGCACTCGGCCTGCGCCCAGGCGCTGTCGGTGGCGGCAGCTTGAGCCAAAGCATGACTCCAAGCCGGGCGCACCGACAAGATGCGCACGCCCTGCGTCTGCGCCGCGCTGGTCAGCGCGTTCAGACTCAAACCGGCCTGCTCTTGCAACGCCACCGCATTGCGCTGCTGGCCCTGCGACCACACCGCCAGGGGCCAAGCTTGCGCGGCCGCGCCAAAGTAATGAACGAATTGCAGGCGCGCATAGGCGCGCACCGCCTGCGCGTCCGCCAGCGGCATATCGGCCGGCACGCTGACGTTATGCACCCAGGCACCGCCGACCCAGATGCGCACTTGCTGGCGCGGGTGGGCGGCGCACCATTGCTCGAAGTCGGGCCAGCGCTGGCCGGCGCCTGTTTGCGCATAGCTCCACAAACCCGATTCGCCCCAGTACAGCGAGATGACCGGCAAGCTGCGGGCGCGTTGCCAAGCTTTGAACTTTTGCTTCAAATAGTTCAACAAGGATTCAGTCTGCAAGCGTGACACGATCGAGTTCCTCCAGGGTGGATTCGCCGCGCCGCACCAGGGCGACAGCGGCCTCGCGCAGCGTGCGCATGCCGCGCTCGCGGGCGGCTTCCTTGATACGGCTCATCGGCGCGCGGGCTGCAATCAGGTCGCGCAATTCATCGTCCAGGCAGAGCAGCTCCGAGACCGCGCGGCGGCCCCTATAGCCGGTACCGCGGCAATGGCTGCAGCCGCTGCCTTGCATGAATTGATCGTCAGGCAATGGCTGCAAATCCTGCGCCTCCAACTCGGCCAATGTGGGGCTGACCGGCCGCCGGCAATGCAGGCAGTTGATGCGCATCAGGCGCTGCGCCAGCACGCCGTTCAAGGCCGCCACCACGTTGTACAGATCCAAGCCCATGTGCATGAAGCGGCCGACCACATCGAAGGCGTTGTTGGCATGCACGGTGGAAAAAACCAAGTGGCCGGTCAGCGCCGCCTGCACCGCGATCAGGGCGGTTACGGCGTCACGGATCTCGCCCACCATCACGCGGTCGGGGTCGTGGCGCAGCACCGAGCGCAGGCCACGTGCAAAGGTCAGGCCTTTTTTTTCATTCACCGGGATCTGCACCACACCGGCCAGTTGGTACTCAACCGGGTCCTCGATGGTGATGATCTTGTCTTGGCCGGTATTGACCTCGGAGATCGCCGCGTACAGCGTCGTCGTCTTGCCGCTGCCGGTCGGGCCGGTCACCAACAGCATGCCGTGCGGTTGGCGCGCTAGCGCCCGGATGGCCAGCCGCGCCTCGGGCTCGAAGCCGAGCGAATCGAGTGTTAGCGCGCCTTGGGCCTGGATCTGCGCACGGTCGAGCACGCGCACGACCGCGTCTTCGCCGAACACGCTGGGCATGATGGACAGGCGGAAATCGATCTCACGGCCCTGCATGCGCAGCTTGAAGCGGCCGTCTTGCGGCAGGCGGCGCTCGCCGATGTCCAGCTCGGCCATCACCTTCAGCCGCGACACCAGTTGCTCGGCCGCCAGCGTGCCGTCGAGGTTTTTGATCTCCAGCATCACGCCGTCGACCCGAAAGCGCACCCGCAGGCCGCGCAGATGGGTCTCAAAGTGAATATCGCTGGCACCGTCTTGCAGCGCGTCGTACAGCGTCGCATCGAGCAGGCGCACGACCGGGCTGGCCTGCTCGCTCAGGTTCAGCGCCGACAGCTCTTGCGCCTGTTCCCCCACGGCGCCATCGGCAAAGCCTTCGCCCAGGTCTTGCAGCGCGCGGAAGTCCTGCTCGCCTGCACCCAGCGCCGCGTCGACGTCCTCGGCTGTGCCGCTGACCCAGCGCAGCGCGCGCTGCAGCCTGGCCTCGATGCGCTGCAGCAGCATGCTGTCATGTTCACGGTCGGCCAGCAGCGCAAGCCGGCCGGCAGCCGACACCGCCAACACCGCCCGCCAGCGCTGCGCCTCGGCCTGCGTCCATTGCTCGAAGCTGAAGCCCCAGGGCGCTTCATCATCAGGCAGCCGCCCTAGCGCCAGCGTCAAGGCGGCGCTCAATTGACCTGCTCCACCAGCTGAAAAATCGGCAAATACATCAGCACCACCACCGTGCCGATGACCAGGCCCATCAAGAGCATCAAGACCGGGTTGATCAGGCGTGTGACCAGATCACTCAGCCGGGTCAGCTCCTCGTCGTAAAAGGCCGCCGCCTGCGCCAGCATCGAGCCCATTTCGCCGCTGCGCTCGCCAACCCGCAACATGCGCAGCGACACCGGCGTGCTCAGGCCCTCACGCTCCAGCGTTTGCGACAAGCGCTCTCCCGTGCTCACCGCCGCAATGCACCGATCCAGCTGCGCCTGCAGATGGCCGGCGATGACGCCGCGCGCGGTCTGCAGCGCCGGCACCACCGGCACACCGGCCATCAACAACATAGCCAGGCTGCGGTAAAACTGCGCCAGCGCCAGCAGATGCAGCTTGGGCCCCAGCAGCGGCAAGCGCCACAGCCTGGACATCACTGCTTGACGCAAGCCGCGCTGCCAGGCCCAGACCGGCCCGGCCAGCAGCGCGCAGCCCAGGCCCAGCACCACCCAAGGGTGCTCGCCGCAGAACTGGCCGACGGCGATCAGCATCCGCGAGGCCCAGGGCAGATCGCCGCCGACGCCGTCCAGCAGGCCGGCAAAACGCGGCACGACAAACACCAACAAAAACATCACCACCGCCGTGCCCGCCGCGATCAAGGTGGCCGGGTAAATGGCCGCCGCCACCAGCTTGCTGCGCAGCTGCTCGGCCCAGGCCAGGTAGTCGGCCTGCTCGGCCAGCGCATGCGCCATCTGGCCGCTGCGCTCGCTCGACTCGACCACCGCGATGAAGAGCGCATCAAAGGCCTGCGGTTGGCTGCGCAAGGCGGTCGAAAAAGCTTCGCCGAGCTGGATGCGGGCAATCACGCCGTCGAGTGCGGCGGTGCTGTTGCTTCCGCCTTGCTCCTCTTTTTGCTTCAAGGTAACCAAGGCCTCCAACAGCGGAATGCCGGCCTTCAACAAGACCGACAACTGCTGGGCAAACTGGCGCAAGGGGAAGCGTTGGCCGCTGCGCGCTTGGTTTAGCTGGCTTTCACCGCCGCCCAGTGGGTTGACCGAGATCAGCGCGGCCGGCGCCACACCCAAGGCCGCGGCCACGGCTTGCGCGTCCACGGCTGCTACTTGCGCTTGGGCGGGGCGGCGGGCGGAGTCGAGGTAGCTGACGAGGAACTGGGGCATGGCAGACAGAAAGCGGTGATTGAGACGGAAATCTATGAGCCGAAAGAGCTACGAACGGCGCGACTGTATTCATCTGCTGTGACCGCCCCGTGAATGACAGTGATGTGACGTTGATGTGACATCGGCGCGCTGATCAGCCCAGGTTAAAACGCCACTGTCACAGCCGTTTCACAGCGCGCAGCTACCTTCCCGACCATGCTTACCCACATCACCCCTTCCCTGCGCGCGTTCTGCGGCCGTGCGCGTCACCAAATGCTGACCTTGGCGGCCACCAGCCTGCTGTGCCTGAGCGCGCAGGCGGCCAACGGCACCGGCCTGCTGCTGCAACTGAGCTCACCGACCCGGTCAGCCGAAGAGGTCAAGGCGCTGCTCGCCGAGCTGAAGCTGACGCTGCACTACCAGCGCAGCATGGGCTCGGGCTGGCACTTGGTCGAAGCGCAGCAAGCGCTGAGCAAACCGCAGACCGCCGCGATCACCGCACGCTTGCGCGCCGACAGTCGCGTCGCCTTCGTCACCGCGAATGCCCGTGAGCAACGCGCGGCAGTGCCGGACGACAGCTTTTTCCGCCCCGCCGAAAGCAAAGACGCGCAGTGGTGGTTGGACGACTACAACGCCGCCAGCAACCCCGCCGCCGCCAACTTCACCAAGGCCTGGGACGCCAGCAAGGGCAACGGCTCGCCGGTGATTGCGGTGCTGGACTCCGGCCTGACCGCGCACCCCGAGCTGCCAGCGGGCAAGCTGGTGGACGGCTATAACTTCATCAGCAAGGTCGAGTACGCCAACAACAACGGCGTCGGCCGCAGCGCCAGCACCCAAGACACCGGCGACGCGCTGACGCAGGCCGAGTTGGCTGCCAACCCATTACTTTGGGACGGCTGCCTGGTGAACGAGAAAAGCAGCTGGCACGGCACCCTGGTGGCGGGCCAGATTGGCGCCTCGACGAACAACAAGGCGGGGGTCGCTGCCATCAACTGGAACGCGCGGGTGATGCCGGTGCGGGTGTCGGGCAAATGCGGCGCGGCGGTGGGCGACATGGTCGACGGCATGCGTTGGGCGGTCGGTTTACCCGTCAGCGGCGTGCCGACCAACCCCACGCCGGCCAAGGTGCTGGTGCTGGGCTATGCCGGCCTGACTTCTTGCGACGTCAATGACGCAGACAAAGACATCGCCGCCGCCGCCAGGCTCTACACCGACACGATTGCCGAGCTGCGCGCCAAGAATGTGTTGATCGTTGCGGCGGCGGGCAACCAGCGCGGCGTGGTCGGCCGGCCGGCCAATTGCGCCGGCGTGATGGGCGTCGCCGCCGTCAACAAGCAGGGCTTCAAGACGATTTATTCCAACTTCGGCAAGCAGATCGCGCTGGCCGCACCCGGCGGTGACCGCGACGGCGGCGCCACCTGCGACAACTTGCTGGCCGACAGCGGCATCGTCTCGACCTATAACAATGGCGCCAAGGCGCCCGGCGACTACGGCTACGCGGCGGTCAGCGGCAGCAGCTTTTCAGCACCGCAAGTGGCGGGCACGGCCGCCTTGATGTGGGCCTTGAACGATAAGCTGACCTTGAATCAGGTCGAAGACGGTCTCAAAAAGAGTGCCAGGCCGCATGTGCTGGCGCCCGCCTTGGGCTACTGCACGGCCAGCAACAAGAGCCGCTGCACCTGCACCGCCGACACCTGCGGCGCCGGCTTGCTGGACGCCGAAGAAGCCTTGAAGTTTGCTCAAGCGCCGTCCACTTACGCAGCGCCCAAGCGCGACGCGGTGGTCCTGAGCAGCCCGGCATTGACCAGCTGTGGCACGCTGCAGGGCAGCACCGCCTTCACGCCGCCCGTGCCCGTGCCCGTGCCTGAGCCGACACCGACACCGACACCGACGCCAACGCCGACACCCACCCCAACCCCAACCCCAACGCCCGAGCCATCGGGCGGCGGTGGCGGTGGCGCGGCTTCGCCGCTGTGGGTGGCCGGCCTGGGTTTGGCGGCCTTCTTGCTGCGCCGCCGGCCCAGCGTCAGGGCTGGCAATGCCGGCAATTTGCGCTCCAGTCTTTAATTTCTTTCATCCCCTTCATCCCCTTCATCCTGGCTAACTAAGAATTTCCCCAAGAATTTGGCCGGGATGGAGGGGATACAGGGGATGGAACCTGCACCGGCATCGTTGGGCCGAGATGAAGGCCGTTTTCTCCGCGGCTTCTTCGTCGCCCCAAAAGCAAATCGCGCCGCCCGTTGCCGGGCGGCGCGATTCATTTTCAGATTCAGTATCAGCTCGATTAAACCTAGATCCGGCAGTTGGACGCGCCCGAATGTGCTGCGATGAGGTGCGCTGGCGAGGCGCGCCGACGCAGCGGGCTGATGCCCGCAAGGAGAAGCAACAATGTCAGCGTGCCGCAGCGGGGCGCAGTCGGGTGCGTAGCGCTCTCACCCAAATGGTGAATCAAGTCGAAGCAACTTTCCTCAGTAGGCATCGGACTCAATTGGCAAAAGTAAGCGGTCAACTGCTGGATCTAGGTTAAAGCGCCTTCAAGGTCAAGGCGCTGATCCGCTGAGCGCGGCGCAACTCCTGCGCCTGGGTCTGTTCTTGCAAAGCGACCGCACGCTGCTCATGCCGATAGTTCAAGAGCAAATCACCCGAGGCATCGCGCTTCAACTCGATCAACACGCCGTCTTTGCTGCGCCACTGACCCAGGGCCTCGCTCTCAACGCGCAAGGGGCTGCCGTATTTTTTCTGCAGGCTGGCTTGCAGGCGTTGCAAGGTCTGGCTTGCCATGGCCGCTTCCTGTAGCCCAAAACGGTAGCTGATCAGCACCGGCGCCAACAGCTGCGAGCCTGACTGCTTGCCATATTGCAGCGTCATCTGCTTGGCGCCGGGCAGCAATTTACCGAGCAAAAAGACCTCACGCTCGGCACCGGCACTTTGCTCTTGCTCACGCATGCCCAAGCCCGCCAAGGCGCCGCGCAACTCGCCACGGCCCATGCAAAAAACCGGCAGCTCAAACAAGGCCACCTGCGCCTGCACGCGGCATTCCTTGTTCTGCTTGAGGCTGTCAAGCAAGATCTCGGCCTTGGCCACGCCGTCCTCCTGCGCCTCGGTCAACAGCACCTCGGTCTGGTCGAGCGCCAGCGCGGTGGCGCTGTGGCCATTCAGTCCGTGGTAGGCCCAAATCATCTTGCCGAGCGCATCGTTTTGCTTGGCGGCGGCTTCGGCATGCTTGGCGCTCAAGGCCATGTCGGCGGCTTCGTTGTTCTCACGCAGCATGCTCGCAACGGCCATGCTGGCATGGGCTTTGCCGGCCAATTCCTGCGCCCGTGTGAATTCAAGGCACACCTCCATCGCCCGGTCGAATTTGCGCTCGCGCACGGCCAACTCACAGCTCTGTGCATAGCGCTTGGTCAACAAGGCCTTTGACTCCGGCAGGGCGCCGGCCGGCGCCAGCGCCACCGCGGCAGCCGCCGCCGAGGCAGCCCCGCCTGTTGCTCCGCCTGTTGCTCCGCCGCTAGCACCCACCGAGGCCTTGGCTTGCGTACCCCACACCAGACCTGCTCCTCCTGCGGCCACCAAGACGGCGCAAGCCACTGCATATGGCAGCGCTGCACGCCCAAATCTATGACCTTGCTGACGACTCATGACGTTCTCCATGCGGGTTTTTATCTGAACCCGCACTGTCGCAAACGCCGGTGACGTCGTCATTAACTCGCCCCGCTGCTTGCACGCCGTATGGACTACGGGGCTACACCACCTCGCAGCCAATGCCACGGTAGCCGACGTAACGGCAGTCTGAGTCGAACATCGGCTCACCGCTGACCCGGTACCTGTGTTCGACACCGTCGCTGCCGATGCGGCCAAACTTGAAGTCCAAAAAGGGTTGGCGAGCCGCGATGGCCGCCTGCACTTGCGCCCGCTCGGCTTCATTCCAGCCGCTGATGGCGCCCTTCTCTGCATGGGCCAAAAAGGCGCCCAAGCCCAGCCCCAACATCTGCTGCACCGGCCCGGAGACGGTGGTGAAGTCGCCGCTCTCGTTTTGCTCCCAGTACCAATCGGCAGCCAGCTCGGTCAAGCGCCGAAAGCGCGTTTCACTCTCGCTCAAGGCGGCGGTTCGCTCGGCCACCGTCTGTTCCAGCAATTGATTGAAGCTGGCCAGGCGTTGGTAGAGCAGGCGCACTTCCAGCATATTGTGAACCCGCGTTTTGAGCTCCAGCAGGTCAAACGGCTTGCTGATGAAGTCCTTGGCCCCCGCCTGCAGCGCGCGGATCTTATGGGCCGGCTGTGCGGTCAGTGCAATCACCGGCAAGTAGTCGTCGGGATGCAGAGTGTGCAAGGCGGCCATCACCTCGAAACCGTCCATGCCGGGCATTTGCAGGTCCAGCAGGATCAAATCGAAGTTGTGCAATCGGTGCAAGGCACAAACCTCGGCAGGCTGGGTTGTGAACCACACTTGGCGGTAGCCCGCGCCATGCAAGAGCCGCTCCAGCAATTGCAAATTGGCATCCAGATCGTCGACGACCAGAATGCGGGCCTGCAGGATGTCCGCTTCGTTGCTCATCATGGGCTCTCTTTCTCAAGCGGCCGGCATTGCTGCAGGGCCAGATCCAAGGTGGCCAAAAACTCGCCGACCCGAATCGGTTTGGTCAGGTAGCGATAAAAGCCCGCCTCCAAGCCTCTGGCGATGTCGCGCGGCATCGCATTGGCGCTCAAGGCAATCACCGGAATCGCCGCCGTCAGCGGATCGGCGCGCAGGATCTGCAGCGCTTGGAAGCCGTTGATGCCGGGCAAGTTGATGTCCATCAAAATCACATCGGGCAAGGCCGCACGGGCCAACTCCAAGCCTTGGCGGCCGTCGCGCGCCGACAGCAGGCGCAGCGAGGTGGGCGTGGGCAGCGTGTTTTGGATCGAGTTGCTGCAGGCCGAGATGC
>NZ_JANNMI010000068.1:0-2774 GCF_031397715.1 Roseateles sp.
CGTTGCGCTGCCACTCGCCAGAACACAGGTCTTGAAGGAAAACAAAGCCAAAGGATTCAGCGATGTAGACGATTGACCTTGAGGGAAGTCCCTGTAGACAGGTTATTCGTCTCAGCATCCACAAAGCACCTTTACCGGCACGTAAGAATTCTGACTTCCATGTTGGACGTTCAGCTTTCCAAGAAAACACGAACCCTGCGAGGGGGGATCACTGTGCAGCGAGCATTCGGACTTGAATTCCACTTCCTTCAGCCAAAGCTTCACTCTGTGCTCGCCAGAGCTGAAGGTCATTTGAACTTCGCCGCCTCTCGTCGTGCGCTCATTCTGCTCAAGATCGACGATAACTCCAGCGACCCGAAGTCTGCATGCGTTGGAGGTGAGTGATACCAGGACTTCGTCGTCGCCCATCTTAGAGTCATGCCCATAGACCCAACAAGCACAAGCAGGAGGAGCGCCAACAAGTGGGTGCGAGTTCTTTGCCAGTAACGCCGGTATTGCCGGCGCGAGCGCCGTCGTAATGGGCGACGCACACCCCGACAAGAGCAAGGCACACAAAGAAAGAATAGCCGCGCTGAAGAGACGTATAACGAGGCTGTCCAATAGCCACGAATCCACAGTCACTCCTGCCGTCCGGCGCGTATGAGTGTCTGTCCAATCGGGTACTGGGTTCATTGTTGAAATGGCCTGGATGATGTTTGCACTGCCCCTGAGCGCAGCCCGATGGCGATTGTGCCGCTTGCGAGCCAGATTATTGAATCCCGGTTTGCCCGAAGCCCGCCTTCGAAAGCTTTTCAATGTTGTGCACCAGGCAATACAGACTCCAGTGCGTCTTGACCTTGGCTTGGCCCCGGTGGTTCAAACGTTTGTTGTGACGTAGATTCGCAAACACGGGCTCGACGGTGCCGATGCGTTGGCTGTACAACTGTCAGCCTCGGGCTGAGTCGATGGCCTGGCGCATTCGCACACTGGGAAAGGCCGGCCTGGTCGGCGTCAATTACCCTGGCCGGCCAAGGTAATTGTCGCCAACCACCGGAGTCAGGTCTCAAAAATATAGGCTAGACCCGCCCCTCACGGCATCGACTAGCAAGGTGCTTACGCGCAGCGCAGCACCCATCCAGGCGATGCGTAGCGAGCCGTGTTCTTTGGAGTTCGCCCCTTCTGCATGGGCGAAGAGCGGAGAATTTGCCGGGCGTCGCGCAGCGACTTCAAGAACTGGCTTCGCGCCCCTTGTCTGAACGCAGCGTAGCGCAGTGAGTTGGGCGCGGCCCGGCAAATTTGAGCATCTGAGCGAACCCGCAGGGCCATGCGGCAGGGTCGCCTTCTCTTGCCCACTTCTCTTGGCGAACGCAAGAGAAGGGGGTCGGCCGCCGGGCCGAACCCCCGGCATCGTGCTGGGAAAGCAAACACGCCGAGGGTCAGAGTCTTAGACAAAACAGGTTTCCAACTTCGGGCAGCCAAACTCCAGCTGCAACAAACCCAGCCCCGCCTCAAAACAAGAAGTACCTCTGCGCCAACGGCAACACCACCGCCGGCTCGCAAGTCAACAAAATGCCATCCGCCCGCACCTCATAGGTCTGCGCATCAATCTGCATCTTCGGCGCGTAAGCGTTGTGGATCATGTCGCGCTTCTTGACGTTGCGGCAGTTCTTCACCGCCACCACCGTCTTGCGCAAACCCAGCTGACCGCCCAAATCACTGCTGACAGCCGCCTGGCTGACAAAGGTCAGCGAACCGCCCGCGATGGCACCGCCGAAGCTGCCGAACATCGGCCGGTAATGGACCGGCTGCGGCGTCGGGATGCTGGCGTTGGGGTCGCCCATCGCGGCCACGGCGATGAAGCCGCCCTTCATCACCAGGGCCGGCTTGACGCCGAAGAACTTGGGCTTCCAGAACACCAGATCGGCCCACTTGCCGACCTCAATGCTGCCGACCTCATGCGCAATGCCATTTGCGATCGCCGGGTTGATCGTGTACTTGGCGATATAGCGCTTGGCACGGGTGTTGTCGTTGCGCGAGCTGTCGCCGGCCAATGCGCCGCGCTGCTGCTTCATCTGATGGGCGGTCTGCCAGCAGCGCAGCACCATCTCGCCGATGCGGCCCATCGCCTGGCTGTCGCTGGAGAACATGCTGATCGCGCCGAGATCGTGCAGCACGTCTTCCGCCGCAATGGTCTCGCGCCGGATGCGGCTCTCGGCAAAGGCCAGGTCCTCGGCAATGCTGGCGTCGAGGTGGTGACAGACCATCAACATGTCCAGATGCTCGTCGACGGTGTTGACCGTGTAGGGCATGGTCGGGTTGGTCGACGAGGGTAAAAAATTCTGCTCGCCGACCACGCGCAAGATGTCGGGCGCATGGCCGCCGCCGGCGCCTTCGGTGTGGAAAGCGCAGAGCGTGCGGCCCTGGGTGGCGGCGATGGTGTCTTCGACAAAGCCCGATTCGTTCAGCGTGTCACTGTGGATGGAGACCTGCGTGTCGGTCTCCTCGGCCACGCCCAGGCAGCAGTCGATCGCCGACGGCGTCGTGCCCCAATCCTCGTGCAGCTTGAGGCCAATGGCACCGCCTTCGATCTGCTGGCGCAGGCCTTCGGGTCGGCTGGCATTGCCCTTGCCGAGAAAGCCGATATTCATCGCAAAGCCCTCGGCCGCCTGCAGCATGCGGGCCAGGTTGGTGGGGCCGGGCGTGCAGGTGGTGGCAAGGGTGCCGGTGGCCGGGCCGGTGCCGCCGCCCAACATCGTCGTCACGCCACTGGCCAGCGCATCCTCGAACTGCTGCGG
>NZ_JANNMI010000074.1:0-2072 GCF_031397715.1 Roseateles sp.
CATTAGGCTGCGCGGGCCTGGTCGAGGCCTACAAGGCCGGCAATGTCAATCTGGCCAATGGCATAGGCACAGGGATTGCCGACGACAAGTCCATCTACCCCTATGTGCCCAAGATGATTGAGTTCTATCTGGGCGAGAAACCTATCCTCAACAATGTGCCCACCCATGTCTGCCGCGAAGCTGAGGACCTGAACTATGTGCTGGCCAACTTGGCCGACTTGGTGGTGAAGGAAGTGCACGGCGCCGGCGGCTACGGCATGTTGGTCGGCCCGGCCGCCACCAAGCAAGAAATCGAAGACTTCCGCGCCTGCCTGCTGGCCAACCCGAGCAACTACATCGCCCAGCCGACGCTGAGCCTGTCGACCTGCCCGACCTTTGTCGAGGCCGGCATCGCGCCGCGCCATATCGACCTGCGGCCTTTTGTGCTGTCCGGCGAGAAGGTGCAGATCGTGCCCGGTGGCCTGACCCGCGTGGCGCTGAAGGAAGGCTCGCTGGTCGTCAACAGCAGCCAGGGCGGCGGCACCAAGGACACCTGGGTGTTGGAAGATTGAAGGAAGAAAAACAATGCTGTCAAGAACCGCCGACCACCTTTTTTGGCTCTCTCGTTACATGGAGCGGGCGGTTCTGACGCGCAGCGTCAGCGGCGCAGCCACAACACAGCCGAGCGCGCCAGCGCGTGCGGTGTTTTCGGCCTGAAGGAAGAAAAACAATGCTGTCAAGAACCGCCGACCACCTTTTTTGGCTCTCTCGTTACATGGAGCGGGCCGAAAACACCGCTCGGATGCTGGACGTCAACTACCAGACCTCGCTGCTGCCGCAATCGCCCGCCGCCGCCGAGCAGGGCTGGCGCAGCCTGCTGTCGATCTCGGAGTTGACCGGGCCGTATCAAGCCCGCTGGGGCGAGATCGAGGCCGAGCGGGTCAAGCATTTCATGGTCAGCGACGAGCGCAACCCCTCCTCGATTCTGAGCTGCCTGCGCGAGGCGCGCGAGAACGCCCGTGCGGTGCGCGGCACGCTGACCACCGAGGTTTGGGAAACCACCAATCAGACCTGGCTGGAGTTCAAACGGATGATTGCCGACGGCTTGCTCAAGCAAGACCCGGCTGCTTTATGCGAATGGGTCAAGTTCCGCTCGCATTTGTCGCGCGGCGTGACGGTGGGCACGATGCTGCAGGACGAGGCCTTCAACTTCCTGCGCATAGGCTCGTTTCTGGAGCGGGCCGATAACACCGCCCGCCTGTTGGACGTCAAGTTCCACGCGCTGGACGCGGCTGCGGAGCCGTCCGGTCCTGGCGCTAGGGACTTCTACCATTGGTCGGCGGTGCTGCGCTCGGTCTCGGCGTTTGAGGTCTACCGCAAGGTTTACAGCAATGTGATCACGCCGGACAAGGTGGCCGAGTTGCTGATTCTGCGGCCCGATATGCCGCGCTCGCTGGCGCATTGCATGGCGCGCCTGCTCAGCAATCTAAAGCGGGTGGCCAACAACCAGTCGGCCGAGACATTGCGCCTGGCCGGCCGCATCAATGCCGATCTGGAGCACGCCAGCATCGATGAGATCCTGCAACCTGGCCTGCATGTTTTCTTGAGCCAGTTTCTGGACCGCGTCGGCAAGCTCGGCGTCGGCATCAGCCGCGACTTTTTGAATCCGTCGGTCTAACAAATTAGGCACACATGGCTATCCGCGTCGCACTGCACCACAAAACAAGCTACCGCTACGACCGCGCCGTAGCACTCTCGCCGCATGAGGTGCGGCTACGGCCAGCGCCTCATGCGCGCACACCGATCTTGTCGTACTCCTTGACGGTGGAGCCGGCCGAGCACTTCATCAACTGGCAGCAAGACCCCTACGGCAATTACATCGGCCGTTTTGTCTTTCCCGAGAAGGCCGAGGAGCTGAGCTTCACCGTCGACTTGGTCGCCGATATGACGGTCATCAACCCGTTTGACTTCTTCGTCGAAAAGTACGCCGAGCGCTTCCCCTTTGTCTACCCGGCCCAGCTGGCGGCGGAGTTAGGGCCTTATCTGCAGGTCGACCCACCCGGCCCGATGTTGAAGGAATGGATCGCGGCGGT
>NZ_JANNMI010000162.1:0-7863 GCF_031397715.1 Roseateles sp.
GCTGGAGAAGCGCAAGTTCCCGCTCATCGTGGTCGACCCGCGCGTCACCATGCTGGCCCAGTTTGCCGATATTCACTTGGCCATCACGCCGGGCACGGACACCGTCTTGATCAACGCGATGATGTTCGTGATCTTCAAGGAGGGGCTGGAGGACCGCGACTACATCGAGAAGCACACGCAAGGCATCGACGCGTTGCGCGCCTTGGTGGCCGACTACGACCCCATCACCGCCCAGCACATCTGCGGCATCGACGAAGACCGCATCCGCACCGTCGCCCGCATCTATGCCAAGGCGCCGCGGGCGATGAGCATCTGGACCATGGGCATCAACCAGAGCACCCACGGCTCGGACGGCGTGGTCGACATCAATAACCTCAATTTGATCACCGGCAATATCGGCGTGCCCGGCGGCACCAGCCTGTCCATCACCGGCCAGTGCAATGCGATGGGCACACGCGAGTGGTCGTCCTGCTCGGGCCTGCCCGGCTACCGCCTGCTGGAGAAGGAGAAGGACCGCAAGCACATCGCCGATTTCTGGGGCATTGACGAGAGCTTTTTCCCGCCCAAGCGCGGCCTGGCGCAGACCGACATCTTCCCGGCCATCGAGACCGGCGAGATCAAGGGCCTGTGGCTGGTTGCCACCAATCCGATGACTTCGATGGCCAACCAGCCGCGCATCCGCAAGGCGATGGAGAACCTGGAGTTCCTGGTCGTGCAGGACGTTTACGAGGACGTGGAGACGAACAAATACGCCCATGTCTTCTTGCCCGCTGCGGTGTGGGCCGAGAAGGAGGGCTGCCACACCAATACCGAACGGCGCGTCAACCTGACACGTAACGTCTTGCCTGCATACGCTGATTCGAAGCCCGATCTGTGGATCTTCAACCAGATGTCCAAGCGCTTTACGGACCGCAACAAGATCCATTTCCCCGAAACCGCCGAGGGCGCGTTCGAGGAGATGAAGGCGCTATCGATCGGCGAAGGGCGCACGCTGGACATTTCCGGCATGAGCTATGACCGCATCGAGGCGGCGCGCGGCATCCAGTGGCCGTACAGCGCCGCGCAAGGCCAGGCCGATGCTCAGAAGATGGGCGAGGCCGACCGTGCGGAAATGCTCTTGCGCCTGCCCTTCAACGGCAACCCGAGGCTCTATACCGACGGGCATTTCCAGACCCCGACGGGCCGCGCCAACCTGATCCCGGTGCGCTTCGTCAACAACAACGAATGCCCGGACGGCGAATACCCGTTCTGGCTCAACTCGGGCCGGGTGGTCGAGCATTTCCACACCCGCACGCGCACCGGCAAGATCGGCAACTGCAATAAGTTCAGCCCGACGCCGTATATGGAGATGAACCCCGATGCCGCCGAGAAACTGGGCATTGAGCATCAGAGTTATGTGCGCGTGGTCAGCCGGCGCGGCGACGCGGTGGTGATGGTGCAGCTGACCCAGCGGGTCGGCAGCGACATGCTCTTTATCCCCTTCCACTTCCATGACTGCGTGAACCGCTTGACCTTAGGGCTGCTGGACCCGCATTCGCGCCAGCCAGCCTTCAAGCAGAACGCCGCGCGGGTCGAGAAGATCGACCAGAGGCAAGCCGCCCGATTGAATCTTGAGCGCCGTGCGTTCTGAGCATTAGGAAGAAATCATGATGGCCACACCACAGACTGTAGAAACAAAGACCGCCGCTGGCGGCTGCGGCAAGCCCGAGTGCGGCAGCGGTGGCTGCGGCTCGAAGAAGGACAGCGGCGAGCGCAAGATCTGGGAGATCCGCACCGAGGAGCAGGTCTACGCCTTCTTGAACGACAAAACCATGGCCGACAGCAACCGCTATGGCCAGAAGATCGACCTGATCGCGCATACCGAGAACAAGCTCCCGGTCGGCCGCTCGATGTTCATCAACGAGAACCCGGCCGTCGGCACGAATCCGAACCGCAACAAGCAGCACGGTTTCTTCTTCACGGCCGACAACTGCATCGGTTGCCATGCCTGCGAGGCTGCATGCAGCGAGAAGAACGACAACCCCGCGCATCTGGCCTTCCGCTCGGTCGGCTATGTTGAGGGCGGCAGCTTCCCCGACTACAAGCGCATGAATATCTCGATGGCCTGCAACCATTGCGATGACCCGGTCTGCCTGAAGGGCTGCCCGACGCGCGCCTACACCAAGCATGTGGAATACGGCGCCGTGCTGCAAGACCCCGAGACCTGCTTTGGTTGCGGCTATTGCACCTGGGTATGCCCGTACAACGCACCGCAGCTGGACCCCGTCAAGGGCCAGGTTTCCAAGTGCAATATGTGCGTGGACCGGCTGGAAGTGGGCCTGAAGCCGGCCTGCGTGGCGGCCTGCGTCGGCAATGCGCTGGACTTCGGCGTGATCGAGAACATCCCCGCGAACCGCGAACAAGCACGGGTCGAGATCCCCGGCTTCCCCTCGCCCGAGATCACCCGCCCTAACATCCGTTTTCAGCAGCTCAAGCAGATGCCGGACGAGTTGACCCGCACCGATTCGATGCCGGTCAAGTATCACAAGGACGCCGCCGGCCGCTACCGCCCGACCATCGACCAGAAGCAGGGCCGCACCAAGCATTGGAATCTGGCGCGCCTGAGTTCACGCGAGAACCCGTTGGTGCTGTTCACGCTGTCCGCTCAAGCGGCGGCCGGTGCGTTCGCGCTGGCTTTTCTCGGCGCGCAGGCGGGGCTGAGTGGTTTCGCCGGCTTTGCGCAATCGGCGCTGTATGTGCCGCTGGTGATGCTGTGTTTTGCGATGGTCGCGTTCGGTCTTTTCATGTCCACCATGCACCTGGGCAAGCCCAAGCGCTTTTACCGCGGGTTTAACAATCTGCGCCATTCGCCGGTCTCGCGCGAGGGTCTGGGCATCGCCATCTTCATGGCCGGCCTGGGCCTGCACATCACGTTCAGCCTGCCGGCGAATCGGATCTTCCAGGCGCTGTTCAGCGGCGTGTTCGGCGCCGACATCAATGCGCTGATTGCGCCAACGTTGACTGCCTCCATGGCCACCGGCTTCGGCTACTTCGCCCTGGCCGGCAGCGCCGCAGGCCTGTACTACATGTACCGCTGCTACCGCATCAAGGCGCGGCCGTTCTGGGACCATTGGCAGGTCGGCAGTGCCTTTGCCGGCACCTTGCTGTCGCTGGGCAGCCTGGTGACCGGCGTGGTGGTGGCGGCGACGCTTGCCGCCAGCGGCGAGAGCTTCACGGCTGTGTTGGTGGTGGCTGCGGGTCTGCTGTGTTTGGGTCTGTTGGTCGAGGGCATCGGTCATATCGCTCATGGCCGGGCGATGAGCAGCGCCGAGCATGAGGGCGGCGCCTCGCACTATGTGCAGACCACCACCTTCGGCAACACCTATCTGCTGCGCAACGGCTTGCTGGGCCTGAACCTGTTGCTGGGCTCCGGCCTGCTGCTCAGCCTGCTGCTGATGCCCGGCGTTAGCGTTTGGCAGCTGTTGGGCCTGGCCCTTGTCGGCGCGGTCCTGTTGGCCACCAGTGTGATGGGCCGGGCGTTGTTCTACATCCTGGTCATTCCGACCACGATGCCGGGCGCCTTCTTCTGGAAGAACAAGGGCTTCGAGCAACATGCCCGCGACATCGGCCTGGCCAATATGCCGCAGGTCGGCGTGGCGCCGCTGCGTCATTGAGTGCTGATATGCAACTCGATGATCTGCTGGGCAAGACCTGCGTGATCGGCTTGTCCTACTTCGGACTGCAGGGCGAGCTGATGCGGCAAAGCCAGTACGCCGGCCGCGTCGGCAAGATCGATGCGGAGCTGGGGATTTCGATCACGCTGCAGCACAGCGATGCAAAAGAAGCGGCGCCGGCCGACTTCATCCTGCCGCCGAATCTTGCCGCCTGGTTCATCGCCCCACCGGGCCAGTACCGCCACCCGCCCTCGGGCGTGGACATGCTGAACCCTGACTATCTGGTGACCTGGAATGTCTACCGGACACAGGACAACAAGGCCGAGGGTCAGCATGAGTGGTGGGATTGGGTGCCGAACACTGAGCGGCCGCAGGTGGGGGCGGCGGCTTGAGCGTCGGGTGGTGTCAAAGTTACCGCGCTGCTGCGGTGAAATGCAGCGTTAGTCCACCTGTTAGTCGCCATGCTTTGAGTTGGCAGCCGACCCGTTGACGTCCTCAGAGGCTTCTTCCGGGATGACTGCAAAGTGCCCATTGCGGACGATCATGCGGGCTCGTTGAGCTCACATAATCGACCCTTGGACTTGACGGCCAAGAAGCCGTCACCCGCATCGTCGATCTTAAAAATGGGCGACAGAAGGCGCCTCAAACCGAGACCGTTGGCCGATGTCCCGCGCGAATCGTCAGCGACCTTGGCCGTGTTTGGATTGCCTCTGACAGTCACGCTAATTTTTCATTCAGTCGCTGTTTCATGAAACCAATGAATGCGCTCAGCTTGCGGGGCACATGGGCACGGCTCGGATGGTAGAGATAGAAGCCTGGAAACGTTGGCCACCAGGCTTTGAGCAATGGTACGAGGCGGCCGGCGGCGAGGTCTTCCTGCACTTGCGACTCGAACGCCAGACCGATGCCGGCGCCCGAGCGAATGGCGCTGAGCAAGGTATCGCCATCGCTTGCGATCAGAGCGCTATCAATCTGAATGTCGACTCGGCGACCCTTGTGCGCATACTCCCATCGATAGAGCCCCCCTCCCAGCCGCACGTTGAGACAGCGGTGGTGCATCAGGTCCTGCGGGACGCGCGGCGCGACGCGGCCCTCCAAGTAACGCGGAGCTGCGACCGTCACCAAGCGATGCGGGCCGCCGAGCGGTGTTGCCACCACGTCTTGCGCCAGATTCTCGCCAAGCCGGATGCCAGCGTCGAATCCGCTTGCGACCAGATCGACCAGGGTGTTGTCGCAATCGAGCTCCAAGGAGATCGCCGGAAACTCTTCAAAAAAAGGCGTGAGGTGCGGCAACACGACAAGGTCAGCGGCGGTGCGCGAAAGTGTCAGGCGCAGCAGCCCCGATGGCTGATCACGTAGCTCGTCGAGGCCGCCAACAGCCGCTGCCAGAGTGGCCAGTCCGTGCCGAGCATCGAGCAGGAAATGCTGGCCGATCTCGGTGACACCGACCCGCCGGGTCGAGCGATCCAGCAGCCGTACGCCCAGTCGCGACTCCAACGTACGCAGGTTCTGAGAGAGCGCCGACGGCGAGACGCCAAGCTCTGCTGCGGCGCGGGTGAAGCTCGCATGGTGGGCGACGCGCTCGAACGCGGCAATCAGGGGAAGTAGTTCGGGGACCATTCCGAATTATGAAGCAACGCTTCACAGCTCATCCAGATTACGGGGCTATTTCGACAGGTCGAGGCTCCGTATGATTTGCCGATCAATCATCAGGAAACAAACATGACACTCGCTGAATATCGCACGCTGGGTCGCTCGGGCCTCGCCGTCAGCCCGCTGGCACTGGGGACGATGACCTTCGGAACAGCGCGCTGGGGATCTAGCGCTGCCACTTCGCGGGACATCTTCAATTCCTACCTGGACGCGGGTGGCAATTTCATCGATACGGCGGATGTCTACTCGGGCGGTCGATGCGAGGAGATGTTGGGTGAGTTCATTGCGGACCGTTCAGTACGCGACGGGGTCGTCATCGCCACCAAGTCCGGATTCTCTACGGGGCATGGCGTGCACTTGGGCGGCAATGGCGCGAAGCACGTCAGAGACGCCTTGGAAGGTTCGCTGAGGCGGCTGCGGACGGACTACGTGGACATGCTCTGGGTCCACGTCTGGGACTCGGTCACCCCTGCGGAGGAACTGCTGGAAACCATGAGCAACTTGATCAAGGCGGGCAAGGTTCGGTACTGGGGCATTTCTAACACGCCGGCCTGGTACGTCGCCAAGGTGGCCACGCTGGCGGCAGTGCGGGGGCAGCCGGCCCCTATCGCCTTGCAGTATTTTTACTCGCTGGTGAATCGCGACATCGAAGAAGAATTCGTCCCGCTGGCTGCTGAATTCAAGATGGCCATTCAACCGTGGAGTCCCCTGGCGTTCGGCATGTTGACAGGCAAGTACGACCGAGCGACTGTTGCCGCCGCCGCGCCGCGCGACGCAGGATTGCCGCGTGACGCCGCAAACCCTGCAGCCGAAAGACCTGCCGATGACAAGCGGCTGGACGGCGCCAATCCATTCGGCGATACGCTGTTCACGGAACGGAACTGGAGCGTCGTCGAAGCCGTCAAGCGAGTGGCCGAAGCATGCGGCGAGTCGGCCGCGCTTGTGGCGTTGGCCTGGGTGATCCAGCGCCCCGGCGTTTCGTCGACCTTGATGGGCGTGAGTAAGGTCGCTCAGCTCCATGACAACATCGCAGCCCTCAAGATTCGCCTATCGGACGCCCATCAGGCTGAGCTGGACCAAGCCAGCGCCACGGACCAGAAGATGCTTTACAGGCTGTTCGCTCCACCAGTCCGGCAGCACGTGGTCTTTGGTGGGTGCCCGGTACGGTCTTGGGCTGAGTAGTCGACTCGGAGTCGGGCCCGGTCTCGCGGTGAAGGGCAGCCGATGTCAGCTTTCGTGCGCAACTTCGAATTCAAACTGAAGGCTAGGCCCTGTCCTTCGGATGCGCAGCGGCCGCGGCTGAGTGCACCCAGCCGCCCTCACTGCGAGTCCGAATGACAGGATCTGGCCGTTATGCACAGGTCCGAGTTATGAACAGTTTGGCCATGACACATGGCTGGGGGCCCTGGAAGCAGGGGGTTCCTGAACTTGGTGATCACGCGATGCTGGACATAAGCCTGGCAATGGCGCAGGGATGTTGGTCTCACAACTGGAGATCAACATGGACCCAATCCGAACGCTGCACCCCCTTGCCCGAGCCTGGTTGCTCGATGGCCCGCTGTCGGCGGACCTCGACGCCTACTTGGCGCTGCTGGAGAGAGGCCGGTACGCCGAAGGCAGCATCGAGAAGCACCTGCGCGCGCTGGCGCACTTCTCCCATTGGATGACGCGCTGTCGCCTGGCAGCCAAGCAACTCGACGAAGACTTCGTCGATCAATTCCTCAACCACCACCTGCCGCGCTGCGAGTGCCATGCCATGGCGCTGCGCACGCGCGGCGACCTCAGTGCCGGGCTTGGACATCTGCTGACCGTCCTACGGCTGCAGCGCGTCATTGCGGAGCCGCCATCGCCTACCGGCCCCGTTGCCGAGGAACTGTGCCGCTATGACGCGCACATGCGCGACGCATGGGGCCTTGCGGCCGGCACGCGCGAGGGGCGCCTGAGCATCGTGGGCCAACTGCTGCTGTGGAAGTTCTCCGGCCGGGCGTTCACCGTCGGCGAACTGCAGGCCGAGGACCTGCGCAGCTTCATCGCGCAGGAACTCACCAGGGTCAACACCGTGTCCCACGCCACCGCGTTAGCCAGCGCGCTGCGGGCGTATCTCCGCTACCGGTCCACCTGTGGCGACGTCGTGCATGCCCTGCTCGGCGTGATCGCCTCACCGGCGCGCTGGGCCCTGGCAACACTGCCGCGCGCTCTCACTCCGCAGGAGGTACAGCGGCTGATGACGCATTGCGAACAGACACGCTCGGCGCCGCGCCGCCTGCTGGCCATGGTGCGGCTGGCGCTGGACCTGGGGCTGCGCGGTGGCGAGATCGCCAGGCTGGAGTTGTGCGACATCGACTGGCGCGCCGGCACCTTGACGCTCAAGCGCACGAAGTCTGCTCGGCAGGACGTGCTGCCGCTGCCGGCGGCCACCGGCCAAGCGCTGGCCGAGTACCTGCGCCACGAGCGTCCGACCTCCACCATGTCGACGGTCTTCGTTCGTCGGCACGCTCCGCATGACCAACCCGTTGGGGTTGATGTCGTTCGTGACGCCATTGGCAATGCGTTGCGC
>NZ_JANNMI010000170.1:0-22098 GCF_031397715.1 Roseateles sp.
CCATGCACTTGCACGCCCAGGTCGGTGACCTCCAAGCTCATCTCGGTGCTGTAGCCCTTGACGATAGGCACCAAGTATTCATAGAAGGTTTGCGCTTGCTGTGCGACGGCCGCATCGCCGTGGTGATGCGCCGTGTCATAGGCGCTGGCCGCAACGCTGGACATCGCCCGGCAGCCCTCGGTCAGCGCGCGCATCGTCATCAACATGCGGCGCACATCGGGGTGATGCAGGATAGTTGCGGCGCCGCCGCCGGCCGCGGTGGAGCCGTCGACCGGGCGCGACTGCACGCGCTCGCGAGCGAAGCTGGCCGCCTTTTGGTAAGCCCGTTCGGCCAAGGCAATGCCCTGCACGCCGACGCCGAAGCGGGCGGCGTTCATCATGATGAACATGTACTCCAAGCCGCGATTCTCTTCACCAATGAGAGTTCCCACGGCGCCGCCGTGGTCGCCAAACTGCAGCACGGCGGTCGGGCTGGCCTTGATGCCCAGCTTGTGCTCGATCGACACGCAATGCGCGTCATTGCGGGCGCCCAGCGAGCCGTCGGCATTGACCATGAACTTCGGCACCAGGAACAAGCTGATGCCCTTGACGCCTTCGGGCGCGCCAACCACGCGGGCCAGCACCAGATGGACGATGTTCTCGGCCATATCGTGTTCGCCGTAGGTGATGTAGATCTTGGTGCCGAAGATCTTGTAGGTACCGTCGGCTTGGGGTTCGGCACGGGTGCGCACCTGCGCCAGGTCGGAGCCGGCTTGCGGCTCGGTCAGGTTCATCGTGCCGGTCCAGCTGCCGTCGACCAGCTTGGGGATGAAGACGCTCTTTTGCGCGTCGGAGCCGGCCGTCAACAGCGCTTCAATCGCGCCGTCGGTCAGCAGCGGACACAGCGCGAAGCTGACGTTAGCGCTGTTGATCATCTCGCCGCAGGCGGCACCGATGGTCTTAGGAAGACCCTGCCCCCCGAACTCGCTCGGGTGCTGCAGGCCTTGCCAGCCGCCTTCGGCAAATTGCTTGAAGGCCTCCTTGAAGCCGGGCGTGGTGAAGACCTGGCCGTCTTTCCAGTACGACGGGTTCTTGTCGCCTTCCCAGTTCAGCGGCGCGATCACGTCTTCACACAGCTTGGCGCATTCCTCCAGCACCGCTTGCGCGGTATCGAGGTCGAAGTCGGCAAAGGCGGGAATCTGGTTCAAGCCCGGCAGGTCGGCCAGCGCCTGCATATTGAACATCAGGTCTTTAACGGGGGCGCGGTAGCTCATTGATTTTTCTCCAAAAAAAAGGCACCGCGACCATGCAGTCGGGCACCTTCAGGCTTACTAGAACAAGGGGAAATAAATTAAAGGCTCTTGACCAGCTCCGGCACGGCCACGAACAGGTCGGCCTCCAGGCCGTAATCGGCGACCGAGAAGATCGGTGCCTCGGCGTCCTTGTTGATCGCAACGATCACCTTGGAGTCCTTCATGCCGGCCAGATGCTGGATCGCACCCGAGATGCCGCAGGCGATATAGAGCTGGGGGGCGACGATCTTGCCGGTCTGGCCGACCTGCCAGTCGTTCGGCGCATAACCGGCATCCACAGCGGCGCGCGAGGCACCCAAAGCAGCGCCGAGCTTGTCAGCCAGCGGCGTCAGCACTTCCATGAACTTGTCGTTCGAGCCCAGGGCACGGCCACCGGAGACGATCACCTTGGCTGCCGTCAGCTCGGGGCGATCGTTCTTGGTCACCTCGCGGCCGACGAAGCTGCTCTTGCCGCTGTCGGTGGCCGCTGCGATCACCTCGACGGCGGCGCTACCGCCGGTGGCGGCTGCAGCGTCAAAGCCGGTGGTGCGCACGGTCAGGATCTTGATCGCATCGCTGCTTTGCATGGTGGCGATCGCGTTGCCGGCGTAGATCGGGCGCTCGAAGGTGTCGGCGCTGATGACCTTGGTGACGTCGGACAGCTGCGCCATGTCCAGCAAGGCGGCGACGCGCGGTGCCACGTTCTTGCCCGCGGCGGTGGCCGGGAACAGGATGTGGGTGTAGCCGGCGGCAATGGCGATGACCTGCGCGGCGAGGTTCTCGGCCAGGCCGTTTTCGAGCGCGGCGGCATCGGCATGCAAGACCTTGGCCACGCCGGCGATTTGCGCAGCTGCCGCAGCGGCGGCGGCGGCGTTGAAACCGGCCACCAACACGTCGACTTCGCCGCCCGTTGCCACAGCGGCACTGACGGTATTCAGCGTGGCACCCTTGATGTGGGCGTTGTCATGTTCAGCAATAACGAGAGCACGCATCTCAGATCACCTTCGCTTCTGTCTTCAATTTATCAACCAGGGTGGCCACATCGGCCACCTTGATGCCGGCGCTGCGCTTGGGCGGCTCCTCAACCTTCAGGGTCTTGATGCGCGGCGTGACGTCGACGCCCAGATCGGCCGGCTTGAGCACGTCCATCTGCTTTTTCTTCGCCTTCATGATGTTGGGCAGCGTCACATAACGCGGCTCGTTCAGGCGCAGGTCGGTGGTGATGACGGCGGGCAGCGTCAGCTTGACCGTCTCCAGGCCGCCGTCGACTTCACGCGTTACCGATACCGAATCAGCAGTCAGCTCGACCTTGCTGGCGAACGTACCCTGCGGCAGTCCGGTCAGCGCGGCCAGCATCTGGCCGGTCTGGTTGCAGTCGTCATCGATCGCCTGCTTGCCCAGGATCACCAGGCCGGGCTGCTCTTTGTCGACCAGGGCCTTGAGCAGCTTGGCAACGGCCAAGGGCTGCAACTCCACGTCGGTTTCGATCAGGATGGCGCGGTCGGCACCGATCGCCATCGCGGTGCGCAGGGTTTCCGGGCATTGCGTGACACCGCATGAGACGGCGATCACTTCGGTGACGACGCCCTTCTCTTTCAGGCGCACCGCTTCTTCGATGGCGATTTCGTCGAAGGGGTTCATCGACATTTTCACGTTGGCGATCTCGACGCCGCTGCCGTCACTCTTGACGCGCACCTTGACGTTGTAGTCGACCACGCGTTTGACTGGAACCAAGACTTTCATCGATTACTCCAAGACTAATTGACGTTAACGTTAACCAGATTCTACGGGGGCCACTCAGCAACCCGGCAGCTTCTTTGCCGCAAAGCAGTAAAAAAAGCACGATCGTTCTATTCTAGCCACTAAGCCGAAGCCACCCGGCGACAAAAGCTAGACTGCTGCACTTAATGACCTCAACCCTTCCCCCCAGCCCAACTTGCCTGGGTGTTTTTGACTCCGGCGTTGGTGGCCTGACGGTGCTGCGCGAGCTGCATCGCCTGCGGCCCGAAGTGCCCCTGCTTTATGTGGCCGACACCGCGCACGCACCCTATGGTCAGCGCGAACCCGACTACATCATTCAACGCAGCCTGACCATAGCCGAGCATTTGATTGCGCAAGGCGCGCACGTCTTGGTGGTGGCCTGCAACACCGCCACCGCGCATGCAATCACTGCACTGCGCCAGCGCTGGCCGGACCTGCCCATCGTCGGCACCGAGCCCGGCATCAAGCCCGCCGTGGCGGCCAGCCGCAATGGCCGCATCGGCGTGATGGCCACGCCGTCCACCATTGCCAGCGCCCGCTTCGCCGATTTGATTGCGCGGCACAAAGGTGCAGCGCAGGTCTTCAGCCAGCCCTGCCCTGGTCTAGTCGCCCTGATTGAACGCGGCGAGCTGGAGACGCCGGCCTTGCTTGAACTGCTCACGCAGCTGTGCCAGCCCTTGGTCGACGCCGAGGTCGACACCGTCTTGATGGGCTGCACCCATTACCGCTTGGTGCAGCCGGCTTTGCAACGCGTGCTCGGCGAGCAAGTCAAGCTGCTCAATATCGAATCGGCGGTGGCGCAGCAAGCGGCCAAGCAGTGGCAGGCCTTGGGCCTGGCGGCAGGGTCTGCGGCGCCAAGGCTGCAGACGACAGGCAGCGCCGACGCGCTGACGCAGTTCGTCCAGCAGGCGCTGGCTTGGCCGCTGCAGGCCCAGGCCTTGCGCCTCTAGGAGCCCCAAGCGGCAGACAGCGGCGGAAAGCGGCAATAGCGTTCTCGCAGCGCGGCGAAACCAAGCGCGATCTTGGCGGGCCTGGCGCGAAGCGACCGGTCTGGCGGCGCGCGCTACAGCTTGCGCAGCCCCCGCTCGGCCATCAACACGGTCGGGAAGCTGACCGGCAGCGTCAGCGGATAGTCGCGGCTGTAATGCAGGCCGCGGCTCTCGTGGCGCAGCAAGGCCGAGCGCACGATCAGCTCGGCGCAGTCCACCAAGTTGCGCAGCTCCAAGAGATCACGCGTGACGCGGAAGTTGGCGTAGTAGTCGTCGATCTCGCCGCGCAGCAAGGCAATCCGGTGCAGCGCCCGCTCCAGCCGTTTGGTGGTGCGCACGATGCCGACATAGTTCCACATCAAGAGCCGCAGCTCATCCCAGTTATGTGCGATGACAACCTGCTCGTCGGCGTCCTCGACCTGGCTTTCGTCCCAGCCCGGCAGCGGCGCGGACTCGGTCGCGGGCAGACCCAAAATGTGATCGGCGCAGGTTTGACCCAGCACCACGCATTCCAACAAGGAGTTGCTGGCCAAGCGGTTGGCGCCGTGCAGGCCGGTGTAGGCAGTCTCACCCACCGCATAGACACCGGGCAAATCGCTGCGCCCTGCCAGATCGGTGACCACGCCGCCGCAGGTGAAGTGCACCGCCGGCACCACCGGAATGGGCTGCTTGGCGATGTCGATGCCGAGGCTCAGGCAGCGCGCATGCACGGTCGGGAAATGCTCTTTCAAAAACGCCTCGCCCAGATGAGTGGCGTCCAGCCAGACGTGGTCGACACCATGTTTTTTCATCTCGAAGTCGATCGCTCGGGCGACGATGTCGCGTGGCGCCAGCTCCATGCGCGCATCATGCGCGGCCATGAAACGGGTGCCATTCGGCAGTTTGAGGTGGCCGCCCTCGCCGCGCAGCGCCTCGGTGATCAAAAAGCTGCGCTCCTGCGGGTGATACAGGCAAGTCGGATGGAACTGGATGAACTCCATATTCGCAATCCGGCAACCCGCCCGCCAGGCCATCGCGATACCGTCGCCGGTGGAGGTGTCGGGGTTGGTGGTGTAACGGTAAACCTTGCCGGCGCCGCCGGTGGCCAGCACCACCGCGCGCGCCGCCAGTGCTTCGACGCGTTGGGTGTCGATGTCCAAAGCATAGATGCCGTAACAGCGCGGCTGTTCTTCGCGCTGCACATGGCGCGAGGTGATCAGGTCCAGCGCCATCCAGCGCTGGCGCAGCGTGATGTTCGGATGGGCCTTGGCAGCGGCCAGCAACCGGTCGTGAATGGCCTTGCCGGTAGCGTCCGCTGCATGGGCAATGCGGCGCACCGCATGGCCGCCTTCGCGCGTCAGGTGCAGGCCCAGCGGGCCGTCATCATCGGGCGTGAAGGGCACGCCTTGACCCACCAACCAAGCCACTGCCGCGGCACTGCGCTCGGCGATGAAGCGGGCGGTGGTCGCGTCGACCAAGCCGGCGCCGGCATCTTGGGTGTCGCGCACATGAGACTCGATGCTGTCATCGCTGCCCAGCACACCGACGATGCCGCCCTGCGCCCACGCCGTGGCACCCTCGGTCAACTCGCGTTTGGCCAGCACCACCACCGGCGTGGTGTCGGCCAAATGCAGGGCGACCGTCAAACCGGCCAAGCCGGCCCCGACGATGACAACCGGAGCAACGGCAGCGGCGGGCGACTTTGACTTGAGAGCAGCAGCATTCATTCGTGGGCTTCCGGCGCCTCATTGAGGGCGCCATGCAGGGGCAGGAAACTGGATTCTAAGGACAGGCCTCGCATCAGATCCGATCGGCCTGGCAAATGCACTTCAAACTGAGCAGCCACGCCGATCTGAACAGGGCGGCCGAGCTGCGAGCTGCGCCGCTGCGTTCTGCCACCAGAACTCTCGGGGGCTCAAGCCACGGGCCGGCCCTGTACGACGCGCCCGGCCCGGACCGCCCACCGGTGAGCACCAGGTCTGCGGTTTTCTGCTGAACCCCAAACGAGCGGCTGAGGCTGGCAAACTTTTGCCGCGTTAGCGCGCGAAGCGGTGCGGCTTCAGTTCGCACATTACTTCTATTTTTCGGAAGTAAAAGTCAATGAAACGCAGCTTTTTCATTCGACCATCAACCGCATACTCGCCAGCAAGCTTGCACCTTAGAGGCCCGATCAAACCGACTCAACCCTCCCCAAGGACAAACACCATGCGCTCCTACCCCCGCAACAGCCCCGCAGCAGCTGCCCGCATCGTGGCCCTCGTGCTGATCGCCGATGGCAACGTCAGCTTCTCGGAGTTCAATGCCCTGCAGCAACTCGACGCCGCCGGGCAGCTGGGTTTGCAGGCGGGCGGCATGGCGCCCATTTTGCAATCGCTCTGCGAGGACCTGCTGGTGAATGCCTACGGCGCAGCCTCAATGATGTCCAGCATCGATGCTCAAAGCCTGGCCGCGCTGATGGCCGAAGTGGATGAGCCCTTGCTGCAACGCAAGGTGCTGACCTTAGCCTTGGCGGCGGCGCGGGCCGATGCCCACCTCGCCGACGGTGAGACCCTGGTGTTGGAAGCTGCTTGCCGCCATTGGCAGATCAACGTCGGCGCAGATGCTGACATGACCGCAAGCGCCTGAGTCAAATCTAGAGAATTACCGTCCCGCAAAAATACCCAACCCTATGCTTTACGCCGTCAGTTGGTTCGCCGCGCTCTGCCTCATCGCACTGTCGTCACTTTGCGCCCGGGCCTTCGCTGCGCTGAGTCAATGGGGCGCCAGCATGAGCGGCAAATGGGCCGGCGCTCAGGCGCCCGAAAGCTTGCAGATGGCGGCACGGCTTGAGCAATGGCGGCCGCCCGCGCTTGTCGTGGGCGCCGCACTGCATGCGACGATGACTCTGCTGCGCCGCCGCACGGCTGCGGGCAAGACCTGACCCCAACTGAGTCCAACCATGATTTATGCCACTCTCAAAACCCTGCACCTGCTTGCCATCGTTGTCTGGCTAGGCGGCATGAGCTTCAGCGTCTTCTTTCTGCGCCCTGCGACAGCGCAGCTTGATGCAGCGCAGCGCGTGCGCCTGATGCACGCTGCGTTGGGGCGCTTCTTCAAGGTATCGCTGTGGGCTTCTTTGCTGGTGCTGGGCAGCGGCGTGTGGATGCTGGGCCGGGTCGCCAAACAGGTCGTACAGTCTGGTGGAGTCTTTCAGATGCCGCTTGCCTGGACTGTTATGGCGGTACTTGGAAGCGTGATGGTCGCAAGCTTTTTGCACATCAAGTTTGCGCTCTACAAAAAGCTTTCCGGCTGCGTGGTGGCAAGCGACTGGCACGCCGGCGACCAAGCCCTGAACCAGATACACAACTGGCTGGGCGTCAACTTGAGCTTGGGTGTGCTGGTGCTGAGCGTCACCTTGCTGCGTTAGCAGCTCAGCAGGCCGTGGCTCTTCGGCCCCTCAAGTCAGCCACCAGGTCGTCGACAAAATCCCAAAGGCGCTGCGGAACCAGCTCGCCGACCTGTTCGATTGAATGACTGAATGATTGATTGATTGCACCTCTCCAGCACGGCCGGCTCGACGGATTGCGCCTGCCCGCGCTGCCCGTGCGACGGCCCGGCGCTTCAATGTGTTGCGGCTGAACGAGGCGTTCCAAAACCTGCGCCAGTGGCGGCATGCCGCTTGTGTCAAGAATCAAGCGCCCGCGTGGCCGTTGAGGCTTGTTCAGCGGCCGACGCTGCCCGGCGCTGCCGGGCCTGCTCTATTTGCTCACCACGGACAAGCTGTCGGCCGAATTCGCTGCTGAGCGGCTACGACGGCCAAGGTGGCCGTCAGGTTTGCAGGGGTGCAGGCAAGCTGAACTCGCAAACCGGGCAGCACCCGTGCCTCAGAAATGAATCCCCTTCATCATTTGCTGCATCGCGATCGCCTCGGGTGACAGCTGCGACTTAGACCCCTTGCCCAGCTTGTCGCCCTTGGAGGCATCGCTATCGGGGAACATGCGGAAGGTCGTGTTCATCACGATCTGCGCCACCCGCGGCATCAGAGCATGCAGCAACTCACCCGTGATACCCAACCTCGTCGCCACCCGCACCGGCTTCGAGATGCAGGCCTGTGCCACCATATCGGCCGCCTCCTCCGGCGCCAGTGTCGGCACGTTTTTGTAAATCTGCGTCGGCGCAATCATCGGCGTGCGCACCAGCGGCATATTGATGGTGGTGAAAGTGACGCCCTGGTCGGCAAACTCACTCGACGCGCAGCGCGTCCAGGCATCCAGTGCGGCCTTGCTGGCCACATAGGCCGAGAAACGCGGCGCATTGGTCAACACGCCGATGCTGGAGATGTTCACCACATGACCCTTGCGTTTGGCCACCATGCCGGGCAGCAGGCCCATCGTGACGCGCAGGCAGCCAAAAGAGTTCAGCTGCATGGTGCGCTCGAAATCGTGGAAGCGGTCGTAACTGCCCTCGATGGCGCGGCGGATCGAACGGCCGGCGTTGTTGATCAGGTAGTCAACCCCGCCGAAGGTCTCGGTCAGCCAGGCAATCATCGCCTTGCAGCTCTCTTCGTTGGAAATGTCCGCCGAGTAACTGTGTATCTTGGCGTCAGCGCCGGCGGCCGCGCGGATCTCGGCCACCGCCTCGGCCAGCTTGACTTCATCGCGGGCGCAGATCACCGTGATTGCACCCGCCTCGGCAAACTTGATCGCCGAAGCCAGGCCAATGCCGCTGGAGCCGCCCGTGACCAACACCACCTTGCCGCCGCAAGCACCGCGCAGACTGCGGTCAATGAAGAGATCGGGGTCGAGGTGACGCTCCCAGTGATCCCACAGCCGCCAGGCATAGTCATGCAGGTTCGGGCAGGCGATACCTGAGCCTTTGAGCGCGGCGGTGGTGTCGCGGCAATCAAAGCGGGTCGGGTAGTTGATGAAGGTGAACAAATCGTCCGGCAGACCCAGATCCTTCATCACCGCATTGCGGATGCGCCGCACCGGTGCCAAAGCCATCAAGCCCTTTTTCACGCTCTTGGGAATGAAACCCAGCAGCGCGGCGTTGATGAACAGATTCATCTTCGGCGCATGCGCGGCCTTGGAGAAGATGTCCAGCACATCGCCGACGCGGTAGCCAACCGGGTCCACCAGATGGAAGCAACGTCCCGTGGCGTGAGTCTGGTGGCTGATGTGTTCGAGCGCGTCGACCACATAGTCCACCGGCACGATATTGACCCGCCCGCCTTCCAAGCCTATCGACGGCAGCCAAGGCGGCAGGATCTGGCGCAGGCGCTGGATCGGCTTGAAGAAATAGTAAGGGCCGTCGATCTTGTCCATCTCGCCGGTCTTGGAGTCACCGACCACCATCGCCGGGCGGTAAACCGTCCAGGGCCGTTTGCACTCTTGGCGGACGATTTTTTCGCTCTCGTGCTTGGTACTGAAATAGGGATGATCCAGCCCCTCGGCCTCATCAAACATGTCCTCGCGGAACACGCCCTCGTACAAGCCGGCCGCCGCGATCGAGGACACGTGATGCACATGGCTGGCCTCGACGGCGGCCGCAAACTCCACCATGCTGCGCGTGCCGTCCACGTTGGCGGCCATCTGCGAGGCCGCATCGGCCTTCAGGTCATAGACGGCGGCCAAGTGATAAACATGGTCAATCTGACCTTTGAGCGCCTTCAGGTCGGCCGCCGAGACACCGAGCTTTTTGCCCGTTAGGTCACCAAACACCGGCAGCGCGCGCGCTTTGCTGCTCTTAGCCAGCCCCCAGAACTCCAGCAACTCGGGCAGCTTGTCGCGGCTTTCCTCGCGCAGCAAAAAGTGCACCGTGCTGCCGCGCCGTGCCAGCAACTTCTTGACCAAACGCTTGCCGATGAAGCCGGTGGCCCCCGTGACGAAATACTGCATGTCTGTCTCCGTGATGTACCAATGCTGGTGATTCTTGTCCATCTGCGAGGCCTTACCTGTGGGCGATTACCCGCAGTGTGGCTGCCGCGGCGCGCCAGATTAGATAGGGGTGACTGCCTAGGAACGGGCTACACAGCGGCGCTTGCGGCACTTATAGTGAAAGTAATTTCCACGCAACCCGTGCGGCAACCACCACCAAGGACAAACAATATGGTCAAGAAGCTTCAGAAAATGGCAGCCAAGAAGAACAGCGCTGCCCAGACCGGCTTTGGCGGTGCCCTGCCGGCCGGCTTGCTGGACAGCCAGCTCGCACAAGGCATCAAGGACTCGGCCCAGCATATTTGGGCCGCCGGCCTGGGCGCTTTCGCCAAAGCACAAGGCGAAGGCGGCAAGGTGTTTGAGGCCCTGGTCAAGGAAGGCCTGAGCCTGCAGAAGAAGACCCAGTCCGCCGCCGAAGAAAAGCTTGGCGCGATGGCCAGCAAGGTCACCGGCATGGCCGGCGGCGTCGGCAACAAGGCCGGCCAGCACTGGGACAAGCTGGAATCTATTTTTGAAGACCGCGTCGCCCGCGCCCTGAACCGCCTGGGCGTACCCTCGGCCAAGGACGTGGCCGAGTTGATCGCCAGCATCGACGCGCTGAATGCCGCCGTCGGCATCAAGAAGACACCGGCGAAGCAGCCCGTTAAGGCTGCGGCCAAGCCAGTTGCCAAGGCCGCGGCCAAGAAGGTCGCCGCCAAGGCTGCGCCCGTCAAAACGGCGGTGAAAGCAGCAGAGAAAGCCGCCGGCAAGGCCAAGCCAGCTGCCAAGGCCGTGGCGACCCCGTTCAAGAAGGCCGCCGGCAAGGCCGTCGCCGCGACCCAGCCAGGCGCCGCCAAGCCTGCAGCCAAGAGCGCGCCGAAAGCAGCAGCAACAGTGCCAGCAGCCGCGCCAACAAAAGCGCCAACGAAAGCGGCCCGCAAGCCTGCCAGCAAGAAGGCCGTCGTGACAGCGGCAGTCGGCGGCGATGTGACGCCGGCGGCCGAAGCGGTCACAGCAACGGTTGAAGCCTGAATCTGCGGCACGGCCGGGTTAGCCTCAACCATTGCCGCCCTTGAGCGCCCCTTCCAACAAGCCCCGGATCGGCCTCGCGCTGGCCGGCGGCGGACCCCTGGGGGCGATCTACGAAATTGGCGCACTGTGCGCGCTGGAAGAGGCCATAAGCGGCCTTGACTTCACCGACTGCGATGGCTATATCGGCGTCAGCGCCGGCGGCTTTATTGCAGCCGGCCTGGCCAACGGCCTGAGCCCGCGCGCGCTGTGTGCTGCCTTTATCGAAAACAGCAAGCATTCGCCGGACAGCTTCGAGCCGGCCCAGCTGCTACAGCCGGCCTGGGGCGAGTACCGCTCGCGCCTGAAGTTAGTGCCCGGTCTGTTGGCCCGGGCCACTTGGGGCGTGCTGGCGCAGCGTCGCTCGGTCTTGGGTTCGTTTGAGCGCCTGGGTGCGGCGCTGCCGACGGGACTGTTGTCCGGCGCGGCGATGGCCGCGCAGATGAAGCTGCTGTTCAGCCAGCCCGGCCGCAGCAATGACTTCAGGCAACTGAAAAAGCGCCTGGTGCTGGTCGCCACCGACCTGGACAGCGGCGAGGCCGCCCCGTTTGGCCTGCCCGGCTGGGACCACATCCCGATCTCGCAGGCGGTGCAGGCCAGTGCGGCGCTGCCCGGCCTGTTCCCGCCGGTTGCCATCGAAGGGCGGCATTATGTCGACGGCGCGCTGAAGAAGACCCTGCATGCTTCGGTGCTCTTGCAAGAAGGCCTGGATCTGCTGATCTGCCTGAACCCGCTGGTGCCTTATGAGTCCGACCCGGCCGAGTCCACCCGCAGCAAGCACGCGCGCATCCCGCAGCTGGTCGACGGCGGCCTGCCGCTGGTGCTGAGCCAGACCTTTCGCTCGCTGATTCATTCGCGGCTGGAGTTGGGGATCAAGCGCTATGAGCACAGCCATCCGGAGACCGACATCCTGCTGTTCGAGCCCGATCACCGCGATGCCGAGATGTTCTTGGCCAACACCTTCAGCTATTCCCAGCGCCACCAGCTGGCCGAGCATGCCTACCAAAGCACCCGCGCCGCGCTGCGCCAGCGGGCGCCGCAATTGACAGCGCAACTGGCCCGCCATGGCTTGGTGCTGAACGCGGAGATTTTGGCGGACACCAGCCTTCGCCTGTTGGGCGAACCGGGCGAACACCGCATGGCGGCCGCGCTGCGCCGCTTGCGCCGCACGCTGAAAACACTGGAGGCCAGGTCGCAGCGTCGGGCGTGAACCCGGTCACGCCGAGCGTGCGGCATCACCCCAAATAACGCGCCTGCAAATGCGCCTTGAAGTGTGCCGGGTTGAGGGTCTCGCCGCTGGCTTGTTTGACCAGCTTGGGCGTCTCCAGCCGGCTGCCCTGCAACCAGATCTGCTCGCGCAGCCAGTCGAAGATGGGCGCCAAATTACCCGCAGCGATATCGGCGTCCAGCTCAGGGCGGCTGCGCCGCATCGCCGCAAACCACTGGGCCGCATACATCGCGCCCAGGGTGTAACAAGGGAAATAGCCGAACAGGCCGCAGCCCCAGTGCACATCCTGCATGCAGCCGTCCTTGTAGTTGCCGCGCGTGTCCACGCCCAGCAACTCCATCATCTTGGCATCCCACAGCGCCGGGATGTCCTCGCATTCGATCTCACCCTCGATCAAGGCACGCTCGATCTCGTAACGCAGAATCACATGGGCCGGGTAGGTCACTTCGTCGGCGTCCACGCGGATGAAGGCCGGATGAACCCGTGTCAGCAGGCGATTCAAGTTAGCCGGCTCAAAGGCGGCCTGCTCGCCCAGATGCTTGGCCACCAGGGGGCTCAATAACTTGGCGAAGGCCGGGTGGCTGCCCAGCTGCATCTCGAAGCTCAGCGACTGGCTTTCGTGCAGGCCCATCGAACGCGCTTGGGCGAGCGGCTGGCCCAGCCAGTCGCGCGGCAGGTTCTGCTCGTAGCGGGCGTGGCCGGTCTCATGGATGGTGCCCATCAGGCTGGGCAAAAAATCATCTTCACGGTAACGCGTGGTGATGCGCACATCCTCGGGCACACCGCCGCAAAACGGGTGCGCGCTTTCATCCAGGCGACCGGCGTCGAAATCAAAGCCCACCAATTGCATTGCCGCCAGACCGAGCGCGCGCTGCGCCTCTTTGGGGAAGGGGCCCACTGGGCGCTCGGTGGTTTCTTGGGCTTGGCGAGCCTGCACATGCTTGATCAGCTGCGGCAACCAAGCGCGCAAATCGCCAAAAACCCGGTCGACTTCGGCGACCCGCATGCCCGGTTCGTACTGGTCCATCAAGGCGTCATAAAGCCCCAGGCCGCTGCTCTTGGACAAGCAGCGCGCCTCTTCACGCGCGAGCTTCACGCATTCACGCAGCAGCGGCAGATAGCCGGCCCAGTCATTCGCCGGACGCTGCGTGCGCCAGGCATGTTCGCAGCGCGAGTTGGCCAGCGACTTGGCCTCCACCAGGCTTTGCGGCAAGGCGTTGGACGCCATCCAGCTGCGCCGCATCTCGCGCAGATTGGCGCGCTGATCGTCGCTCAAGGGCTCGGCCGCGGCGGCGTCCAGCAGGCCCTTGAGCTGTGGCTCGGTGGCCAACTGGTGCAGCATGCCGCCCATCTCGGCCAGCGCCAGCGAGCGTGCCTCGTTGCCCTTGGCCGGCATATTGGCCGATTGATCCCATTGACCCATCGCCTGCAGATGGGCGAGCCGGTGCAGGCGTTGATGGCGTTGCTGAAGTTCGTTGTAAGCGGGTGTGCTCATGGGGGTCGGGGGCCGGTGGGCATAAAGGGCTGAGCAGGCATTGTCTATGCAAGCAATGCAATAAATCCCGTCCCGAAACTCACACCGACCCCGGAAATACCCATATCAGCGCCACCGTCATCACCAAGTAGCGGAAGAACTTACCCACCGCCATATAGGCCACGCAGGGCCAAAAGGGCAGGCGCAGCCAGCCGGCCAACGCACACATCGGGTCGCCAATCACCGGCAGCCAACTGAGCAAACAGGCCTTGGCGCCGAATTTCTCGAACCATGCCAGCAAGCGTGGGTGATGGGGTTTGCGATGGGTGGCGCGCTCGTATACCCGCTCATACGCGGCTTCGGCGCCATAGCCCATCCACCAACTGATGGCGCCGCCCAAGGTGTTGCCCGCCGTCGCCACCAAGACCGCCGGCCAAAACAGCGCCGGGTCGGCCTTGACCACCAAGAACACCGCCGGCTCCGAACCCAGAGGCAGCAGCGTGGCCGACACCAAGGCAATCAAAAACACGCTGATCAAGCCGACTTCCGGCACGGCCAACATCAACAACAGACCGTGCAGCAGTGACTCCAAATAGGCTTCCATTGCTGCCATTATGCGGAGGGGCTGGCCAGCAGCATGAGCGGCGGCAGCTGCTGGCCGCGCCGGCCACGAGACCCGGCCCCGAGAAGGTATAATTTTGCCTCATTTTTAGGCAAAGCCTCCACCTCCCCCATGCCCGCCCGCGTGTCCGCCCCCGTGTCCGCCACTCTGCCCAAAAATCAGCCGGTCCTTCAGATCGGCCCCCACACTCTGCCCAACAATCTGTTCGTGGCGCCGATGGCCGGCGTCACCGACAGGCCGTTCCGCCAACTCTGCAAACGCATGGGTGCAGGCTACGCCGTGAGCGAAATGGTGACTTCGCGCAAGGATTTGTGGAGCAGCTTGAAGACCTCACGGCGTGCCAACCATGAGGGCGAAGCCGGCCCTATCGCCGTACAGATCGCCGGCACCGACGCCGCCATGATGGCCGAGGCGACCCGCTACAACATTGACCGCGGAGCGCAAATCATCGACATCAATATGGGCTGCCCGGCCAAAAAGGTGTGCAATCAATGGGCCGGCTCGGCCTTGATGCAAGACGAGCCGCTGGCCTTGCAAATCATCGAAGCGGTGGTCGAGGCGGCGGCGGCGCAGGGCGTGCCGGTCACCTTGAAGATGCGCACCGGCTGGTGCGAAAGTGAAAAAAATGCCCTGAGTTTGGCGCTGGCCGCCGAGGGCGCCGGCGTCGCCATGGTCACCGTGCATGGCCGCACCCGTGAGCAAGGCTATAAGGGTGCTGCTGAGTACGCCACCGTGGCGGCCGTCAAAGCGGCGCTGAGAATACCGGTGGTCGCCAATGGCGATATCGATTCACCGCAAAAAGCCCGCGACGTGCTGGCCCTGACCGGCGCCGACGCGGTGATGATTGGCCGCGCGGCCCAGGGACGGCCCTGGATTTTTGCCGAAACCGCGCATTTCTTGGCCACCGGCGAGCAGCTGCCGACGCCCACCGTGCTGCAGGCGCGCGACTGGCTGGTCGAACATCTGCATGATCACTACAGCCTTTACGGCGAGCTGACCGGCATGCGGACGGCGCGCAAGCATATTGGCTGGGCCGTCGCAGACTTGCCCGGTGGCGAAACATTTCGCCAGGCGATGAATCTGCTGGACAGCAGCGCGGCCCAAGTCAAGGCTTTGCAAGCTTGGTTTGACACACTCGGGCAGTCCTATCAGCGCTTGCCCTATAGCCCTAAGCTGCCAGAAGCCCCAACAATAGCGACCCATGACTACCAGCAATAAAAATTGAGACAACCGGCATGATGACCCCGAAACCTATTGATGCCTGCGTGCGCGAAAACCTGGAAACCTATTTCCGCGACCTGGACGGCGAAGAGCCGCACTCGATGCACGAAATGTTGATCCAAGTGGTCGAGAAACCCCTGCTTGAGGTGGTGATGAAACAAGCCGCCGGCAACCAGAGCAAGGCCGCCGAGTGGCTGGGCATCAACCGCAACACGCTGCGGCGCAAGCTGACCGAACATAAACTTCTTTAGTCTTTGTGGGTCAGACCGCCCTCGCGCAGCGAGTAGCTCTGACCCCAATTGATTGAGCGGGTTCTCGCCCAAATTCCAACACCGCCCCGCACACCATGTCCAAACTGACCGCCCTCACCGCCTTGATCTCCGTGTCCGACAAGACCGGCATCCTCGAATTCGCCACCGCGCTGAACCTGCTCGGCGTGCGCCTCTTGTCCACCGGCGGCACCGCCAAGCTGCTCGCTGACGCCGGCCTGCCCGTCACCGAGGTGGCGGAGCACACCGGCTTCCCGGAGATGCTGGACGGCCGCGTCAAGACCTTGCACCCCAAGGTCCACGGCGGCTTGCTGGCCCGGCGCGACCTGCCCGAGCATATGGCGGCCGCTGCAAAACATGACATCACGATGATCGACATCCTGGCCGTCAACCTCTACCCCTTCGAAGCGACGGTGGCCAAGCCCGGTTGCACGTTGGAAGACGCGATCGAGAACATCGACATCGGCGGCCCGGCGATGGTGCGCTCCGCCGCCAAGAACTGGAAAGATGTGACCGTGCTGACCGACGCCGGCCAATACGCACAAGTGCTGGAAGAACTCAAGAGCAATGGCAAGACCAGCGACAAGACGCGCTTTGCCGCCTCGGTCGCCGCCTTCAACCGCATCGCCCAATATGACGCTGCAATCAGCAATTACTTGAGCGCACGCCAGGACGACGGCGCGCTGGCCGAGTATCCCGGCCAGATGAACTCCACCTTCGTCAAGGTGCAAGACCTGCGCTACGGCGAGAACTCGCACCAGACCGCCGCCCTCTACCGCGACTTGTATCCCGCACCCGGCTCCCTGGTGACGGCCAAGCAGCTGCAAGGCAAGGAATTGAGCTACAACAATATCGCCGACGCCGACGCCGCCTGGGAATGCGTGAAGGCCTTTGAAGCCCCGGCCTGCGTCATCATCAAGCATGCCAACCCTTGCGGCGTGGCGGTGGCTGCAAATCCTGCCGACGCTTATGCCAAGGCGCTCAAGACCGACCCGACCTCGGCCTTTGGCGGCATCATCGCCTTCAACCGGCCCGTCGATGCGGCGGCCGCCGCCCATGTGGCCAAGCAGTTTGTGGAAGTGCTGATGGCACCTGCCTTCAGCGATGAAGCGCGCGCCATCTTCGCGGCCAAGGCGAATGTGCGTCTGCTGGAGATTGCCTTGCCTGCCGGCGGCTCAACGCCCTTCAGCCAAGGCCGCAACGCGGTCGACAGCAAGCGCGTCGGCTCCGGCATGCTCTTGCAAACCGCCGACAACCATTTCCTGAAGGCGGCCGATCTGAAGGTCGTCACCACCAAACAGCCCACCGCGCAAGAGCTCGAAGACCTGTTGTTCGCCTGGACCGTGGCGCAATACGTGAAGAGCAATGCCATCGTCTTCTGCGCCGGCGGCATGACGCTGGGCGTGGGTGCTGGCCAGATGAGCCGCATCGACTCGGCCCGCATCGCCAAGATCAAGGCCGAGAACGCGGGCCTGACGCTGCAAGGCTCAGCTGTCGCCAGCGACGCCTTCTTCCCCTTCCGCGATGGTCTGGATGTGGTGGTTGACGCTGGCGCCACCAGCGTGATTCAGCCGGGCGGCTCGATGCGCGACGACGAGGTGGTCAAAGCCGCCAATGAGCGCGGCATTGCAATGGTGTTCAGCGGCGTGCGCCACTTCAGGCATTGACTTTCTGCTGCGCAGTCGCCATGGGTCGTTGGCCCTCGGCCCTGCGCAAGCCGCCATCAAAACCGCAGCGCATCCATCCAAACCAGTTCAATACCCCGCCAGATTCTCAATCCTAAAAATCTGGTCTTGCTCGTTGCGCCCGCTGCTCTGGAAGTGTTTGATGGTCATGAATCGCCCGGCATGGTCTTGCACCAGCATCAGCGGCACGCCGTACAGCTTGTGTTCGGCCAGCACTTTGTCCACGGTGTTGTCGCCATTCAGGATGTGATTGCCCTTGGTTTCCACCAACATCAGGCCGCCACCCGCCACGCGGCCAGCGACCTTGATGGCGAAGTCGGGAAAGTAGCGATCGCCGCTGGGCATCACAATGCCAATCGACCACGGCTTGCGGGGTTCGTTGCGAAACCAGTATTCGACCGTCCCGGAAGTATCGGCATCCAGCAATTGCGCGAACGCCTGCTCCGGCCCGTTCAGGTCTTGCGGCATCACACCGTACACATTCAGGCGCGACTTCTTCACGCCCGCTGGCAATTCCACAAATTCTGGCAAGGGTGCCGCGTCAAAGGTTTCCTTGAACTTGGCCGAGCAGGTGCGCGCTGCGTTGCGAATCAGGTGCGGGTAGGCCGCCATGATGCGGTTCAAAGCCATCTCAATGCCGACGGCGTCCGTGTCAACGCCACGGTGGCCGTACTCGGTTTTGAGCCGCGCCAGAAGCACATCGTGCAGGTCGCGCGGGTCAAGGTTATCGGCATCGAACAAAACACTCTGCGCGCGCCGGGCAATTTCAGCGTCGGACAGCCGTGCGTTCATCGTCTGCACTTCCTCGCTGCCCTCAAACAGGTCCAGCGTCTGCCGGGTCACCTTCACCGACTGGCGAAACCCGGCGCTGAAAGCCTTGTCGTCAATGGCAATGTTGGCAGCAATGCAGGTCAGCAGATCGTCGGTTGAAAGCGGCGACTGCTCCGAGCGATAGACGCGCGGCACACCTTCGCGCAACGCAAAGCGGCGGTTGCCAGCAAGCAATGGGACGACAACGGGCGCGCCTGCTGACTGCGGTACGGATGGCGGCGGCATCAACACCAGATTCGTCAGAATTCCGGTCTGCTGCCAAGCCGGCGATTCACCCGCAAAAGGTGCACCCTCAGCGCCAAGGTTCGCGGCCGATGCCGGGCTTGGGGCAGGCCAAACGGATGGCGTATAGGGCACCGACAGCAACTGCGCTTGCCCGTTGTGCGAGACTTGAATTTCGTTGACCCCAGCCACCTTCACCACCATGGTGAACGGGCACACATGCGACAAGCCACTCTGAATCGCGTTGATCTTCTCGCCCGCATTTACCAAGCCGCTTTGGTTGGCCGCATCGGCCAAAAAGACATAGCCGCAGCGCAGCAACTCGGGCAGCTGCTTGTCCAGCGTTGGCCCTTGCAGGTGGCTGTGTACACGCAGAATGCGCCCCACCACCTGAATGCCAAAATCGGTATCTTTCGCCCCGCGCATCGATACCAGCGTGAAGGCACGCGGCGCATCGAAGCCCAGCGCAACCGCCATCTTGAAAATCAGCACTTCCTTGCGTTCGTCAAGCGCCACCGCCAGCAAGTCGTCGTTGGGATCGTCCGCCGTGTACCAGGCTATCTTTGACTCTTGCACGCCCAGCGCCGCCAAGCGTGTGCGCGCCTCGTCCACAGCCTTATTGCTGTTGGCCACCTGAACCAGCATCAGCGGCACCAAGCCAATGCCTGCCGTCTGCAAACCCTGCTTGATGGCCTGGTGCATGCCCCAGCCATCGGCCAAGGCGGTGGCCGCGAAGTCCACCAAGGCCTTCTGATCGTCCGCCGCCAGATAGGCAATCGACTTGATACCGTCCTTGATCAGCCCCGCGTCCACCGCCTCTTTGCGGCTGACCCGGATGCGATGCAAATGCTCAATGCCCGCTGCTTTTTTGAACTTTTCCACATCGGCGTCATCCGGTGTGGCAGTAATCATCAGTGTGAAGTCGGGCTTGAGCGATTGCCGGTAAAAGCGCACGGCCTCCTTGGCCGTGGCAAAGCCGTGGTGAGCCTCGTCCACCACCGCACCAATGCGAAAGCCGTCCGCCCGCAACTCGGCAATCAAAGCGTCCAAGGACAGCACAAACTCGCCACCACTACGCACCTTGCGCGTGGCCGCGTTGGCGGCCGCTACCGAGGCCCAGGTGGTCACATACACGTCACCACTCTGAGTGCCGCGCGTCTTGCGGTCGCCTTGCAGGTCACGCACGCGCAGGCCGACAAAGGTGGACTTGATCGCCCCTTTGGCCTGCTCCACCAGCGTGGCGAAGGGCGTGAACCAGAACCAAACGATTTGTGCGTTGCTGGCACGGTCCGGGGCCGCAAAGGCCTCGGCAATCATGCCGGCCATCAGCGTCTTGCCTGAACCGGTCGGCGCCTCTAACAGCAGGCAACCATTGAAGGCCGTCGCCGCTGCACGGCTGGCGTCGTCACTCGCTTGGGCGAATTGGCTTTCGGCATAACGAAAAATCTCCAGTGCGTTGAGGACAGCCTCGCGCTGATAGCCTTTGGGTGCAGGCGCGCTCATGGCCGACCTCCTCTGGCGCTGGATCGCGCGCCGAAGCGCTTGACCAGAAACGCCGGGATCGGCTCGAATGAAACACGCGGGTCGGTCAGGCGTTGCGCCAGCAAGGCAGGTTGCCACGAATACACCACGGCTTGGCCGGCCCCCTGAATCGCGGCTTGCACAGCTTCCAGCATGGCGTCGGACACTTTCGGCAAATAGATCACCACAGAGCGTTTGCCTTGCGCCGTCTGCATGGGCAATGCGGCCTGGTAGGGTGACAGTGCCAGGTCATGAATCAATTGCAGCGCGGTCCATATTTGTACGTGCTGGATGCCGCGAAACACCGTGGCCGCCGGAATGCGGCGACAGCGCAGGTAGGCAAAGCCGCCACCAAGCCCGGCAGTTGCCTCGCCCTTTTTGGAGGTGTAGCCGGTCACCACGCGCCGCACCCGTTCGGCGCACACGTCACGGCACAAATTTTTATCGGGGGTATCCCCCGTCGCTTCGGTGCTGGACACCAGAATAAAGCGTCTATTGCCGCCGTCTTCCTTGTTCAAGTTCAGCACCGCCTGCGCTGTGGTGCCCGACCCGGCAAAAAAATCCAGCACGATGTCGCCGGGCTTGGTGGCAATTCGCATGATGCGTTCCATCAGTGCCACCGGCTTGGGCGTGGAGAAAACGTCGGCCGTATTTTCAAATTGAAGAATGTCGTGGATTTCTTTTTTGGCATCTTGCGTGTGCCCGACTTCGTTGTATTGCCACAGTGTTTGCGGCACCACACCCTGTTGAACATCGGATAGAAATCGTTTGAAGGCCGGAACGTTGTTGCCATCCTTACCCCACCAGATACGATTGTCGCGGTCCAATTCAAGAAACTTCTCTTGCGCAAATCGCCAGTAGTTGCCGGGTGGTGGGCCAGCGACGACACGCCCCGATGGGCAGGTAATCGGGTAGGTGCCCTTGCTGTAGAAATTGCGCGCGGACATATCGCCAGCCTTCCACGGGCCGCGCGGGTCTTTGTCGGGGTTCTTGTAGGCCTTGTCCTGTTCCAGTGAACGAGGCATCGGGTTGGGTCGCCATGCATTCTTGTTGAGGGCATAACAAATGATGTACTCATGGTCATCGGAAAAATGCTGCGCCGTGCTTTTTGGTGAGTACACCTTTTGCCAGATCACGTTGGCAATGAAGTTTGCCGCGCCAAACACCTGCTCCATCAACAGTCCCAGGTGGAACACCTCGTTGTCGTCGATGGACACAAAAATAACGCCGTCCTCGGTCAGCAGATCCTTGGCCAGCTCCAGCCGCCGGAACATGAACTCCAACCACTTGGAATGGCGGTAGTTGTCGTCCTTGTCAATGAAGCTGTCGTTGTAAATGAAGTCGCGGTTGCCGGTGTTGTAGGGCGGGTCGATGTAGATGCACTTGACCCGACCGGCGTGCGTCATGCGCAAGCTGCGCAGAGCGTCGAAGTTATCGCCCTCAATGATCAAATTGCGCTGCGGGCCGTCGCCGCAAGACAAATCCGTATCCCAGTCCAGCACCACAAAATCGTTGTTGACTGATAAGTCGTGGTCAATCTCGTCGCGCTCCCACACCAGCCCGAAATTTGGCCTACGGTCCCGTTCGCGCAGCAGGCGCAAGAGCTGTTCTTTGGAATAGTCGTCGTAGTTATCGGCCATAGTGGCTGCACTCAGGGTTTTCGGGACTGCGGCAGTTTAGGGTCAAGTCTTGCATGAGCAGGCAAGATCTGGCCCTATCGGTCAAATCTTGTTCAAAATCATGCGCGCCTCGGCGAATCTGCTCTCCCCGCACGATGCCGGGAGTTCGGCCCGGCGGCCGACCCTCTTCTCTTGTCTCGCCAAGAGAAGAGGGCAAGAGAAGGCGACCCGGACGCCTGGCCCCTGCGGGGTCCGTTGCGGTGCTCGCAATTCAGGGCCGCGCCCAACTCACTGCGCTACGCTCCGTTCAGACAGGGGGCGCGAAATCAGTTTTTGAGGGCGCTGCGCGCCTGCCCTGAATTTCTGTGCTCCTCACCCAGTCATACGGGATGAAGAGCCACGGGGCGCAGCGCCACCCCCTGTGGGGGGGGCGCAGCGCGCCCC
>NZ_JANNMI010000187.1:0-1426 GCF_031397715.1 Roseateles sp.
ATGGTGAAGTCATACCAAAGCACGGCCCCACCGGGTTTGAGCCAGCGCCACATGGCCGCCGCCACCGCCGCTTGCACCTCATCAGACAAGATGGACGAGAACACGGTGGACTGCAATACAAGGTCTTGGCTGCCGGGTTCAATGGCGGCCTCGGCCGCATTGCCCAGCATCAGGGTGACCGTGCTGGGCAAGACCGCGCGCGCTACAGCATGGCGCTCGGGCAGCAGCTCGATGCCGCTCAGGTGGGCGGGCAGCAAGCCAATGCGCAGCATTTCCAGCAAATTGCCACCGGCGCCGCAGCCCACCTCGGTCAAACACCAATCTACCGGCGCTGCGGGCCGTTGGGCCAAAACCCGCAGCAGCGCGCGCTGGCGCTCGTGCAGCATTTGCCAGACCTCGGGGCGCAGCAGGCTGTAACGGTCGCTGGCCGGTCGACGCGCGTAGCGCTCAGCGATGGCGTCTAACTCGCGCTGCTCCATCACTGGCCCTCTCGCCGGGCCGCCCCAAGAGCGGGCCGCGCCCCCTCGGGGGGCACAGAGCAAGGCGAGCGTGGGGGCTTCATGTCACAGCCTCGATAAATCGGGCGGCTAGCACCGGGTAGGTATGCTGCGCCAACACAAAGGCGCGCCCGCGTTGCCCCATCTCAGCGCGCGCTTGTGCGCTCAAGGCTGCCAATTGCAGGGCGCCTTGCGCCACGGCCGTCGCATCTTCAGGAGCCACGGTCAGACCGGCGCCGGCTTCGGCCACCGGGTCGTTGCCGGCCTTGACCGAATGCAAGACCGCGCATCCCGCCATCATGTAATCCATCAGCTTGTTCGGCGCGATGCCGAAGCGGTAGATGGAAGAGCGCTGCCAGCCGATATAGGCGATGTCGAACAGACCCAAGAGCGCCGGGATTTGCGCCTTCGGGATGGGATCGAACAAGCTCACCAGGCTACTCAAGCCCTCGCTGCGTACACGCTCGGCAAGACGCGCTTTTTCATGCCCGCCGCCGACCATCACGATGGCGATTCGCTTGCCCTCGGGCGTGGCGGCCAGCAGCTTGGCTGCGTCGAGCAGCACATCCAAGGCGTTAGGCAGGCCGTGCGAGCCGGCATAGCCCAGCACGACGCGGCCGCTGGCTCGCAGCAGGGTCAGATGTGCCGCCAGGTCCGCATTCAAGGCCTCCGCCGCGCCCGTCCATTCGTCCAGCGTGATGCCGTTGGGCACGATGTGCAGTTTGCTCAAGTCAAGCCCATGCGCGGCCATATGCTGATCCACTTTAGGCAGCATCGAGACGACCACATCGGCGTCGCGACAGGCGGCGTTTTCAGCGGCCTGGCAGAGCAGCGCGTGCGGGTGCGGTTGACGGAAAAAGGCCGCAAGATACGCCTGATGCTGAACGAATTGTTCGCGCGCCATGCCGAAACTCTGGAAAAGCGCGGGC
>NZ_JANNMI010000211.1:0-2456 GCF_031397715.1 Roseateles sp.
GCGCATGAACCCCTCGATCATTCGAGAAATCCTCAAGGTCACCGAGAAGCCCGGTATCTTGTCGATGGCGGGTGGCCTGCCGTCGGCGGACACCTTCCCGGTTGCGGAGCTGAAAGCCGCCTGCGACAAGGTCTTGAGCGAGAACCCCAGCGAAGCGCTGCAATACGCCGCCAGCGAGGGCTTTGCGCCGCTGCGCGAGTGGGTGGCGCAGCGGGTGCAGAGTCTGGGCATGCAGGTTTCGCCCGACCAGGTGTTGATCACCAGCGGCTCCCAGCAGGGACTTGATCTGGTGGGCAAGATCCTGTGCGACGCCGGCGCGCCGGTAGCCGTCGAGACCCCCACCTATCTGGGGGCGCTGCAGGCCTTCACGCCCTACGAGCCGATCTTCACCAGCCTGGATAGCGACGAGCAGGGCGTCGACCCGGCCGCCATCGCCCGATTGCCGCATGATGCGCCGGGCACGCGTTTCGCCTATCTCTTGCCCAATTATCAAAACCCGACCGGCCGTGTGATGAGCCTGGAGCGGCGCCAAGCAGCGGTCGCTGCGGCCAAGGCGGCCGGCGTGCCCATCGTTGAAGACAACCCTTATGGCGACCTCTGGTTCGATGAGCCGCCACTGCCTTCGCTGGCCTCAATGTGGCCCGAGGGTGTGATCTATCTGGGCTCCTTCAGCAAGGTTTTGACGCCGGGCTTCCGCCTCGGTTTCATGATTGCGCCGCCGGAGCTTTACCCCAAGCTCTTGCAGGCCAAGCAGGCGGCCGATTTGCACACGCCGGGCTTCAATCAGCGCGTGGTCTACGAAGTGGTGCGCAACGGTTTCCTGGACGAGCATGTGCCCAAGATCCGCGCACGCTACAAGGCCAACCGCGACGCGATGGCCGAGGGGCTCAAGCAACATCTGCCGCCGGGCTGCGAATGGCAGACCCCGCAGGGCGGCATGTTCTTCTGGATCCGCTTGCCCGAGGGCTTGAACGCGATGGAACTGTTGCCGCTGGCGGTGGACGCCGGCATCGCCTTTGTGCCGGGTGCGGCGTTTTACGCCCATACGCCCGACCCGCGCGCGATGCGTTTGTCGTTTGTGACCTTGACGCCGCCGCAGATCGATGAGGGCGTTGCCATCCTGGGCCGGGTCTTGCGCGCCGCGCTGGACGATGGCGCAGAAGCCACCCCATGAGTTTGCAGACGAGGCGTTTCGCCCAGGTTGATGTGTTCACCGCCATGCCCTTGCTGGGCAACCCCTTGGCCGTGGTCATCGATGCCGAGGGCTTGAGCGATGCGGCGATGGCCAGCTTTGCGCGCTGGACCAATTTGTCGGAGACGACATTTTTGTTGCCGCCGACCGAGCCGGCTGCCGATTACCGCGTGCGTATCTTTACGCCCGCTGGCGAGTTGTCGTTTGCCGGCCATCCGACGCTTGGCTCCGCGCATTGCTGGCTGGCAGCCGGCGGCACGCCTAAGCGCAAGGGTGAGTTGCTGCAGCAATGCGGCATCGGCCTGGTGCGCATCAAGCGGGTGGTCGAGCGCAGTGGGAAAGAGCGGCTCGCTTTTGCCGCGCCGCCGCTGCGCCGTGGTGGGCCGGTAGCGCCCGACTTGCACGCGCAGGTTGTGCGCTCGCTGCGCTTGGCCGCCGAGGACGTGCTGGATGTGGTGTGGGTAGATAACGGCCCGCCCTGGATTGCCGCCCGACTGAAAAGTGCCGAAGCGGTCTTGGCCTTGGCACCGGATTTCAAGGCCATGGCCGGTATCGAATTGGGCGTCATCGGCGCCTACCCGAGCGGCTCCAAGCAGCAGTTCGAGGTACGCGCTTTTGTGCCCGGCATGGGTGTGCCCGAGGACCCCGTCACCGGCAGCCTCAATGCGGGCTTGGCCCTGTGGATGCTGGAAGCTGGCCTGTGCAGTGACAGCTATGTGGTGGCGCAAGGAAAGATGCTGGGGCGTGCCGGGCGCATCCACGTTCAGCGCAGCGGTGTCGACGTTTGGATCGGCGGCGACGTAACGCCGATGATCAGCGGTGAGGTGCGGCTGTGAGTTTGCGGCTTGACCGCTTGCATGCACCGTTAGGTCTTGTTTCCCTGCCTTGGATGACTTGAGGGATCCCGAGCGATGACAGCGCCTACCGAGGAGCTGTTTCGTGACGACGCCACCCTGCGCGAACGCAGCTGTTTTGCTGCGCAGTGATGAGCGCGGCTTGCTCTTGGACCGGACGGTGTTCTATCCCTTGGGCGGCGTTCAAGCCGGCGATGCGGGCGAGCTGCGCTTGGCCGATGGCCGGGTCATCAACATCGCCGATACCCGCAAAGGCAAGGGTGAGGGCGCGCAAGGGGAGATCCTGCACCTGCCGGCGCCCGGCCAGGATGGGCTGCGCGCTGGTTTGCGGGCGGGCGGCGTCATGCGGACTCCGAGACAGCGGGCTGCCCACGGGTCTTCCACATCGATACCAGCACACCACCGGCGAT
>NZ_JANNMI010000223.1:0-4682 GCF_031397715.1 Roseateles sp.
CAGTACCCAGCTTCACAGCGCGGACCAATTCCTCGCCGAGGCCCACCTGGTCCTTATCCTGGGGGTGCTGATCGTCGCCTTCCCCGTTTACATCACCTTCGTCGCGTCCACGCAGACGGCCGACGCGATCGTGCAGGCGCCGATGCCGATGCTGCCGGGCAGCCACCTGATCGAGAACTACAAGGCCGCGCTGTTCGGCAATGCCACCGGCTCCGGCTCCACCGCGCCGGTCGGCCGGATGATGTGGGTCAGCCTGGTCAGCGCGCTGACGATTGCAATCGCCAAGATCGCGATCTCGCTGCTGTCGGCCTTTGCGATCGTGTTTTTCCGCATCCCGTTCAAGTCGTTTTTCTTCTGGACCATCTTCGTCACGCTGATGCTGCCAGTCGAGGTGCGCATAGGCCCGACCTACCAGGTGGTGGCCGATCTGGGGATGTTGAACAGCTATGCGGGTCTGACCGTGCCGCTGATCGCGTCGGCCACCGCGACCTTTTTGTTCCGCCAGTTCTTCATGACGGTGCCGGATGAGTTGCTGGAGGCAGCCCGCATGGACGGCGCCGGGCCGCTGCGCTTTTTCAAAGACATCTTGCTGCCACTGTCGACGACCAGCATCGCCGCGCTGTTCGTGATTCAGTTCATCTACGGCTGGAACCAATACCTGTGGCCGCTGCTGGTCACCACCGACGAGCAGATGTACCCGGTCGTCATCGGCATCAAACGCATGATCAGCGGCGGCGACGCGGCCAACGACTGGAACATCATCATGGCCACCGCGATGCTGGCGATGATTCCACCCGCCTTGGTCGTGATGCTGATGCAGAAGTGGTTCGTCAAGGGCTTGGTCGATACCGAGAAATAGGGCTTTGCGGGACAGACCGCCCGAGCGTACTCGCGAGTAGCTCTGTCCCCAACTGATTAAGCGGGTTCTCCGCGTAGAACCGTTCGTATAGACCTGCATAAAGACAAGCAAATATGGCCAGCATTTCCCTCAGAAACGTCATCAAACGCTACGGCCACGGCCCCAAGGCGAATCAGGTGATCCACGGCGTCAATGCCGAGATCCGGGACGGTGAGTTCGTTGTCATCGTCGGCCCGTCCGGCTGCGGCAAGTCGACCTTGCTGCGCATGGTCGCCGGCCTGGAGGACATCTCCGGCGGCGAGATCGCGATCGGCGCGCGCGTGGTCAACGACATCGAGCCGGCCGAACGCGATATCGCGATGGTGTTCCAGAACTACGCGCTCTACCCGCATATGACCGTGTTCGAGAACATGGCCTACGGCCTGAAGATCAAAAAAGTGCCCGAGGCCGAGATCAAGGCCCGCGTCGACAAGGCGGCCAAGATCCTGGAGCTCGGCGGCTTGCTGGACCGCACGCCGCGCCAGCTCTCCGGCGGCCAGCGCCAGCGCGTCGCGATGGGCCGTGCCATCGTGCGCAAGCCGCAGGTGTTTTTGTTCGACGAGCCGCTGTCTAACCTCGACGCCAAGCTGCGCGCGCACACCCGGTTGGAGATTCAAAAGCTGCACCGTGAACTCGGCGTGACCTCGCTGTTTGTCACCCATGACCAGGTCGAGGCGATGACGCTGGCGCAGCGGATGATCGTGATGAACGGCGGTCATATGGAGCAGATCGGCACGCCCGAGGAGGTCTATGCCCGGCCGGCCAGCAGCTTTGTGGCCGGCTTTATCGGCTCGCCACCGATGAATCTGCTGAAGGGCCAGGCACGGGGACTAACTTTCAGCGTCGGCGGCATCACGCTGGCCCTGCCGCAGGCCGCGCCGCGCGACGGCGAACTGATCCTGGGCCTGCGGCCCGAGCATCTGGACCATGGCCAAGCCGAACAAGGCTGGCCGTTTGAGGTCGAGATGATAGAGATGCTTGGGGCTGAGCGCCTGGTCTATGGTCGGCTGGGCAGTGAGCTGTTCACGCTGCGCATTGACGCCACCCTGGCCGCGCCCCGGATCGGCGCCGTGCTGATGTTGGCAATCGACGCCAAACATTTGCACTGGTTCGACCCGCAAACCACCCATCGTGTGGAAAATTTTTGAGATGACAAGCAAGACCTGGCCCCTGCCCTTCTGGATCGCCCATCGCGGCGCCGGCAAGTTAGCGCCCGAGAACACCTTGGCCGCCTTTCGCCTCGGCGCGGAATATGGCTACCGGGCGTTTGAGTGCGACGTCAAACTCTCCAGCGACGGCCTGCCCTTTTTACTGCATGACGCGACGCTTGAGCGCACCAGCAATGGCCAGGGTGTGGCCGGCGAGCTGGGCTGGCGCGAGCTGTCCCGCCTGGACGCTGGCACCTGGCATGGCCGCCGCTTTGCCGGCGAGCCACTGCCCAGCCTGGAGGCCGTCGCCCGCTTCGTCATCGCCAACCGTTTTGCGCTGAATATTGAGCTGAAGGCGACGCCGGGCCGGGAGCTGTTGACCGGCCAGGTGGTCGGCTCTGAGGTCCAGCGTCTGTGGGGAGGGTCAGGTCTTGCGCCCTTGTTCAGCTCCTTCGACCCGCTCTCCTTACAAGGTGCGATGCAGAGCGCGCCGGAGATCGCGCGCGGCCTGTTGCTGGATAGCCTGCGCTCAGGCTGGCTGGACGAGGCGCAGAGCTTGGGCTGCGGCGCCGTCATCACCCATTACCGGCTGATGGACCACGCCACCCTGGCGCAGATCCACGCGGCCGGCCTGCGTGCGCTGGTCTACACCGTCAACGATAGGGCGGCCGCGCAAACGCTGATCGCAGACGGGGTGGACGGCATCATCACCGACGCGGTCGACCAGTTCTCGCCCGCCTGAACTCGGTCATCAGCGCCGCCGCATCGCTCTGGACAGCATCAACACCGGCACCAAGCCCACCAGCACGATGGCCAGTGACGGCAGCGCCGCTTCACCCAGCCGTTCGTCGCGGGCCAATTGATAGGCGACCACCGCCAAGGTGTCGCTGTTGAAGGGCCGCAGTACCAGGGTGGCGGGCAGCTCCTTCATCACATCGACAAACACCAACAAGGCCGCAGCCAGCGCCGAGCGAGCCAGCAAAGGCGCATGCAGGCGCAAGAACAGGCGCTGCCGCGAGGCGCCGAGCAGGCGCGCGGTTTCGTCCACCGTCGGCGAGATGCGCGCGTAGCCGGCCTCCACCGACTGCAACGCCACGCCGGAAAAGCGCACCAGATAGGCATAGATCAGGCCGGCGCTGGTGCCGGTGACGATGGCCGTCAGCCCCAGCTGCGGAAAATTCTGCTGCAGCCAACCCAGCGGCAGCAAAATGCCCACCGCGATGACCGCCCCCGGCACCGCATAGCCCAGCGACACCACGCGCGTGGCCGCACCGAGCAAACGCCCGCCGGCCGCAATGCGCGCCGCAAAGGCCAGCACCAGGGCCAGGCCCACCGCCAACAGCGCCGAGATGCTCGCCAAGCTGAGGCTGGTCCAGGCCCAATGGGCAAAGCGCTCCAAAGGCAGGCCGAATTCACCGTAGCGGGCCTCTAAATACATCAGCTTGAGCAGGGCAAGCACCGGCAGCACAAAACCCAGCAGCACCGGCAGGCCACACAAGAGTACGGCGCCGGCCGCGGCCCAGCCCCGCAACGGCAGCGGCCGGGCTTCGGCCGCATGTTGGGCGCCGGAGCGGCTGCTGGCAAAACGCAGCTTGGCCTGCGCGCGGCGCTCAAACCACAGCAGGGCCGCCACCGCCAGCAACAAGATCGAGGCCAGTTGCGCGGCGGCCATGCGGTCATTCATCACCAGCCAGGCCTTGTAAATGCCGGTGGTCAAGGTGCTGAGGCCGAAGTAGGCGCCAACGCCGTAGTCGGCCAGCGTCTCCATCAAGGCCAGCGCCACACCGGCCGCCAAGGCCGGCCGCGCCAACGGCAGCGCCACCTCACGCACCCGACGCCAGGTGCCGGCACCCAAGATGCGGGCGGTTTCCATCAGCGTCACGCCGCGCTCCTGCAGGGCCGTGCGGGTCAGCAAATAGACGTACGGGTAGAGGCACAAGACGAACAAAACCACGGCGCCCGGCAGGCTGCGCACATCGGACCACAGCGCGCCCTGTGCGCCGGTCAAAGCGCGCAACCAGGTTTGCAAGGCGCCGCTGTATTGCAGCGCATCGGTATAGGCATAGGCGGCCACATAGGCCGGCATCGCCATTGGCAGCAGCAAGGCCCATTCAAACCATTTGCGGCCCGGGAATTCAAACAGGCTGATGGCCGCCGCGGTGGCGCCGCCCAGCAAGGCCACGCCGAGGCCAACGCTGACCGAGAGCAGCAGCGAAGAGCCCGCATATTCGGGCAGCACGGTGGCCAATTGATGCTGCAAGACGCCCCAAGCCTGCTGATCCAAATTGAACCAAGAGCCCAGGATGCCCAGCACGGGCACGGCCAGTAGCAGGCAAAAAACGGTGATCAGACGCAGCATGCGGAATGGGCGGAATGGGCGGAAGGGCAGAAAAGGGGCGCGCACTGACGGCGAATGCGAACAAGGCGCGTTCGCCGCGTTGCTAGCGGCCCGCTATCATACGGGCCATGTTTCTAGCCCTCGACCAGATCGGGCTGCGCTACCCAGGCGCAGCGCATATCCCTTCGCCGACAAACAGCGGCAACCAGGGTCGCAGCGCGGTCGAAGCGCTGAGTTTGCAGCTGACCCGCGGGCAAATCGGCGTCTTGATTGGCCCCTCGGGCTGTGGCAAGACCAC
>NZ_JANNMI010000295.1:0-3390 GCF_031397715.1 Roseateles sp.
ATCAGGCGGCTTCTTGGTGGCGGCCGGCCATCAAGATGCTGGCGTGAAGTCTTGAGACGCCGTCGTTGGCAGCAGTCTTGCTGTGGCTGGTCAGCAGGCCCCAGACCAGATCGTCGTCCATGCGGAAGCGGCACAGCAAGGTGTTGCCGGAGGCGATCTTCATCAGCTGGGCGGGGCTCAGCGTGGCGATCAAGGTCGCGGTGTCCTCGGACACGCCCAGCCGGTAGAGCGCTTGCTCGCGGTCGGCGCGAATCAGGTTCTGCGCCAACATCAGGTAGGACAGATTGGCTTCACGGATCTCGGCGAGGATTTGGTCTGCGTTCATGTCAGGACTCCGGTTTGGACTTCGTTATTCGTCTCAGTCGCCGGGGTCAAACCGGTAACAACTTGATACGGATTGTGAAGACACAAACTGGGCCGCAACATCAGGCTATCTCCAGCGCTTGAGTCTGGCTTCTTCCCAGCGCCTTGTCAGGAAAACTCCTACAGGGCTGCCCGCATTTGCGCTCGCAGCCCCAATACCGAGCTTGTCAGCCCAGCAGCGCCTCAAGCCGGGCCAGCTCGGTCTGCGCCACCGGATACAGATCCGGCGCTTCGCTCATCAAGCTCAGCAAGGCGTCTCCCTGCAGGAGCTGACGTAGCGTTTGCAGGGCCTGCAGTGCCGAACCCTGCCCGCCTTGGGCGAATGCCAGGGTGTACAGACTGGCGCCATGTTCGGGCGAAATGGCCAGCGCTTGCCGGGCATAAGACTCGGCATGTTTGAGCTCGCCCGCGCTCAACAGCAGGGCCGCCATATCGCTGAGCAGGTCATGCGCCATCGGCTCTTGTTCCAGCGCGTCCATCAACACCATCAAACCCTGACCGACGCGCCCATGCGCGGCTTCGGCATAGGCCGCATTGCGGGCCTGCGCCAGCAGCCAGGCGGCCTCGGCACTGATACCCCGCGCCTCAGGCTTGAAGGCCATCGCGGGATGGGGGACTTTGGTCGTCGCTTGCGTCATTGCATGCATATCAATCTCCGAGAGGTTAGGTCAGGTGCTCGCGCGGCGCCATAGCTTCACCACAGCCGCAAACAAATGCTGATTGAGATGGCGCCTGCGCGCGCGTCTCGACCGCAATGAGGGCGACTTTAGAGTCGGCAGCAAGCGGCATTCGGCGAAAAAGCGCCCGCTAGCGGGTGCTTATCAAAACCGTTTGTTGGCGCCGACCTGCCCCAAACCGGGCAAGGTCGCCGCGAATCCAAGAACAGCGCCAGAACCCCGCCACTTATCCACGGATCAAGTCCCTTGACAAAAGCGCTTAAGTTCAAGTTGGCGCTGACCGATATCAACTCAACGGGTCTGGAAACAGATGCGTGGTCCGGTAGGGAAGCCGCGATGTTGAGGTGCTACAGCTGATGGAGCACAGAGCAGCAACGGTCACCTGGCGCCGGGCGAGGCGGGTCGAGGTCGCAAGACCAAAGACCCGAATCTCGGAAGTTCGCGAGAACCTTTCGAATCACGTCGGCGCTAAGCCGGGAATCTTCGTAGCTGAAACAGGAGCACATCATGCCCGCCATCATCAATTCCAATGTTGCATCACTGAACGCGCAGCGCAATGCTGCCACTTCGCAAAACTCGCTCGCCGTCTCGATGCAGCGCTTGTCCTCAGGCATGCGAGTCAACTCCGCCAAGGATGACGCCGCCGGCCTGGCGATCGCCGAGCGCATGACCACGCAAGTGCGTGGTATGAATGTGGCGGTCCGCAACGCCAACGACGGCATCTCTTTGGCGCAAACGGCTGAAGGCGCTTTGGGCAAGATCGGCGACTCGCTGCAGCGTATGCGTGAGCTCGGCGTGCAGGCCCGCAATGCCACCAACACTTCCGCCGATCGCGACTCCATCGGCAAGGAATTCACCGAGCTGGGCGCGGAAATTCAGCGCGTCGCTTCCGGTACCACCTTCAATGGCAAGGCCATTCTGGGCGGCGATGCTGGAGCACAGCTGTTCCAGATCGGCGCCAACACAACCACCAATGACGAGGTGAAGGTCACCACCAAGAACATGGCCGGCGACGCCACCATCACGGCCGTCACCGGCGCCACGATCAGCGCTGCGGACACCGAAGCAACGCTCAAGACCGTGATCGACAACATCGACGTCGCCATCAGCACGGTCAGCTCCGAGCGCGCCTCGCTGGGTGCCTCGCAAAACCGCTTTGACGCGGTGATCTCCAATCTGATGGTGTCGGTGGAAAACCAGACCGCTGCGCGCAGCCGGATCATGGATACCGACTACGCGACGGAGACCGCCAACTTAAGCCGCTCGCAGATCTTGCAGCAAGCCGGTACGGCGATGATTGCGCAAGCCAATCAGATGCCGCAGCAAGTGCTGTCCTTGCTTCGATGACCCCGGGCCAGCCGCGCTGGCCCTGAGTACACCCGTAGAAGTAAAAGCAAGAGCAGGAACGGATAGCCTCACCCCTCCAGCACAAGCCCCTTGACGCCACTCACGCTGAAATATCCAGCGCTGGGTGGCGTTTTTTGAAAGAAACAATTCAAGTCAATCCAAGGTGTCACCGATAACAAGTCAACGGGTCCGAGCAAATGAATGGACTACGTGGTCCGGTTACCCGGCCCTGTGAAGATCGCCAATTTTTGGCGCTAACAGGACAGGCAGCGGACGGTGCAAAGGAGTGGAATTGTCCGCGCCCTTTGCTGGCAAAGCCGCTTACTCAAGCAGCCTCGTTATCGAACCGTGAGTCCGGGTTTCCGGCAAGTCTTAGACACCAAAAGGATTGAAAATGCCCTCCGTCATCAATACCAATATTGCCTCGCTGAACGCCCAACGTAACGCCTCAGGCACACAGCTCTCGTTGGCCACCTCGATGCAGCGCCTGTCGTCCGGCATGCGGGTCAATTCGTCCAAGGACGATGCGGCTGGCCTGGCCATCGCCGAACGCATGCAGTCGCAAATTCGCGGCATGAATGTGGCGGTGCGAAACGCCAACGACGGCATCTCTTTGGCGCAAACCGCTGAAGGCGCTTTGGGCAAGATCGGCGACTCGCTGCAGCGTATGCGTGAGCTCGGCGTGCAGGCCCGCAATGCCACCAACACCTCCGACGACCGCGACTCCATCGGCAAGGAATTCGCCGAGCTGGGCAAGGAAATACAGCGTGTTGCTGCAGGCACTACCTTCAATGGCAAGGCCATTCTGGGTACTGCCGGACCGGGCGGGTCAGGAGCTCAGCTGTTCCAGATCGGCGCCAACACGACCGGGAATGACGAGGTGACGGTCACGACCAAGGATATTGCCGGCGACGCCACCATCACGGCCGTCACCGGCGCCACGATCAGCGCTGCGGACACCGAAGCAACGCTCAAGACCGTGATCGACAACATCGATACGGCC
>NZ_JANNMI010000307.1:0-9592 GCF_031397715.1 Roseateles sp.
CCGTGCCGGCAGGCGTGATCCAAAAGCTGGGTCACGTTCGCCGGAATCGTGGGTCACGTTGCCGGAATCCCTCCGGTCACGTTCACCGGAATCGCGGGTCACGATGCCGGAATCAGCGGTCACGTTGGACCGGAATACTCAGAATGAACTGCCTGCGGGGCAAACGCAGGCTCTTGGCAATCAATTCCCCACCGTCACCCAACTCAACTCAAGCCAGTTGTCCGCCCGGTGCACCACGTTGACATTGCTGCGCGCGGCCCAGGGGATCATCTGCCGGTGCAGCGGCAGCACATGGAATTGCTCTTTGAATTCGGTCAGCGCGGCCTTGATCAACTGCTCGCGCTTGGCCACATCGGGCTCAACCGATGACTGAGCCGCCAGTGCATCGAACTTGTCGTTATGCACATTGCCGTAGTTGTAGGCGCCGATGCCTCGCTCGCCACGGTTGCGAAACACCGGCGTCATGATGGACTCGGCATCATTGATAGCGCCGCCCCAGCCATACAGGAACAAGCTGGTATCAAGCTTCTCCAACTTCGGAAAGAAGGTCACCCGCGGCATCGCCGAGACTCGCACCTTGACCTTGAGCTGCGCCCACATCGCCGCCAGCGCTTGGCAGATTTCCTCGTCATTGACGTAGCGATTGTTCGGGCAATCGAGCGTCACTTCAAAGCCATCGGCGTAACCGGCCTCGGCCATCAGCTTGCGTGCCGCGGCAATGTCAAACGGATAACGCGCCTCCAGCGCGGCATCATTGAAACTCGCTGCGGCCGAGGGCGTCGGGCTGCCGGTCGGCTGGCTCAGGCCATTCATCAGCTTGATGCGCATCGCCTCCACATCCACCGCCTGGTACAGCGCTTTGCGCACGCGGATGTCTTTGAACGGGTTTTTTCCGCTCGCCACATTGGCGTAAAGCAGCTTGTCGCGAGCCTGATCCATGCCGATGAAGATGATGCGATTCTCTGGCCCGTCTATCACCTTGACGCCGCTGGTATTGCGCAGGCGCGGCACGTCGCGCGGGGCCGGGTCGATGACAAAATCAATCTCGCCCGAGACCAGCGCCGCCAGTCGGGTCGCGTCATTGCTGATCGGCGTGAACACCACCTCCTGCAGATTGCCCTCATGCTTGCCCCACCAAGCCGGGTTGCGCTTGTAGACCGTCTTGACGCCGGGTTGGCGCGTTAGCAGCATATAGGGGCCGGTGCCGTTGGCGTTCATGCTGGTGTGGCTTTCCTCCTTGTTCTTGAAGTCCAAGGGCCGCACGGCACGGTTCGCTTCGGCCCAAGGCTTGCTCATGATCCAGAGCAAGTCCAGATGCTGCAAAAAGATCGGGTTGTAGCTGCTCAGCTGGAACTCGACCGTCAGCTCATCGACCTTGCGCGCGCTGCCGACGGCGTTCGCATACACCGACAGCTGCGAGGTCGGGGCTGCCGCGCGCTGAATCGAAAACACCACATCGTCGGCCGTGAAAGGCCGGCCATCATGGAACTTGACGCCCGGGCGCAGTTTGAAGCGCCACAGCAGCGGTGAAACCTGGGTCCATTCGGTGGCCAAGCCGGGTGCAATATTCAGCTTGCGGTCACGCCGGGTCAGCCGCTCATAGACCTGGCCGTTGACCATATTGGTCATGCTTTCGTTTTGCGAATGCGGGTCCATGGTCTGCGGGTCGCCTTGACTGGCCCAGCGCAGCGTTTGTGCCTCGGCCGCCGCGCCCCACTGAGCCAAGGCCAGCACACCCACAAGTGACAAGCGCTTTACCAACTTCATGCGGGGACTCCCGGCGGATTGTTCTGCACCGAGTTTAGGCATGGCGCAGGCCTCAACGGCTCGGGGTAAACCTATAAAAACAGCCCTCGTCGCAAATCAAGCCCTGCGCCAGATCTCATCCAGATGCGTAAAGCCCCAGTCCTGCGGCGACTCTCGCCCGACGATTCGGTCACCCGCGGCGGGGCCCGACAAATCCAGCGTCTGCACCGAGATGGGCAGCTTGGAACGGGTCGAGTAAAACACCCGCACCACGGGCGCGGCCAAGTGCTGCGGATTCATGTCCACCACCACCGCCAAACGCCCGGACTCCAGCTTGACCAAACTGCCGACCGGATAAATGCCCACGCAAATCACGAAGGCCTTGAAAACCGCCGGGTCAAACTGCCCGGTCCATTGGGCCATGCGCTGTATGGAGCCGGCCGGGTCCCACGCCGACTTGTAGGGTCGGGTCGAGGTGATCGCGTCATAGACATCGCACACCGAACCCATGCGGGCCAGCAGACTGATCTGCTCACCTTTGAGCTTTTCCGGGTAGCCGGTGCCGTCCATCTTCTCGTGATGATGCAGGCAGACATCAAGCGCCGACGCCGGCACGCCACCGCTGTCTTTGAGCAATTGATAGCCGCGCACTGGGTGCGAGCGAATCACGGTGAACTCGGCATCGGTCAGCGCCCCGGCCTTGTTCAAAATGTCCAGCGGCATCGCCATCTTGCCGACATCGTGCAACATGCCGGCCAAGCCTGCTTCGCGGGCTTGCTCGTCGTCCAAACCCAGCTGGCGTGCCAGCGACACCATCAGCGCACAGACCGCCACCGAATGCATATAGGTGTAGTCATCCTTGGTCTTGAGCCGCGCCAGGCTGATCAGCGCCGAGGGGTTGCGCGCGATCGAATTGGCAATGTCCTCCACCAAAGGCAGGCATTGATCGGTGTCGATCGCCTTGCCCATGCGCGCCTCGGCGAACAGGGCCGTCACCTGTTGGCGCGACCGGTTCATCACCTGCGTGGCCTGCTCCATCTCGGCCCCAAAGCTGACGCGCGGCGGCTTGACTGATCTGTACGCCACGACTGCCTCGATCGGCTGGCTGGCCTGCGCCAGGGTCGGTACAGCAGGCAGGCCCATCGGCAATGTTGGCGCCGCCAGCTCGTCCGCGACCAAGTCCGCGCCGCGGCTCACATCGATCCAAACCGCGGGCACGCCGCTCTTCAGCAGAGCCGTCAAGTCCGCCTGGTCTTGGATCACGAACTTGGTCTTCCAGAACGGGTGCGACAGCCACGAACCCTCCATCGACTGAAGAAACATGCCCAACTGCACCTGCTGGGTGGAGATCTTTTTTAGCATCGCTAACCGTCACCACGCCTCAATGCGAAATTGCAGGGCAAGTATGGGCCCTGACGGTCGTGTCGAAATTGCCGAAGTACATAAAAAAAGCCGCCATTTAGGCGACTCCTTCGCGTTTCGGCTCGAAACAGTCGGCAGATTTGCCGAGCCGGTTCAGCGGAACTTGCTCTGCGGCACGGTACGCAGCTCGCCCGGCAAGGAGGCCAGATACTTGGCCATGGCCTTCAACTCGGTATGGCTGAATTGCTTGACCTGACCGGCCATGATGGCGTTGCTGCGGCCATGCACCGCACTACCCTGGACTTGGTAGGACTTCAAGGCCACATACAAATAGTCGGCATGCTGGCCGGCAATCTTGGGGTAGGCGCCGTCGATCGGCTTGCTGAAATTGGCGCCATGACATGAGGCGCAAGCACCCTTGTTCAGCAACTCGGTGACTTGCGCGCTGGGTGGAGCGACCGCATCGGGCACGGCTGAGACAGCGGCCTTTTGTTCGTAATAAGCCGCAATTTCGGCCATATCTTGCTCGCTCAAGCGCTGAGCGACGCCGCCCATCGACGGATGTTTGCGCTCATCCTTGGCGTAAGCCGTCAGCGCCGCGACGATGTACTTGGCATTTTGCCCAGCAATCATCGGCACCTTGTGAACCTCAGGAAAACTGGCTTGGTAGCCATGAATACCGTGGCAGCCGATACATGCGGCCACCTTGGTTTGCACGGAGACTTTGCCATCGGTCTTGGCTTGAGCCTCGGCTTGGGCTTGGGCATTAGCGGAGGCGCTGGCGCAAAAAGAGGCGGCCAAGGCGAGCGAGATCTGCAGCAGTTTTTTCATAGTCCCAGGGGTCTTGGTCTGAATCCGATCGGCATTATAGAGGCCGCCTCTATACTCAATCGACCCAATCTCTTGTTTGATCTATCCCATGAAATTTGCAGGTTCGGACCAATACATTGCCACCGCTGACTTGATGTTGGCCGTCAACGCCAGCGCCACGCTGCAGCGCCCACTGCTGATCAAGGGCGAACCCGGCACCGGCAAAACCATGCTGGCCGAGGAAGTGGCCGCAGCGATGGGCATGCCCCTGCTGCAATGGCACATCAAGTCGACCACCAAGGCCCAACAAGGCTTGTACGAGTACGACGCCGTCAGCCGCTTGCGCGACAGCCAGCTCTCTGGCATCGAGGGCGCCGAGAAGGTCAAGAACATCGAGAACTACATCGTCAAGGGCGTGCTCTGGCAGGCGTTCGAGGCCGATCAGCCGGTGGCGCTGTTGATCGACGAGATCGACAAGGCCGACATCGAATTCCCCAACGACTTGCTGCGCGAGATCGACCGGATGGAGTTCTATGTCTACGAGACCCGCCAGTTGATCAAGGCCAAGCACCGGCCGCTGGTCTTCATCACCTCGAACAACGAGAAGGAGTTGCCCGACGCATTTTTGCGCCGCTGCTTCTTTCACTACATCAAGTTCCCCGACCCATCGACGATGCAGGCCATCGTTGACGTGCATTTCCCGGGCCTGAAGAAGGAGCTGCTGGCGGCCGCGCTGAGGACCTTCTTCGAGGTGCGCAATCTGCCCGGCCTGAAAAAGAAACCGTCCACGTCGGAGCTGCTGGACTGGCTCAAGCTGTTGCTGGCCGAGGACATCCCCGTCTCGGCACTGCAAAGCCAGGACGAAAGAATCAGCATCCCGCCCCTGGTTGGCGCCTTGCTCAAGAACGAGCAAGACCTGACCCTGTTCGAAAAGCTCCTACAGATGCAGCGTCATAACCGCTGATTCCCACATGACTTCAGACATCAAAAAGGCCGCCCTTGAAGGCTTGGCCGACGCCGCCGGCTTTGTGCTCGGCGCCTTGGCCGGCTGGCAGCTTGGCACGGCCTTTGGCTATGACTTCGTCAACACGCCCGGCTGGGGCTTGCCGCAGTTGACCGGCCTGCTCTTCATCGTGCTCGGTTGCGGTGCCGGCCGTTTGCTGTTTCGACGCTTGCTCAAGCAGTACTTTGGACCGGACAGAACGTGAGCAAAGCCCGCAAATTTGATATTGAAGCCCTGTGGCAGATTGAGCGCATTGGCGCACCCAGCCTGTCGCCCGATGGTGCGCAAGCGGTGGCCGGTCTGGCGTGCTTTGACATGGCAGAGAACAAAAGCCAATCCAGCCTGTATCTGCTGTCGACCGCGGGCGGTGAGCCGCGCCGCCTGACCAGTGCCGGCGACAAAGACGCTGCGCCGCAGTGGAGCCCCAGCGGTGATTTGATCGCCTTTGTGGCCAAACGCGAGCAAGAAGGCGTCAAGGACGAAGAGCCGCAGCTCTATCTGATCGCGCCGCACGGCGGTGAGGCGCGTCGACTCGGGCCCGTCGCTACCGGCGTGGAGGCCTTCAAGTGGTTCCCCGATGGCCGGCGCATCGCCTTCATGTCCTGGGTCTGGCCCGACTTGAAGGGCGCGAAAGCGCAGGCCAAGGCGCACCAAAAATTCAAGGCCCGCAAGCAGACCGGCTATGTCACCAGCGAGGCGTTCTACCGCTATTGGGATCACAGCATCCCGATGGGCCGGGTCGCGCATCTGCACGTCATCGACGTGCAGACCGGCAAGACGCAAGACCTGTTCGAGGGCAGCGATTTTGAGCTGAGCCGCGCCGATGCCGGCCATGATTGCTTCGACATCTCGCCCGATGGCCGCCGCATCGTCTTTGCCTTCGACCCGGCACCGGAGAAGAAGGTCGGCAACTGCTTCGCATTGGCCGAGCTGACGCTCAAATCGAGCGAGTTCCGCACCTTGTTGCAAGATGCCGCCTGGGACTTCGGCGCGCCGCGCTACAGCCACGCCGGCCAGCACTTGGCGTTTTTAGCCAGCCACCAGGGCCTCAAACACACGATGCCGGCACAACTGGCGGTGCTGGACACCCATGGCCAATGGGCGGTGGTGTCGGCCGACTGGGACCACGAGGTTACCGCGCCGCTGGTGTGGGCCGACAATGATTTGTCAGTGCTGTACTGCGCCGAGCAGGCGGGCCGCCGCCACCTCTGGCGCTTTGATCTGCCCACCACGACAGCCGCGATCGAGTTCGAGGGCGGTCACGCGACCAGCTTCTCGGCCGCCGCCGGCGTCATCGTCGTCAACCACGACAGCGTGCACTTCCCGCCGCGCCTGTCGGTGCTGGACGAGAACAAGGCAGCGCAGCGGCTTGAGTCCTTCAACACCGACTTGCTGGCCGCGCACCAGTTCTCCAAGGTCGAAGAAGTCTTCTACGCCGGGGCTGAGGGCGAGCAGGTACAAATGTGGCTGACCTACCCGCCCGGCTTCGATGCCAAAAAGAAATATCCGGTCATGCATCTGATCCACGGCGGCCCGCACACCGCCATGGGCGACAGCTGGCACTGGCGTTGGAACCATCAGGTGTTTGCCGCCGAGGGTTATGTGGTCGCCAGCGTCAATTACCACGGCAGTTCCAGCTTCGGCCACGCTTTTCTCGACTCGATCACCCACCGCTGGGGCGAGCTGGAACTGCAGGACATCGAGGCCGGCACCGACTGGATCTTGAAGAGGCCCTGGGCCGACAAAAGCCGTGTCTTTGCCACCGGCGGCAGCTACGGCGGCTTCATGGTCGCCTGGATGAACGGGCACGTGCAGCCTGGGCGTTACCAAGCCTATATCTGCCATGCCGGCTGCTTCGATTGGCAGGCGATGTTCTCGGACGATGCCTACACCTGGCATGCCAAGGAGCTGGGCGCCAACTATTGGGCCGACCCGGCAAGAATAGCCGCGCAAAGCCCGAGCAGCTTCGCCCAGCATATGCGCACGCCCACCCTGGTCATCCACGGCGCGATGGACTACCGCGTGCCCGACGCCCAAGGCCTGGCCTACTACAACACGCTCAAAGCGCGCGGCGTTGATGCCCGCCTGCTGTGGTTCCCGGACGAGAACCATTGGGTGCTCAAACCGCAGAACAGCCAGCTCTGGTATGGCGAGTTCTTTGACTGGTTGAAGCGCCATGCCAGCAAGGCCAGCGGCAAAGACGGCGGCAAGGGTGGCGGCAAGGGATAATCGCCAACCCGCCCTGACCGCCTCCTTGCCGCCCTCATGCTGATCAAATTCTTCTACACCCTGCGAGCCGCCAAGCTGCCGGTATCGGTGCGGGAGTTTTTGAGCCTGCTTGAAGGCCTGAAGGCCGGCGTGATCGGAGCCGAGGGCGCCGCCTCGATCGATGATTTTTACTATCTGGCCCGCACCACCCTGGTCAAGAACGAGGCGCTGTTCGACAAGTTCGACCGCGCTTTTGGCGCCTATTTCAAGGGCGTGGAGCTGCTGACCGACTTCAGCCAAGACGTGCCGCTGGAGTGGCTGCGCCAACACTTGCAGCTGGCGCTGACGCCCGAGCAAAAGGCCGCGGTCGAGAAGATGGGCTGGGACGAGCTGATGGAGACGCTCAAAAAACGCTTCGAGGAGCAGAAAGAGCGCCACGAAGGCGGCAGCAAATGGATCGGCACCGGCGGCACCAGCCCGTTTGGCAACAGCGGCTATAACCCGCAAGGCATACGCATAGGGGGGACAAGCAAGAACAAAAGCGCGGTCAAGGTCTGGGAGCAGCGCGCTTACAAAGACTATGACGACCAGTTGGAACTGGGCACGCGCAATATCCAGGTGGCGCTGCGGCGCTTGAGGAGATTCGCCCGCGAAGGCGCGGAGCTGGAGCTGAATCTGGATGACACCATCCACAAAACCGCCGCCAATGCCGGTTTTTTGGACATCCGCATGCAGCCCGAACGCCATAACAAGGTCAAGGTGCTGCTCTTGATGGATGTGGGCGGCACCATGGACGAGCATGTGCACCGGGTTGAGGAGCTGTTCTCGGCCGCCAAGACCCAGTTCAAGCATCTCGAATTCTTCTACTTCCACAACTGCGTCTATGACTTTGTGTGGAAGAACAACCGGCGCCGCTTTGCCGAGAAGACCGCCACGTGGGACCTGATCCGCAAGTACAACAAGGACTACAAACTGATTTTTGTGGGCGATGCGACCATGAGCCCGTACGAGATCTTGCAGCCCGGCGGCAGCGTCGAATACAACAACGAAGAAACCGGCGCCGAATGGCTGCAAAGGCTGACCCACGGTTTCCCGAACTACGCCTGGATCAACCCCGAGCCGCAAGGCGTTTGGCAGTACCGCCAAAGCGTCGCCTTGATTCAGCAACTGATGCAGCAGCGGATGTTCCCACTCTCGCTCAGCGGGCTCGAAGGCGCGATGCGTTTGCTGAGCAAATGAGGCCTAACTTTGACTTGAAGCGGATGCTGGGCGTGCTGGCCTTGCTGAGCTTGGGTGGCTTGGGGGGCCTGAGTGGATGCAGCACGCTGCAAGAATTCCGCGACAGCCTCAACCCCAAGGCCGCGGCCGAGCGCCAGGCCAAGGCCGCGCAGACCAGTGGGCGGCTGGTGGCCGAGTACAAGCTGGTCGTGATTGCGCCCACCAGCAAACTGCGTGATCTGCTGGAGACGCATCTGGATCTGGCACGCTTTCGCACGGCCCCGGAGGATCAGCGCCTGAGCCCGCAAGAGCTGCGCCGGCTCAGCAGCGCCGCACCTCTGCAGGCGCGAGCCTTGCTGGAGACCGAGGGCTTTTTCAATGCCCAGGTGCAGGTTGAGAACAGCGCCCCTGATGCCAGCAGCGAAGACTACAGCCGCCCCACCATCACGGTCAGGGTCGAGCCCGGCCCACAGACGCTGGTCACGGCGCTGACGCTGGATTTCAGCGGCGAGTTGCTGCAACCGATTGCTTACGACAGCACCGCGAACAGTGCAGCGGACAGCCCCGCCTCCGCGCCCAGCGAACGGCTGCTGACGCAAAAGAAGCGCCAACGCGAGCGCATGCTCAGCGACTGGGGCCTGCAAGTGGGCGAGCCCTTCACGCAGGGCGAGTGGAGCGGCGCCAAATCCGCCATGCTGGGCCGCGCGCGTGCGCAGGGCTATCCGCTGGCGCGCTGGGCCAGCTCGGCGGCCCGTGTGGACACCGAGAGCAATAGCGCCGAGCTGAGCCTGGAGCTGGCCAGCGGGCCGCTGTTCCGGCTGGGCGACATCAAGATCAGCGGCCTCAACCATCTGCCGGCATCGGTGGTGGAGCGGCTGGCCGGCTTCGAGCCGGGCGACCCCTACTCCGAGCGCGCGATGCTGGACTTTCAGGAGCGCCTGCTGCGCACCACCCTGTTCGACAGCGCCAGCGTGGACATCCGGCCCGAAAATGCGGTGGCCGAGATCGCCGAAATCGTCGAGGTCGCCGAAGCAGCTGCCGAGGCCACCACGGCGGCGGCGGTGACGCCCGGATCTGCCGGCGAAGCTGCCCTGGCCAGCGTTCCGGCGCCGATCGCCCCCGGCCTGTCCAACCCAAGTCCCGCCACCGCCAGCCCCGCCACCGCCAGCCCGGTCTACGTCTTGGTCAAGGAAGCCCCGCGCCAGCAGGTCACCCTGAGCTTGGGGTTCGACACCGCGACCGGCC
>NZ_JANNMI010000324.1:0-8370 GCF_031397715.1 Roseateles sp.
TGTTGATGAAGGCGCCGACGCAGTCGCGATCGGCGCCGAAGGCCACGGCTTCCCGGATATAGGGAAAGAACTTCAGCTTGTTCTCCACATATTTGGGCGCAAACATCGCGCCATCAAAAGCGCCGCCGCGCAGGTGGCCCACATCCTTGGCGCGGTCGATGATCTTCAGATGGCCATGGCCATCGATGAAGCCGGCGTCGCCGGTGTGATACCAGCCTTCGGGCGTCAAGACCTCGGCGGTGGCCGCCGGGTTTTTGTAATAGCACTTGAGCAAGCCGGCCGACTTGACCAGGATCTCGCCGCTGTCGGCGACTTTGATTTCGACCCCGTCGATGGGCACGCCGACGGTGTCGGCACGCGCCTCGCGGTCGGGCTGCAGGCAGACGAAGACCGCCGTCTCGGTCGAGCCATAAAGCTGCTTCAAATTGATGCCGATCGAACGGTAAAAGCTGAACAGATCCGGCCCGATCGCCTCGCCGGCCGTGTAGGCGACGCGCACGCGGGACAGGCCCAAGGTATTGCGCAAGGGCCCATAGATCAGCAGATTGCCCACGGCGTATTTGCAGCGCTCCAGCAGGCCGACCGCTTGGCCGTCCATCAGGCCCGGGCCGACCCGCCGCGCCAGCCGCATGCAGCGCTCGAACAGATAGCGTTTGGCGGGGCTGGCGTCCTCCATGCGGATCATCACGCTGGTCAACAAGGCCTCGAACACACGCGGCGGCGCGAAGTAGTAAGTCGGCCCGATTTCCTTCAGATCGATGGACACGGTGCTGGCCGACTCGGGCGCATTGACCACATAGCCGCAGGCCAGCCACTGCGCATAGCTGAAGATGTTCTGGCCTATCCAGGCGGGAGGCAGATAGGCCAGCACCTCCTCGGCTGAGGTCAGCTTGTCAAAGCGCGCGCCGGCCTGCGCCCGGTCGATCAGGCTCAGATGGGTGTGCACCACGCCTTTGGGGTGGCCGGTCGTGCCCGAGGTGAAAAACATCGCGGCGCTGTCGCCGGGCTGCGCCGCCGCCACTTGCACGTCAAAAAAGCCCGGGTGCCGGCCGGCATGCTCGCGCCCCTGCGCGCACAGCGCGACAAGCGAGGCCAGCGAGGCCAGCTCGGGCTGCGCGTAGTTGCGCAGCCCGCGCGGCTTATCAAACCAGATCCGCCGCAGCTGCGGGCAAGGCTCGCGTAGCTCCAGCATCTTATCGACCTGCTCCTGGTCCTCGACCACGGCAAAGGCGATCTCCGCGTTATTGATAGGGAACACAAACTCGGCCGCCACCGCATCTTGGTACAGCGGCACCGGAATCGCGCCCAAGGCCTGCGCGGCCAGCAGCACCGCCGACAAGCGCGGCCGGTTCTCGCCCACCACCACCAGATGCTCACCGCGGCGCAGGCCGGCCGCCGCCAAGCCATGCGCCAGCTCGCGCACCAAGACCTCCAGCTCGCGCCAGGTCAGCGTTTGCCAAATGCCAAATTCCTTCTCGCGCAGCGCCGGCGCGTCGGGGCGCTGGGCGGCGTGGGCAAGCATCAGCCGGGGGAATGTTGTTGACACCTTGTTTTGTCTCCTTGCGATGCGTAGCGCCCTGCTTTGAGGCGGCTTGTTCATCATCAGAGCTGAATCCTAGGCCTGACTTTGACGTCATGTTGTCGTTGCAACGACATTCCAAGGGACTTCCCTGCCGCGTACATTCCCCTAGTCAGCGAATCGACCCGTGTAAGCTTGGCGTCATGTGACGCAGTGAACACTAGCCCATGCCCGCCTCCAACCACGCCCAGCCTCTGCGTCAACGCGCCCGCGCGGCCACGCCGCAGGAGCTGACCGCCATCCCCTGGCTGAGCCTGCTGACGCCGGCGCAGCGCGAGGTGGTCGCGCCGCAGTTGCAGGTGGCCGAGGCCGAAGTCGGCGAGCGGGTTTGCCGCATCGGCCGCCCGGCAACCTTCTGGTTCGGCGTGATCGACGGCTTGCTGAAGATGAGCAATGCCGAGAGCAGCGCGCAGGCCGTCACCTTCACCGGGGTGCCGCCGGGCGGTTGGTTCGGCGAAGGCACCCTGCTCAAGCGCGAGACTTACCGCTACAACATCCAGGCCCTGCGCCCCAGCGTGGTGGCGGGCTTGCCGGTCGAGGCCTTTCACGAGTTACTGGAAAGCAGCATCGCCTTCAACCGCTTCATGTTGAACCAACTCAACGAGCGGCTCGGCCAGTTCATTGCGGCGCGTGAGATCGACTGCATGTTCGACCCCGACCTGCGCGTGGCGCGCAACTTGGCTGCGCTGTTTCATCCGCAGCTCTACCCGGGCGTGGGCAGCCTCTTGCGCATCACCCAGCAGGAGCTGGGCTATTTGGTCGGCCTGTCGCGCCAGCGGGTCAACCAGGCGCTCAACCATCTGGCCATGCACAGACTCATCCGCATTGAATATGGCGGCTTGCGGGTGTTGAATTTGCCGGCACTGCGTTGTTTTGAGCAGGTCAAGCCCTGAATCAGGGGGGCGCAAGAACCCTTGAATGGGGCAGCCGGCTTGGGTTTGCCCTGATAGGCCGGGCCTGACCCTGCTGCTACCTTCTGCCGTGGCTATTTGGCTGTTTGGCTATCGGGCCATCAGGCCATCAGGCCATCACCACGGGATGTTTATGAAATTCAAGCTCACGCAACGCCTGCTCGGCGCCTCCATCCTCGCCCTCGGCGCTTTCGGCTCGGTCGCCAGCCTGCCGGCGCACGCCGCGCCATTCAGCGGCCTGGTCGTCTTTGGCGACAGCTTGTCGGACAGCGGCAATAACAAGCTGTCTGGCCTGTTCAACTCGGCTCAAACCGTCGCCGGCAACACCTATATTCCCGTGGCGACCTATGCATCCGGCGTCTACAGCAATGGCCCGACCTGGGCAACTCAATTCAGCGCCGCCCTGGGCCTGAGTGCCGGCCCGTCGCTGGCCGGCGGCAGCAACTACGCCTTCGGCGGCGCGGTCACCAGCGGCCCCGGTTTCCCCTATAGCTTGACGGCCCAAGTCGATCAGTTCCTGAGCGCACATCCGAGCGCACCCAGCGATGCGCTCTATGTGATTGAGGGTGGCGGCAATAATTTACGTGATGCCGCGACCGCGTTGGCCGCGCCGGGGCTGACGTTTGCTCAGCAGGCCGCCATCATTTCCGACAACGCCAGCCATTACGCAACCGATGTCGGCAATATGGTGGACAGCTTGCAAGCGGCCGGCGCGCAAAACATCATCGTCTGGAATACGCCGAATTTCGGCGCCACGCCCTTCGCCGGTGCCACCGGCACGCAAGGCATCAGCAGCCTGTTGGGCGCGACGATGAACAGCGCTTTGGCCGTTCGCCTGAGCACCGAGACCGGCGTCAAGACCTTTGACGTCTTTGGCCTGATCAGCACCATTGCAGCCAACCCGGGGGATTACGACATTGCCAATGTGGGCGACGCTTGCGGCGCGGCCATCAACAACTGCGACCCCGCCACCGCCTTGTTCTGGGACGCCATCCACCCGACGACCAAGGGTCATCAGCTGATCGCCAACGCGATGATCGCCGCGGCGGTGCCGGAGCCCGCCACCTATTTGATGTTCGCCCTCGGCCTGGTCGGTTTGATGGCTTGGCAGCGTCGCCGCGGCTGAGACAGAGCGCGGCGAGAAGCCCGGGCTCCTAGCGATCATTTGTAAACGGCTATGTCCCTCGAACCCAAGGATCTGCAATGAAAAAATTACGTCGCTCCGGCTTGTTGGCAATGCTCGGCATTGTGGCCACGGTGGCGAGCTTGCCTACTTGGGCAGAGAGCTGCTCTGACAGCAATTTCAGTGGTTTGGTGGCCGCCGATTGTCGCGGCTCACTGACCGGCTTGTTGAGTGGCAACGCCTCAGAAACCAGCTACTTGAGCAGTCAGTGGCTCGGTCAGTGGGCTTATGCGGGCAGCAGCGCCGGTGCAGGCAATGGCCCGTTCACCCATAACCCGCAAGTGATGTTCAACGGTCAATTGAACTTTGATGCGCCGATCGCCGGTGATTTCATCATTGGCTTGGAATCCAATGGGCAGCACAGCTACTATTTTTTTCACGCCGCCACCAGCGTGGCCGCACTGAGCTTTGACAGCACCGAAGGTGTGGCCACATCGCCCCAGGGCAACCCAATGACCCTGACACATGCCGCGCTGTACACGCCCACGGCGGTTCCTGAGCCGGCCAGCTACGCGCTGCTGCTGGCTGGTCTAGGCGGCTTGGGGGTTTTGAGGGCAAGCGCTCGTCAACGCCGCAGCTGAAGCATCGTTCAACTGACTTCAGCGCTGACCCCACCTTGTTTGGGGTCAGCCGATTGGGAGGACGCGTACGGGGCACACGTCCAAGCGCAGAATCAAGTCCTCTTTAGCGCAATACCCGGACACACCATGCCCCACATTACCCTCGAATACACCAGCAATCTGCCCTTGTTCAAAGCAGCCGACACCTTGCTGGGGATCAACAAGGTACTGCTGGCAAGCGGCGAGTTTGAGGAACTGGACATCAAGAGTCGCGCCATACGCCTAGAAACCTATCTGGTCGGCACCCAAGTCAGCAATCACCCAGACAACCAGGCCTTTGTGCACGCCAAGCTGGCCTTGCTGAGCGGGCGCTCGGTGCAGACCAAGCAAGCCTTGTCGGCCAGTTTGATGCAGGTCCTTGAGCAAAGCTGCGCCTGGCCCAAGGCCCAGTCGGTGCAGCTCTGTGTCGAGGTGCAAGATATTGAGCGGGCGAGCTATAGCAAAGCAAAAGCTCGCCCCGCCGACTCGGCTGCACCTAGCGCTGTCGCGGCAGAGTAGCGCTAAGCTCAAGGCCGCACCCGGCCATGCAAGCACAAGCGCCGCACACCCTCACAGATTGTTTTCATGGGCACCAGCAAAGTTATGTTGCACCAACAAGCTCTTGGCGACACCAAAGATTGCCGGCGCCACTGGCTTTGTGCCCTAGCAAGCGTAGGTCTGCTGGGCTGTTTGATGACGCTAGCATATGCAGCCCAGCCGGCGAGCTCGTCGGGCGTCAAGGGCCGGATTACCTTATCCCCCGTTTGTGGCGGCCCGCCGCGTGAAGGCGAGGATTGCCGGGCCCCTTTTGCCCAGGTTGAGGTCAGGCTACTCAATGAGGCCGGCGGCGTCATCGGGCAGACACGAACATCTTCGCAAGGCCTGTTCCAAATTGCGGCAGCCGCAGGTCGCTACCGACTGCAGGTCATGCCCCTGGAGAAAATTACCCGCTGTCCGCTTGTCAATCTGCAGATCAGCGCCAACACCGTCGCTTCGGTGGACTTGGACTGCGACAGTGGCATGCGTTGATGCGCGGTCAACCCTAGGGAAACTCACAAGCTCCAATACCCGCAAGACCCCCCGCATTTCAGGGGTGCATTTGCACTGATTTTCGCTACGCTAACGACTCGCTCTGGCGGTAACCCACACCCATCTCGATTGACCGCTGAGCCAACCCAGGCGTTCCAGATCGGAATCCACTTTGCTAAAAAGGCGGGCAGTCACATCATGAATACTGAGCAAGGTAAGTTCACCCAAAACGCATGGGTGCTGGCGGCCTCGGCCCTCACCGTGCTGGCCTCGGCTGCGGCCCAGGCAGCGACGGTGCGAGGCTTTGAGGGCACATCGCAACTCGACAATTGCGCCATCAACGGCTGCTTCCGTCCGCCCGACACCATGGGCGCGGTTGGCACCACCCAGTTCCTGGAAACGACCAACGGCAGCGTGACCGTGTACAACAAGTTCGACGGCGCCGTGCAGTCGCGTGTCAATATGAACACCTTCTGGACCGCCGCCGGCCAGACCACCTCCAATGGCGACCAGCGCGTGCTGTTTGACCACTACACCAACCGTTGGCTGGCGATTGGTTTCGGGGCCACCGGCAACGTCATCAATATTGGCGTCTCCGATACCGACAACGCGCTGGGCGCTTGGAAGTCGACCGCTGTCGCGGTGCTGCCGTCGGGTACCGCCGACTATCCGACCCTCGGCATTGACAGCAAGGGCGTTTATATCGGCACCAATAACTTCACACCCGGCTTCACCGGCACCAGCTTGTTGGTAATCCCCAAAGCCAGCCTGTTTGGCGGCGCAGCGCCAAGCACGACCAATATGACCCAGTTCAACACCGCCTTGGCTGCGCCGGACCGGGGCTTTGCGATCCAGGCGGCGGTGAAGTGGGACGGCAATGTCGGGAATTCGGCTGCGATCATTGCCGATAGCCGCGACCAGAATGAGCAGATCTTCTACAAGGTCAATGGCGTTGACGGTCCGGGCGCCACCCAGGGTGCCACCAATATCGTTGCCGGGTTGGGATACAACCCGGCCGGCCCCGGCCGCCAGCCCGACGGCACGCGCACCGTCGACACCTTGAGCCCGCGCATCACCGCCAACGCAGTCCAAGTGGGTGACAAGCTCTATTCGGTCAACACCATCCAGGGCGCCAATGACTACGCCGATGTGCGTTGGTCGGTGGTCAACGCGAACAACGGCAGTCTGATCGCCAGCGGCAAGATTGACACCGGCGACTTCGACTATTACGAGGGTTCGATCGCCGTCAACGAGTTTGGAGAGGCAGTGATCGGCTACAACCGCTCTGGCTTGCAAAACACCGATCTGAACGGCGACGGCAAGGCCGACGGCACCATCAGCTTCATGGCGCAGGCCTTCAAGGTCGATGGCAGCGGGGCCTTGGTCTTGGACGGCAGCGAGATGCTCTTGCGCGCCAGCGACACCAATGACTACCACTGCACCACGACCAATCCGAATAGCCCTTGCCGCGAGCGTTGGGGTGATTACTCGGCCGTGACCATTGACCCGACCAACCATCACAAGTTCTATGCGATCGGTGAATACGCGGCGCCTTGGTCCTTCTTGCCACCGCCTAACCAAACCCTCAACCGGGCCATTTGGCATACCTATATCGCCGAGATTGATGTCTCCGCAGTGCCTGAGCCTTCGACCTATGCCTTGATGGCCATGGGTTTGTTTGCCGTCGGTGGCATTGCGCGGCGCCGCCATGTGATTGGAAGATCGGTCGGCTGAGCGTCATCCGCTGATGACTCAAGCCTCGCTTCGGCGGGGCTTTTTTTTCGTCAAGCCCCGAACGGCGTTGGCTGCGGCTGCACCTTGGGCAGGCCCGCGAAACGCTCGGCGCTGAGCTCATAGACCAAGCTGGGCGCTTGGCCCGGCACATCGGCCAACGCGCTCTTCAAGAGCATGCCGATGCGCTCCAGCGTCTTGCGCGAGGGCGTGTTGGCCGGCAAGACGATCGCCAGCACATGGGCTTGCTGGAGTGCGCTGAAGCTCAACGTCAGCGCCTGCAAGGCCATCTCGGACGCGAAGCCCTGGCCCCAGGCTTGCGGGCGAAAACGGAAGTACAAATAGGGGCCGCTGACGCCGTCAATGGTTTTGTGCATCACGCCGCCAAAGCCGATCACGACATCGGGCTGCGCGCGTGCGCTGATCACCCAGTAGCCAAAACCATGCGTCTGCCAATGATCAAGCCAGCCCTGCAACAAGGCCTGCGCTTCGTCGCGGCGCCCCAAGGTGGCGCTGGTGCTGCAGCGGGTGCAGATGGGGTCGGCATGCAACTCGAAGACCGCGTCCAGATCACTCGCCTGGGGTGCTCGCAGCAGCAGGCGAGGGCTCGCATGCTCGGCAAAAGCCGCTCTAACCTGCGCAATTGCCGCATCAAAACCTTCTGTCAACGCCATCTGAGTTCGCCTTCGACTGATCAATCAAGCAAAAGTGAAGAATCGGGAAAACCCTGAGGTTACCTGAGGCCAAGACTTGCTTGCGGCGGATGGCTGGATTTAGCCCCCCTCATCTGCAGGGTAGCTGCGGCACAAGCGCAACAAATCAGCCGCCGAGCAGCCAGCTAGACCCCGCATGACGAAAGTTTGCCCATCGCGGGCGCGGCACAATGCCCGCACCGATATCAACCAACGCCACCAGCGAAGAGTCAGCCCATGAAGCTCAGCACCATTGCCCTGGCCGCCGCATCCCTGATGATGCCCCTGCTCGACGGCGCGCACGCCGCCCCTCTCACCAAGACCGCCGTCAGCGCGCCCAGCAGCGCCGGCGCGCAGCAATGGGACCTGACGCGGCTCTACGCCGACGACGCCGCGTGGGAGGCCGAGCGCCAAGCCATCATGGCCGAGTTCCCCAAACTCAAGGCCATGCAAGGCACGCTGGGCCAAAGCGCGCAGAGCCTGCAGGCCGGGCTGGATTTGATGTCGGCGATGCAGCGCCGCTTGGCGCGCTTGCAGTCCTATTCCAGCATGAAGGCGGACGAGGACACCCAGCTCACCGCCCATCAAGCACGCAGCCAACTCGGTGACCAGATCTACAACCAGTACGGCGAGGCGATCTCCTTCG
>NZ_JANNMI010000340.1:0-6651 GCF_031397715.1 Roseateles sp.
GAGTCGCCGTTGCATGGGCCGCCTGCGCTGCCTGTTCGGCTTGCAGCAAGTCTTCGGCGAGCCGTTCCAGCACCTGCTGCTGCAGCAATGATTTATCCATCATGAAAGGTTACTTGTGGGCGCGCGAGCTATTCACACGGCATCCAGATTCAGCGCAACATGATCAGCTGCGGCACGGCGTTAGCGCCAGTCCAGACGATGGCGTTTTGCTCCCAGCTTTCGCCCAGTGCCTGGACTTCTTCCAAGGTCATGCCGAAGATCAGAAAGCTCGCCTCGCCGGGCTGCTGGCTGGTCGGATGCTGGCCGATGCCTTCGATGCCTTCGATGCTGGCGAGGCTGAGCTGGGCAAGCTCGGCGGCCAGTTCGGCATTGCGCTGGGTGTTGACAGCGATCTCATGGTCTTCGCCGAGTGGATTCCAGGCGGTGATGTAGGCGCTGCAATCGACGCCGTAACGCTTGTGTGCGGCGGCCAGCGCCGGGCTGGCCTGCCCCACTTTCAGCGTGAAGGCCTCATCTCCATGCACCCTGTATTCGGTTTCCCGGTAAGCCTGCACGAGGCCGCTGCCAATGATTGATTCGAACAAAACAAAGCCCTCCGAAATACCAAATTGGGAGGGCCGACGCAGCTCCCGTATCTTTGCCCCCAATGAGGCCACATCCGCTTGCGCGATCCACCTTGCCCGGGAGGGCAGGTTGGCGTGGGCGTCGGCCCATCTCCAGATGCGGGGCGACTGTAACCGAGATTGCGCTGTACCCACCGTGCACTGGCTGGAGCAGCGCGCTGTACCCTCGGTGCGCCACTTCAGTCACCGCATCGTTCACGAGTGAGGCGCCCGGCTGTTTCGCATCGACCCGGCCGAGGCGGCGGTGCCGACTGGCTTGGACGTGGGTTTGACTTTGGGGGCGCTGGCGGGGTTGCAGGGGGTTTGCGGGGTTGCTGGATGCGGTTTGATTTCGATCTGCCAGACTTTGCGTTGACGGCCCCATTGCCTGTTAGGAATTACCAAGTGAATTCGCGCTAAAAGGTTGCCTACAAATTCCAAACCACACAAGAGGGCCTTCCTACCCCTCAAATAGGGTGTCCGGCAGGCACCGGACAAAACTGCCATGTTTGGCACGTAAACTGCGAATTAGGGAGCTCTTCCAAGTAGTTGGACCGGGCAAAAGCAAGACTCGCTGCGCCGCAGCCTTGTTATACAAAAAACGAACGATCAACCCAGGTCACAAATATGCCTACGTACACCAGCTACGCCGGTGAAATCGCATCCCAACTCGGGGCTATGCGCACCAAAGGTCATCATGAAGCTGCCGCAAATCGGCCAGCATCGGACTCGCTTCGAATGGACCAGCATGAATCTGCGTTGCAAAACGATGCAGAGAAGTGGCTCGCTAGTGAACAGCTGTTTTTCGATACCGCACTGACCGAAGCATCAAAGGCTGTTGCTGACATTCAGCAAAAGACAATTGCTCTGCAAATGAATGTGGAACAACTTTTAAGCGATAGCTCTTTGCAAAGCACTATCGAGGCCGACCTCGCGGGTGAGCGACAAAAATTAATGTTGGCAGCTGGTGATCGAATGCGGGCTGAAGTTGATTGGCGCCATTTTCGAGCCATCAATAACATCCAGCAACAAGCCGATTATCCAGAGAGCAGGTACTTTCACTTTGGACTGATTTTCGTGCTGGCGCTAATTGAAACCTTTATTAATGCCTTTTTCTATGAAAATTCGGCAGGCTTATTGGGAGGAATTGCAGTTGCATTAGGTGTCGCACTAATTAACTTAGGTGGCGCGCTTGGTTTAGGCATTGGTTGGCGGTACAAAAATTTATTAGCCGCCGACAAGCGAATAGTTGGCTGGATGTGTTTTTGTATCTTTATCGTTTTTGCCATTTACTGCAATGCCTTATTTGCATCATTTAGATCTGAATTCCAGATTCTTCTCGACCCATCTGACGTAATCCAAATGCGTCAAGCTTTTCTCTTGGCAACAGGTGAGGCCAAAAAAATATTCATCGCTGACATGCATTTCGCAGACCTGACTAGCTTCATACTTTTCGGGCTTGGGTTGATTTTGAGTTGCTTTGCTTTTTACAAAGGCTATACGGCAGATGATAAACACCCTGGTTATGGCAAAAAAGACCGTTTAGTAAAGAAGCTACAGCAAATTGAACTTGAGAAGCAAGAAATTCTGCGGCAACAAATAAAGGACTTTTTACAACGGCGGCGTGCGGAAATTCAATCGACGGCGAACGAACCAAGTCAACTAAATGGACGCGCTGCACTGCGAATTTCCGATTTACAAGGTGCCGTCGCAACGGCATGCACCCAGGGAGGCGCAATTCAACGTGATTTCTCAAACGCTCTGATGGCATATAGGGAGGCGAACACTGCGGTGCGCGCCACTGACCCCCCGCCACACTTCAAAATTATTCCTGATCTGACTAGCCGCATTTCTTGTTCTGCTGCCGAAGCTGTCGTTCTCGGACTGGGGCAAGCAAGGGAAGACGCTAATGCTCTGCGAGACAAATACCAAGTGGCTTTGCGCGATCGAATGCAGGCTTTCCAACTCGATTCGGCGGCAATTATGAACCAGACCTTCGGGCTATTTCTTCGCAATGTTGAAGATGAAGCTAAAGAAAAAATTGATCGACTTACACCGACAATTCATCGCGCAGCGTAAGGTGACAACATGCTCAGCAAAAAAGACAAACAAGGGCTCTGGCTTATTGGAGGAGTTGGCCTCACGGCTATTGCTCTTTTAGTTGCTATTGTGGCCAACGGCAGTAAAGCTAAGGCGGGAAGTGATAACTGCCTCGGCGCTGTGACTGCCAGTACAGTATTTGTTCTAGATGACAGTGAGGAGGTTAGTCAACAAACACGCGACGCTATCGTTGACCGAGCGATGAATCACATTCGCCAGCACGTGGCAATAAACGAACGGGTGACAGTATTCAGTATTTCCGACCATTCCCGCAGTGCATTGCACCCAGAAGTTTCGCTGTGTAGGCCGCCTGAAGAAGGAAATCGATTGACAGAAAGTGTCAAGTCAGTACGGACGAAATTTCAAAACAACTTTGAAAAACCACTGCGAGAGGCCTTAAAAAAAGAAGCAGGCAGCGGGAAAGAATCCCCTATCGCTCAGGCCTTAACTGACATTTCCCTAACGAACTACCTGCGCGCACCCGCGAACACCTTGGTAGTATTCTCTGACATGTTGGAGAATACAGAGAAGTTTACAATGTATCGGTGCCCGGCAGTAAATTCCGTTATTGCACAGTATCGCACTTCTCGCCAGGGCGCCCAAGAACGCCCAGAATTCAAAAACACAAAGGTTGTACTCAACCTGGTTCCGCGCTTCAATCAATCTCCTGTAACGCTAAAATGCCGCGACAAATTTTGGCCCTGGTTTTTTGGCAACAACGAGGGAGCCAAAGCTAGCTTTGAATATGACTATCTACCAGGCGGCACTGTTGCAGCCACAGCGCAAACAGGAATGAAGCAATGAACCGGAATGGCTACTTTCATCGGCTGTCAATTTGTATGGCGGTTGCTATTGCCGGCTTGATCGCCGTCGCAGTGTTAAATCTTTCGCCATGGTTTACATTGGCTGCTGGTGCCTTGCCTTTGGTGCACTACCACCTTCGTTATCTAGGTCCACTTGCCAAGGCAGGGCTTAGCCAGGCAGCTATTGACAGTGTCTACTATTTTGGTTTCTTGATCACGATTGTTGCCCTTGGCATCAGTGCAGTTTCAGTTGCCATCAGTGGGGCCGCAGCTAACGTCAATACCGTGGTGTACCAGTTCGGGGTCGGCTTGTTTGCAACTGGTTACGCCGTCGTTGCCCGTATGCATCTTGCCAGTTTGGTTTCGCCCGTGGACGCAATAAGCTCGGAGGCAATCATGGATCGCTACGTCAAGCGCTCATTGGATTTGGTCGATAACGTCGAAGCGGCTGTAGTCCGCTTCTCTGAGTTTTCGCAAACGGTGATGACCAAAACATCCGAAGTAACAGCTACCGCAAGCAATTCGGCCGAAAAATCAATGTTGGATGTGACTCGAGTATTCGAAAACGAGATGAAGTCGACACTTGCTTCGGCCCGGGAGGGGCTGACAGAAATCAAGAACATGGCAGCGGATACGTCTTTCGTATCCGCCAGAAAAGAGCTAACAGAGAGTATTCGTGCGACGCTAGAGGTTTCAACAGAATTAAATAAAGCACTCGCCGAGTTCGCTACTTTGGCAAAGCAAGCCGCTATCGCATCGCAGCAAAGCATCAATTTGACACGCAGCTTGGATGACTCGTTAGGCCACGCACAGAAAAACTTCAGTCAGTTCAGCGACGAGAGTGGCCCGTTGGTCAAGTCGGGTCTTGCAATGAGTTCAGCAAGCACGGCCATATCTGGCGTAGTCGAGGCTCTTGGTACGACCTTTTCTCAAATTAAAAGTCTAGGTGAAGATGTTGTTTCCACCGGTCCTGCATTCAAGTCGATGCGAACCTTGGCCAAAAAAACCTCTGACCAACTTGATGCATTGGCAGGAGTTTCTGAAAACCTAGATGGGGCACTCGAGCGTATTGCGGGCACCGCAGCCGCGATGGGAAATCTTGCCGACGAGCTTAGTCGTGTCGGTGCTGTATTGCCGGCTCTTTCGTTGAGTATAGAAACACTTGGCACACGCTTCACAAGCGCGGGTGACGGCACCTTACGCCTGGAGCAACAGTTATCTGGCATGCCTGATCGGATTCACCAAATTCAAACCGTTGGGGTATCTATTGAGGAACTGGGAACCCATATGCATGCTGCGTTATCACGCGTGGCCGAGGGCGTTACTGCCGCTTCGCACAGTGCGCAGACTTTATCCAACAGTAGTTCCGGAGCCAACAAGGCCATTGACGGCGCCAGTTTACTACTTGACCAGGCGAGTGATTTGGGCGCGACAGTGGCATCACTGCGAACACATATAGAAAACTTCACCGGCTCGATTGAAGCCGCCCAGAAAGTCATTGGTGAGGCCTCTACAGGTATTCATCGGACTATTTCAAGCTCATCCTCTGCGCTAGAAACTGATCTAAAGCGGTCCAGCGAAGCTGCCACGCTATTAGTAGATCGACTTGTTCAAGTTGCAGATATCGTGATTGAACGAACTCAAGAGCGTCAGAGGTCTTCCACATGAAGAGGACAGACGATGTCTACTTCTTCACCCTCATTGATTTTTTGATTCAGAGTCTTTTCTTCGGTTTGTTGCTGTATGTGCTTGGACAGGCCAGTCAGCAGGAGGTCGCCAAGATACAAAAAGCTGATGCGGCCAGCGCGAGCGACATTGCAAAGTTCGCGACTGCAGCAGGATTTACAAACCTAACTGAGTTGGCCGACTACCTTAGCAAACTCGCGCCGGTTTCTGATTTCAAGGGAATTGCTGATTTCTTTTCTTCGGCTGGCGGCATCAAAGAAGTTAAGGCCGCTGTCGCGGTCGTACAGACAGCCGGTGGTATCAAAGAAGCAAAAGCTGCAGTGGGCCTAATAAAGGCATCGGGTGGAACCAGTTCCGTCACGGCAGATCTGGATAAATTGCGGAAATTCGAAGAGGGCACCGGCAAGCCGCCCTGTTTGTTTGACACCGTAGGAGGCAAGAAGGTCGCTAAGGCATTGGCAACCGTGATTGCCAATGAGGCCACGATTCAGTTTGAAACAACCAACCCTGAGCTCGAAGAAGCACTGACATTGATTGGGCGCAGCTTCAATTCGATTCAATCCTTGCCCTTGACCGAATTTAGCAAAACCTTTGCGCCCTTGGTGCAGCGCAAGCCAACTTGTCGCTACACATTGCGATTTTTGGAAACTACCCGATTTGTTGACGCTAGAGACGCCGCTCGATTCGCGTTTTACCTAAATATTGGAAAGCGCTGAAATGACTTCAAAAGACGCAGATCAGAGCCGCTTGCAACTAAGGCTCGACCAAATGCGGTCTCACATCTCGTCGGCTTGGAGGGAGTCCCCCATTGCGAGCCCAGCGCGCCAAAATTTACTAGGGTCTGTTTTTCTAGACCGTATAGCTCGCTACTTCGGCCGTAGGCAGTGAGACTCTCGGGTGGTTTGAAATGGGCGCTGGTTGCAGCGTTGTTGGCCCTCGTTCACATGCCAATTTATGCCAACCAACTTACTGGAAAAGTTGTCGGCGTACTGGACGGGGACACTCTTGATGTGCTGTCGCCAGCAAACGTGTCCTATCGCGTTCGTTTGACTGGTATTGATGCACCCGAAAAAAGTCAACCATTTGGGCAGTCAGCGAAACAGCTTTTGTCTGAACTTGCATTTGCTCGCCCAGTCACAGTTACGTGGCAGAAGAATGACCGATACGGCCGTGTTGTAGGCAAAGCAGAGGTGGCTGGAAAGGACCTCGGCCTAACGATGATTGCGAACGGCTTAGCTTGGCACTACAAGCAATATCAAGCCGAACAAGTCGCCAAGGACAGGGCCCTTTACAACGACAGTGAAATTCAAGCTCGGTCCACCCGAAAAGGACTATGGTCCGAACCCGATCCAACGCCACCGTGGGACTATCGTAAAGGATCGGCATTGAGTAAAACCCAAGCAAGTTCAAGCCCATGCCCCTGCGCGGGAGGAGCGGCTTGCCATGGACCCAAGGGCGGG
>NZ_JANNMI010000359.1:0-3992 GCF_031397715.1 Roseateles sp.
CGGGCGAGGTGTCGCGCGGCAGATAGTCCATCCGCGCCGTCAGCACCCGCAGCGTGCCCGGCACCAACTCGGCCGGCCGAGCGCGCTTCAGGCCGTGCGCCTGCATATAGTGCATCTGGCCGTGAAAGCCCGCTTCCAGCCAGGCCAACAAACCGGGCTCGGCCGAGCTCAAATCGATATCGGCCACACCGATCTGGGAGAATCCAAGCTCAAGCGCCCAGCCGCGCAGCTGCTCCAGCAGTTCGGCCAGCGCGCCGGCATCAATCTCGTCGTCTAACTTTTGTGGAGCTTGGGTCATTTGCGCATTCTAGAAACTCAGCCGCTGCGCTGGCCCAACGAGGCCGCTTGTGAGGCTTTTGCGCAGTCTTTTGCCCAGGCCTTGTTGGCTGGCACCGAGCCGGTCAACGCCAGCATCGAGCTGCACGGCCAGCTCGGCGCCGGCAAGACCAGTCTGGTGCGCCATCTGCTGCGCGCCTTGGGCGTCGAAGGCCGCATCAAAAGCCCCAGCTACGCGGTGATGGAAAGTTATGACTTGAGCGCTGTCTCGCCGCTGATCGGCGAAGTGAGCCACTTCGACTTCTATCGCTTCAATGACCCACGCGAATGGGAAGATGCCGGCTTTCGCGACATCTTCGCCGCGCCCGGCTTGAAGCTCAGCGAATGGCCCGAGAAGGCCGCCGGTGTGCTGCCGCCGGCCGATCTGCAAATCTGGCTTGAGGTGTTTGAGGACGACAGCCGCCGCGTGCGCCTGCTCGCCGGCAGCGCCTGGGCCGCCGATGTTTTGAGTCATCTGGAGGCCAGCACATGAGCGCCAGACGCGCGGCCTTGCGGGCGATGGGCGCCTTGGCCCTGGCGCTGCGGCTGCCCACTTTGGCGCAAGCCGCAGCCGCCTTCAGCAGCATCATCGCCGTGCGCGTCTGGCCGGCCAGTGACTACAGCCGCGTCACGCTGGAGTCCGACAAGCCGCTGCAGGCCAAGCATTTCCTGGTCGAGTCGCCCAACCGCCTGGTGATCGATATCGAGGGCCTGGCGCTGAACGCCGGCCTGCGCGAACTGCTCGGCAAGGTGCGCGCCGATGACCCCTTTATCGGCGGCGTGCGGGTCGGCCAAAACACGCCGCGGGTGGTTCGCTTGGTGATTGACTTGAAGCAGCCAGTGGCGCCGCAGATCTTCACGCTAGCACCCGTGGCAGCCTACCAGCACCGGCTGGTGTTTGACTTGCACCCGCAGCAAGCCGTCGACCCCTTGCTGGCCTTGATTCAAGAAAAAGAACAGGCCGAGCAAAGTGCGGCTCAATCGGTGCAAGACGCTTTGGGTGAATTGATAGGCCGCATCGACAAACCGCCGCGCACTGTCCTGCCGCCCAGTCCGCCGGCGCTGGTGGTGCAAACGCCGGTGCCTTTGGCGCCTTTCCCGAGCGGAACGGCCGCATCGGCGACCGGGGCCAAATCTGAGCCGCTGCCCACCGTCAATCAGGCCCGCTTGGACCGCCTGATCGTCATCGCACTTGATCCCGGCCATGGTGGTGAAGATCCTGGCGCGGTGGGGCCCTCCGGTCTGCGCGAAAAAGACGTGGTGTTGGCCATCGGCCTGAAGCTGCGCGAGCGGCTCAACAGCAACCCCAATATCCGCGTGATGATGACCCGCGACGCCGACTTCTTCGTGCCCCTGCACGAGCGCGTCAACAAGGCGCGGCGCGTGCAGGCCGATTTGTTTGTGTCCTTGCATGCCGACGCCTTTTTCACGCCCAAGGCGCGCGGTGCGTCGGTATTTGCGCTCAGTGACGGCGCGGCCAGCAGCCAAGCCGCCAAGTGGATGGCCAACAAAGAGAACGCGGCCGATCTGGTCGGCGGCGTCAACGCGGTTGCCGTCAAAGACGCGGCCGTGTTGCGGGCGATGTTGGACATGAGCACCACCGCCCAGATCAAGGACAGCCTCAAGCTCGGCCGTGAAGTGTTGGGCCAGATCGGCCGGGTCGGCAATCTGCACAAGCGTCAGGTTGAGCAGGCCGGATTTGCGGTCTTGAAGGCGCCCGACGTGCCGTCCATCCTGGTCGAGACGGCGTTTATCTCGAACCCGGAGGAAGAGGCCAAGCTGCGCGACCCCAGCTATCAGGCCGAACTGGTCGAGGCACTCGCCACTGGAATTGCGCGTTACTTTGCAAAGAATCCGCCGCTGGCAAGGCACCGGGCGCTGACGTGAGCTAGCGGCAACCGAGGTCAGCAACAGCTTTTGCTAGCACCGTTCCCCCTTCCGGACTGGTGCCCATAGCGGAAACGAGTTGCGGAAACGTCCCGTTTTTTGGCGTGTTTTGGGCAAAAAAAAGGCCGCTTAAAAGCGGCTTTTTCTATGGGAGGGGGTCCCCCTACATCCAATTCAACGACGTCCAAAAGCGTTCAAAATTTAGCTCTCTCATAGGAGAGACACTCATTCTACGATCCAACTGCGTCCAATTAAATACAACGCAATCGGACAGCCTATGGTAGAAACGATGGTAGATAAATTTACGACATCTTCCCTATGGCACGCAAAGCTAAAGAACTCTCTCCGCTGTCGGTGGGTCGCCTGACTCAACCGGGCCATCACGCCGTAGGCGGGGTGGCTGGTCTGTACCTTTATGTCATTGAATCGGGATCGAGATCGTGGGTATTGCGGGTGATGGTCGGAACAAAAAGACGCCACATCGGCTTGGGTGGATTCCCGGATGTTCCTCTGGCTCAGGCCAAGGAACGCGCCAGGAAGGCCCGTGACGAGATTGCTCAGGGAATTGATCCCATTGAACGGAAGCGGGAGACCGCGAGCCAGCTACGCGCCCAGCAGGCCACTGCCATCACTTTCAAAACTGCGGCCGAAACCTACGTCACCGCCCACGGCGAAACATGGAAAAGTGCAAAGCATCTTTCACAATGGAACGGCTCACTTAAAAACTACGCGTACCCGATCATCGGTGACTTGTTGATCAAGGATATCGGGCAAGAGCACGTGCTGAAGATCCTCGAACCCATTTGGAAGGTCAAGACCGAAACGGCGACCCGCCTCCGAGGAAGGCTTGAGGTCGTTCTGGACTGGGCCACGGTTCGTGGTTTCCGGATCGGCGACAACCCTGCTCGCTGGAAGGGCCACCTCGACAAGCTCTTGGCCGCACCAGGCAAGATTCAAAAGGTTGAACATCACCGAGCGCTTCCAATCGACGCCATGCCCCTATTCATGGTTGATCTCCGAAAGCGCGAGGGCACAGCGGCGCTGGCCCTTGAGTTCACCATCTTGACGGCGGCACGAAGCGGCGAGACACGGGGCGCAACTTGGGCCGAGATCGATAAGAGGGCCAAAGTCTGGACCATCCCTGCCGATCGCATGAAGGCGGGCAAAGAACATAGAGTTCCGCTAACGGAAACCGCTCTCCGACTGATTGAGCGCATGCCCAAGATCGCAGGTAGCGAGTTCATCTTTTCAGCGCCAAGGGGTGGCCAGCTATCGGATATGTCTTTGACGCAGGTCCTGAGGCGGATGAAGGCAGATGCAGTGCCGCATGGATTCCGATCAACATTCAGAGACTGGGCCGGCGAGCGCACCAACCACCCGCGTGAAGTCGCGGAACAAGCCCTGGCTCACGTACTCGAAAACAAGGTTGAAGCAGCCTACCGCCGAGGTGACGCGCTTGAGAAACGACGTGCGCTTATGAAAGACTGGGAATCCTTCATTGGGAAACCGATCGGACGACCCTCACTCGCTGAAGTTGTTTGGGGTCCATCCAAAGCAGACTGACAATCAAGCGCCGCGATGCAGTATGGGGCAGGCTGTGTCGCCAATCAACTGAAGGTTCCGGCTGTGTTGGCCTACCTAGCACCATTCCCCCTGTCTGGTGATCTCTGCATCGTTCCGCGCGATCGTGTCGCGGTCGCGCAAGTGATGTTCACCGGGAAATCATCTGATCGGCGTAGTCGGTTGGCTCCCCGCGTCGCTTGAGCACCTCGGGCCGTTGTGTGTGGTGG
>NZ_JANNMI010000379.1:0-4777 GCF_031397715.1 Roseateles sp.
GGCGACGGCGTGCAAACCGTCGCCCAACTGATTGACTCACAGATCAACAACGACCCGCGCCGCGGCCTGACCGAAGAGTTCCCGCTCAACCGCATCAACGCGATTGAAGACTCGGTGATCCTGCTCGACTTGGAACGCCAAGGCCTGCAAGTTAGCAGCGTGGCCGAGGCGGGCCGCCAGGTGATGATCCAGCGCAATGGCAATGTGTCCATCGACTGCACTGCCGAAGTTCACCCGGATGTGGTGCACGCCGTGGCCTTGGCGGCGCGCGTGATTGGCCTGGACATCGCCGGCGTTGACGTCGTCGCCGAAGACATTGGCCGGCCGCTGCAAGCGCAGGGCGGCGCGGTGGTGGAGGTCAATGCCGGCCCTGGCCTGCTGATGCATCTGAAGCCTGCGGAAGGCATGCCGCAGCCGGTCGGCAAGGCCATCATCGACCACTTGTTTGCCGAAGACGAGAACGGCCGCATTCCCATCGTCGGCGTGGCCGGCTCGCGCGGCACCCACACGATTGCGCGCTTGGTTGCTTGGCTCTTGCATCTGAATGGCCGCCATGTGGGCCTGGCCTGCCGCGACGGTTTGTTCCTCGGCACTCGCCGGGTCGAGCGCAAAAGCAGCGTGCGCTGGGATGCCGCTCACCGCTTGCTGATGAACCGCGGCGTGGACGCCGTGGTGATCGAAAACAGCGCCGCGGCCATTTTGCGCGACGGGCTGTCCTATGACCGCTGCCAGGTTGGCCTGGTGACCGATATGGGCGGCATCGAGGGCTTGGCCGAGTTCGACGTGATGAACCCGGACCAGCTCTACAAGGTCTTGCGCACGCAGATCGATGTGGTCTTGAGCGACGGTGTGGCGGTGCTCAATGCCGCCGAGCCGCTGCTGGTCGAGATGAGTGATCTGTGCGACGGCGAGGTCGTGTTGTATGCCTTGGACGCCGCGTTGCCGGCGCTGACCGAGCACCGCGCTCAAGGCGGGCGGGCAGTCTTTTTGCAAGGGGGCGCGGCTGTGCTCGCGCAGGGTCAGGCCGAAACCGTCGGCGCCAATGTGGACGCTTTGCTGCGCCGCTTTGCGGCGGCCGGCGTGGGCGGTGCGGACGGTGCGGCGGAGATTGATGCCGCCACCGTGCTGGGTGCCGTCGCCACCGCCTGGGCCATGAACATCTCGCCCGAGCTGATCTCGGCCGGGCTGGACACCTTTGTGCCCGAGCTTGCCGCCTGAGCAAGCGCTATTCACAAACAATATTTCACCGAGGAAGACCATCCATGGAAGTCTCTCGCACCCGCGCCCTGCGCGGCCCGAATATGTGGAGCCGCCACACCGCCATCGAAGCCGTCGTGCACTGCACGCCCGCCGAGCAGTCGATTGCCGACATGCCCGAATTTGAGGCCAAGTTGCGTGCGCTGTTCCCCAGCATCGGCGCCCTGCGGCCGGCCAGTGCCACGCGCACACCGATCTCGCTGGCCCATGTGCTGGAGCAGGCCACCTTGGCCCTGCAAGCGCAGGCCGGCTGCCCGGTGACTTTCAGCCAGACTCACGTCACGTCTGAAGCCGGCAGCTACCAAGTGGTGGTCGAGTACAGCGAAGAAGACGTGGGGCGCTTAGCCTTTGAGGAAGCCTGCAAGCTGGTCGCAGCAGCCCGCGACGGCGGCAGCTTTGATGCCGATGCCACGCTGGCGCAGCTGCGCGAGTTGGACGAAGACGTGCGCCTCGGCCCCTCGACCGGCTCCATCGTCAACGCCGCACTCGCGCGTGGCGTGCCCTATCGCCGCCTGACGCAAGGCAGCCTGGTGCAGTTCGGTTGGGGCGCCAAACAGCGCCGCATCTGGGCCGCCGAGGTCGACGCCACCAGCGCCGTCAGTGAATCAATCGCGCAAGACAAAGACCTCTCCAAGCGCCTGCTGCAATCGGCCGGCGTGCCAGTGCCGATTGGCGCCCCAGTCGACTCGGTCGATGAGGCCTGGGCCGTGGCCGAGGAGATCGGCTTGCCGGTCGTCGTCAAGCCGCTCGACGGCAACCAGGGCAAGGGCGTGACGGTCAACGTCGTCACCCGCGAACATATGGAGATCGCCTACAAGGCCGCCGAAGAGATTGGCCAGGTGATGGTGGAAAAGTTCCTGCCCGGCAGTGATTACCGGCTCTTGGTGGTGGGTGACAAGTTGATCGCCGCCGCCCGCCGCGACCCGCCCCATGTGATCGGCGACGGCAAGCTCACGGTCAAGCAATTGGTCGACAAGGTCAACGCCGACCCCAAACGCGGTGACGGCCACGCCACCTCGCTGACCAAGATCCGCTTCGACGATATCGCGGTGGCTCGCTTGGTACAGCAAGACCTGACCCCCGAATCGGTACCGCCGAAGGGCCAGCGCGTGATTCTGCGCAATAACGCCAATCTGTCCACCGGCGGCACCGCCACCGACGTCACCGACGATGTGCACCCTGAAGTGGCAGCGCGCGCGATCGCCGCCGCGCAAGTGGTCGGCCTGCATGTCTGCGGGGTTGACGTGGTGGCCGAGAGCGTGCTGCGTCCGCTGGAAGAAGTTGGCGGCGGCGTCGTCGAGGTCAATGCGGCCCCGGGGCTGCGCATGCACCTGAGCCCCAGCTACGGCAAGGGCCGCAATGTCGGCGAGGCCATCATCTCGCACCTCTATGGCCATGGCCACAAAAGCGAAGACGGCCGCATCCCGGTCATTGCCGTCACCGGCACCAATGGCAAGACCACCACCTCGCGCCTGATCGCCCATCTGTTCGCCACCTGCGGCCTCAAGGTCGGCATGACCAATACCGACGGCGTCTATGTCGACGGCCGCCAGATCGACAGCGGCGATTGCTCCGGCCCGAAGAGCGCCCGCAATGTGCTGATGCACCCGGACGTTGAAGCAGCGGTGTTTGAGACCGCGCGCGGTGGCGTGCTGCGCGAAGGCTTGGGCTTCGATCGCTGCCAAGTGGCGGTTGTCACCAATCTGGGTGCCGGCGATCATTTGGGCATGAACTTCCTCAACACCGTGGACGAGTTGGCCCTGGTCAAGCGCGTGATTGTGCAAAACGTGGCCGCCTCGGGTTATGCGGTCCTGAACGCCGCCGACCCGGTGGTGGCCAAGATGGCCGAGGTCTGTCCCGGCCAAATCATCTTCTTTGCCTCTGACCGCCACCATCCGCTGATGGCCACGCACCGCGCACAGGGCAAGCGCTGCGTCTACATCGACGGCGACATGCTGGTGGCCGCCCAAGGCTCCTGGCGCGAGAACATTGCGCTGCGCGACATCCCCATCACCCGCAATGGCGCGATCGGCTTCCAGATCGAAAACGCGATGGCCTCGGTCGCCGCCGCCTGGGGCATTGGCCTGGACTGGGACACCGTGCGCCGCGGCCTGGCCAGTTTCGCCAATGACGCCGACAACGCGCCGGGCCGCTTCAATGTGATGGACTACCGGGGCGCCACCGTCATCGCCGATTACGGCCATAACGCTGACGCCATGCGGGCCCTGGTCGCGGCCGTGACCGCCTTGCCTGGCAAGCGCCGCTCGGTCGTCATCAGCGGCGCAGGTGATCGGCGCGACGAAGACATCCGCGAGCAAACCGTCATCCTGGGCGCCGCCTTTGATGATGTGCTGCTGTTCGAGGATGCCTGCCAGCGCGGCCGTGCCGACGGCGAGGTGCTGGCCCTGCTACGCGCCGGCCTGAACGGCGCCGAGCGCACGACCTTCATCGACGAAATTCGCGGCGAGTTCGTGGCCATCGACAAAGCCTTGGCGCGGCTGCAGCCGGGTGATTTGTGCCTGGTGCTGGTTGATCAGGTTGAGGAGGCCTTGGCGCATTTGGCGAAGCGGATCGCCGCGGGCTGATCAAGGGCGCTGGCCAGCTTGTTGGTCGATTCGGACATCACCAAGAGTCACAGCCACGCCCTTTCTCCGAGTTGCAGTTCAAGACGATGAAATATCGGCCCGACTTCCCGGCGCGCTTCGGCAGCTTGGCGGATGCGCAGGCCCATTGCCACAAGCGATTGCCGCGAGCGAGCGATCGGCAACGCAATTTGAAGCTTTGCTTCGCCTGCTGCATAACGCCGAAGCTGAGCTGCGGGCGACGGCTGGGCACGCCAGGCCCGATCGGGATAGGGGCCGACCATCGCTGATCGGGCCGCTCCCACACCACCCGGCATGCGGGTCCGCACCGGGCGGTTCGAGAAGTTGAGGTCAAGAGAATTTGGGCATTGCAAGCCTGTCGAAGTGGGCTGAGCTCCATCTGCGCTGCACTACCCGGCGGCTGTTGTGCCACCAGCGCTTGGCGTTGACGGCAATCTGTGCAGCCTCGTCCGCCGTCGCGCCCAGCTTACGCAGTTCGCGGTACATCGCCGTACCGCGCCGCCACTGTTTGAGCTGTACCGCGCGCAGTCGGCGTCGCAGCCAAGTGTCCAGTTCGCGCATGACCTGCGGTGTTTGCGCCAACCGGAAGTTCGCCTTCCAGCCCGGCACATAATCCCTCAAGTCCGCGGCAATCCGGGCCAAGCTTTGCCCCCGGGGTGCGCAGCGTCAGCTGCCGCAGCCGCTGGCGAAGCTTGTGCAGGGCCAGCTCGGCTTCATCGCTCACGGCATCAAACGCGGCTTCACCGCGCCTTTGCTCCGTGCGCCCCGATCCGCCTTGCGGCCTCCCGGGCTTCTGATGCCACGCCATGCCTCGCCAAGCGTCATGTCGCGTAACTGTCCTTCTCGCTCGGCCCTTCACCGTGCCTTCTCGCCCTTCAGCGTGCTCCGGCTCATACAACCTCTGCTGACTTCTCGCT
>NZ_JANNMI010000402.1:0-32557 GCF_031397715.1 Roseateles sp.
GCGTGCAGGGCAAGGCCATCGTCAACTCCATCAGCATGAAGGAAGGCGAGGCCGAGTTCATCAAATATGGCACGCTGCTGCGCCGCTATGGCGCGGCGGCAGTGGTGATGGCGTTCGACGAGCAGGGCCAGGCCGACACGACCGAGCGCAAGGTCGCGATCTGTGAACGCGCCTACAAGCTCCTCGTCGAGCAGGCGGGCTTTCCGCCCGAGGACATCATCTTCGACCCGAATATCTTTGCCATCGCCACCGGCATCGAGGAGCACAACAACTACGCGGTTGACTTCATCGAGGCGACGCGCTGGATCAAGCAGAACCTGCCCGGCGCCAAGGTCAGCGGCGGCGTCTCCAACGTATCGTTCAGCTTCCGCGGCAACGACCCGGTGCGTGAGGCCATCCACACGGTTTTTCTGTATCACGCGATCCAGGCCGGCATGGACATGGGTATCGTCAACGCCGGCATGGTGGGCGTCTATGACGACCTCGACGCCGAGCTGCGCGAGCGGGTCGAGGATGTGGTGTTGAACCGCCGTCCAGATTCCGGCGAACGTCTGATCGAAGTGGCCGAACGCGCCAAGGGCATGTCGATCGACGACACGGCGCGCCTCGCCTGGCGCGCCGGTGACGTCAACGAGCGGCTCAGCCATTCGCTGGTGCACGGCATCACCGAGTTCATCACCGCCGATACCGAGGAGGCTTGGCAAGCCATTCAAGCCAGCGGCGGGCGGCCGCTGCATGTGATTGAAGGGCCCTTGATGGCCGGTATGAACGTGGTCGGTGACCGCTTCGGCGCCGGCAAAATGTTCCTGCCGCAGGTGGTCAAGTCGGCGCGGGTGATGAAGTCGGCCGTTGCGCATTTGCTGCCCTACATTGAGGCCGAGAAGCTGGCGCTGGTGGCTGCCGGCGGCGAGGCCAAGGCCAAGGGCAAGATCGTCATCGCGACGGTCAAGGGCGATGTGCATGACATCGGCAAGAACATCGTCACCGTGGTGCTGCAGTGCAATAACTTCGAGGTCGTCAATATGGGCGTGATGGTGGCCTGTCAGGACATCCTGAAGCGCGCCAAGGAGGAGGGCGCCGACATCATCGGCCTGTCCGGCTTGATCACGCCGAGCTTGGAAGAAATGCAGCATGTGGCGGCTGAGATGCAGCGCGACGAGCATTTCCGCTCGCGCCAGACGCCGCTGTTGATCGGCGGCGCGACCTGCAGCCGCGTCCACACGGCGGTGAAGATTTCGCCGCATTACGAGGGGCCGGTGGTTTATGTGCCCGATGCCTCGCGCAGCGTCGGCGTCTGCAGCGACCTGCTCAGCGACGAGCGCGCCGCCAAGTTCATTGCCGACTTGAAGGTCGACTACGACCAGGTGCGCCATCTGCATGCCAACAAGAAGCAGACGGCCATGGTCAGCCTGTACCAGGCGCGGGCGAACAAGCACGCCGTCGACTGGGCCAGTTATGCGCCGCCGGTGCCCAAGTTCATTGGCCGCCGGGTGATCCGCAACTACGACCTGGCCGAGCTGGCCGAGACCATCGACTGGGCGCCGTTCTTTCAGACTTGGGATCTGGCCGGGCCTTTCCCGGCGATCCTGAAGGACGAGATCGTCGGCACGGAAGCGCAGCGTGTGTTCAGCGACGGCAAACGGATGCTGCAGCGCCTGATCGCCGGGCGCTGGTTGACCGCCAGCGGCGTGTTCGGCCTCTATCCGGCCGCGCAGGTGGGTGACGACGACATAGCGATCTACACCGACGAGAGCCGCAGCGAGGTCTTGATGACCTGGCATGGCCTGCGCATGCAGTCGGAGCGGCCGGTGGTGGACGGGGTCAGGCGGCCGAACCGTTGTCTGTCGGACTTTATTGCCCCCAAGGGCACTGTGCCGGACTACATCGGCTTGTTTGCTGTCACCGCCGGCTTGGGTGCCGAGAAGAAAGAAGCGCAGTTTGTGGCCGACCTCGACGACTACTCGTCCATCATGTTCAAGGCCATCGCCGACCGTTTGGCCGAGGCCTTTGCCGAGCGCCTGCACCAGCGCGTGCGCACAGAGTTTTGGGGCTATGCGGCGGACGAAGCGCTGAGCAGCGAGCAAATGATCAAAGAGCAATACCGCGGCATCCGCCCGGCGCCGGGCTATCCGGCCTGCCCCGATCATCTGGTCAAACGCGATCTATTCCGGGTCTTGGCACCCGAAGAAATTGGCATGGGCCTGACCGACAGCATGGCGATGACGCCGGCCGCCAGCGTCTCGGGCTTCTATTTTGCTCACCCGGACGCGGTCTATTTCAATGTGGGGCGTATCGGCGCGGACCAGGTGCAGGACTGGGCCGAGCGCATGCAGCTGAGCCGCGAGGCGGCCGACCGGGCGCTGGCGCCGCTGCTGTAAAGCAGCAGCGCGACGGCAGGGATGCTGTTGATGCGCGTAGCGGCACGGTTGGCGTGGAGCTAACCGTTGACTTGTTTTTCGTAGGGCGGCGCGGCAGCCTTTTTGCTCAACCGCAGTGCCGCTGTAAGTCGAAGTAACAGACGGCCAGGGATGGGTGGTTCAGCTGCCCCTGCATGCTACGGTTCGGCTTTGGGATGCGTAGATCCCCTCGCCTGGGATTTGACGAGTTTTTGGAATGAAATCAGTGCAGATTGCCGTCGGAGGCGTAGCGGTGTTGGTCTTGCCGGGTGGTGCCCTGCCGGGCGGGTGTAGCCAAAGCGCTGGCGTCGCTGGTCCCGGTCGAGACAGCATTGAACAGCGGCGGCCGCAGCACGCCCGAGGTGCCGGCAAGGCCGGCCAAGTAGGCGCGCGCTGTTGTCGCTGCTTGCTTTGAGGCCCCACATGCTAGGGGTAGGCGCGTGAACTTGCGGGCTTTACTCTAAGCGCCCCTCAACCAACTTTTGGGAGATAGCAGTGAATACATTGTTTCGTTCAACGATTTTGGCGGCCGCATTGGCTGCCGGTGGTCTTGCGCAGCAAGCGCAGGCCGCCGTGTTTGTGGTGCCCGGCATCGATACGGTGACCGATCTGCAAATCGCGTGGGTCTGGGACGCGGCGGGCGGCGGCAATTTTTATACGGGAATGCACTGGGAGGTTGAAATGAAGGCCACGCTGGCGGCCGACAAGTGGACCGTTGATGTCTGGTACACCCACTTGGACGGGCCGCACGGCGAAACCCGCGAGGCGCCCCACTACTTGACGGGAAGCTTTATGGCGTCGACCCTCGGCACCTTCTCCATGTCCGGCATTGATGATCATCAATTGCCATCGGTACCGCATTTCGGCGCGCATGCTTGGACGTTCAACGGTTTGGGTTCGCCGTCTTTCGGGGCCTCGACCCTGGGGGTGAGCCACCCGGTGCCTGAGCCACGCAGTGCCGCGTTGTTGGCTGCCGGGCTGGCCGTCTTGGGTTTGCTGGGGCAACGCCGTCGTCGTCGGGGTTAACAGCAAGCGCATCGCGTTGTTGAGACACAGGGGGGCGGGTCGCAGGACGCGCCCCTTGTTCTTTGTGGGTTCACATCGCGCGCAGGCCGCGCCGAAGCTGAATCGCCTCGGCCATTTGCGCCAATGTCACGCAGACACAGCCCTCCAAATCGGCAATACTGCGCGCCACCCGCAGCAGGCGGTGATAGCCGCGCGCGGACAGGCTCAATTGGCTGGCCGCCTTTTGTAAAAATGCCAGCGTCGCCGGCTCGGCCCGAATGTATTGATCGAGTTGCTGCGCCGCCAAGCGCGCATTGCTGCAGCCCTGGCGGGTGAGTGAGCGCTCGCGGGCCAGCACCACCCGGGTGGCGACGGTGGCGCTGCTTTCTCCGCCCGCCATGCCGGCCAACTCGCTCGGCCGAATCATCGGCACTTCGATCAACAGGTCAAGGCGATCCAGAAACGGGCCACTGAGTCTGCCTTGGTAACGTGCTATTTGATCGGGGCTGCAGCGGCAGGCCTGCAGCGGGTTGCCGAGGTGGCCGCAAGGGCAGGGGTTCATGGCGGCCACCAATTGGAAGCGCGCGGGGAATTCAGCTTGCCGCGCCGCACGCGAAATCAAGATGCGGCCGGTTTCCATCGGCTCACGCAGAGCCTCCAGGGCAGCTCGATTGAATTCGGTCAGCTCATCCAAAAACAAAACGCCATGCAGGGCCAAGGAGATTTCACCCGGACGAGGCGGCGAGCCGCCGCCGACCAGCGCGACACTGGAGGCGCTGTGGTGCGGGCTGCGCAGGCTGCGTTGCCCCCAACGCGCCGCCTCGAACTGGCCGGCCAGGCTCAATACCGAAGCCGACGCCAGGGCCTCCTCATTGCTCATGGCTGGCAACAAGCCGGCCAGGCGCTGCGCCAGCATTGACTTGCCGGTGCCGGGCGGGCCCACCATCAACAAGCTATGTTCCCCAATGGCGGCGATTTCCAGCGCGCGCTTTGCACCGGCTTGTCCCTTGATATCACTCAAATCGGGCTGAGCGGGTGCTTGCACAAGGGGCAAAGGCGTCGCCGGCGACAAGGGCGCGTCACTGCCCGGCACCAGGGCTGCCACCAGGTCCAGTAAATGAGCGGCGCCCAAGACCTTGATGCCGGCCACCAAGGCCGCTTCGGCCGCACTGGCCTCGGGCAGGATCAGGCTGCGGCTGGATTGCTCTTGGCGTAGCGCCAGACTCATCGCCAGCGCGCCACGCACCGGGCGCAATTCGCCGCCCAGCGACAACTCGCCGGCGCATTCAAACTCGTCCAGGCGAGCCGCGTCGATCTGATCGCTGGCGGCCAGCAGACCCAAGGCGATCGGCAGGTCAAAGCGCCCGCCCTCCTTGGGCAATTCAGCCGGGGCGAGGTTGACGATGATGCGTTTGTTATGGGGAAAGCTCAGGCCGCTGTTCTGCAGCGCCGCGCGCACGCGCTCGCGTGACTCCTTGACCTCGGTCTCAGCGAGTCCCACCAGAGTGAACGAGGGCAGGCCGTTCGCCAAGTGGACCTCAACGCTGACAGATGAAGCGCTTAAGCCGTCCAGGGCCCGGCTGTGAACAATGGCCAATGACATTGCCTATCCTCCCAGGGCCCCGTAGGCGCCGGGGCCAGCTCGCTGATTGTGCACGGCCAAGGGGCTACTGGGTCATTGCGCACAACAACGGTGCGCGCACCTGCGGGGTGCATTGACGGCGGCGAGCCAATTTGGTGCAAACAGGCCTTTGTTTCGGGAGGGCGGGGCAAAGTCGACTTGGCACGAAAGCTGCTGAGTAATCGCCAAGTCCCGACAAATCCCCCAAAACAGGAAGTCCGCCATGAAGTTGATCCTCGCTGCCCTTGCCTTCACCTTGACGTTTGCTGCCAGCGCCGCTGTAGCCGAAGAGGCTGCCAGCCCTCTGTCTTTCAACGTCAGTCTGACCTCGGACTATCGTTACCGGGGTTTGTCGCAGTCGCGGCTTGACCCGGCCTTGCAGGGCGGCGCCGATTACGCCTTCGCCAACGGTTTCTATCTGGGCACCTGGGCCTCGACCATCAAATGGATCAAGGACGCACCCTTCAACGGCGGTGCGAATGCGGAAATTGACGTCTACGGTGGCTACAAGACCGAGATTGCCAGCGGCTTGATGTTGGATTTTGGCGCGCTGACCTATATCTACCCTGGCAATGACTTGAACCCCAGAGCGGACACGACCGAAATCTACGGTGCGCTGAGTTTCGGCCCGGTGACGGCCAAGTACTCGCACAGTGTGACCAATCTGTTCGGTACTGCCGACAGCAAGGGCAGCGGCTATGTGGACGTGTCGGCCAGCTTTGATATCGGCGGCGGTTTCACCGTTGTGCCGCATGTCGGCTATCAAAGGGTCAAGAACACCAGCGCCGCCAGCTACACCGACTACTCGCTGACGCTGAACAAGGACTACGCCGGCTTTACCTTCGGCGCGGCCTACGTGGGCACCAACACGGACGTCTATGTGGGTGGCCCGTCCCTGAAGAACCTGGGCAAAGACGGCCTGGTGGTGTCGGTCAAGAAAGTCTTCTGACCGCCCCCAAAAAACCATTAGAAATCGGAGATAGACAACATGAAATTGATCACAGCCATCATCAAGCCTTTCAAGCTGGATGAAGTTCGCGAAGCCCTCAGTGCCATTGGCGTGCAGGGCCTGACCGTCACCGAGGTGAAGGGCTTTGGCCGCCAAAAAGGCCATACCGAGCTGTACCGCGGCGCCGAGTACGTGGTGGACTTTTTGCCCAAGGTGAAGATCGAAGCCGCCGTGGACGACGCCGTGGTTGAGCAGGTGATCGACGCCATTGAGGCCGCCGCACGCACCGGCAAGATCGGCGACGGCAAGATTTTTGTCTCGCCGCTGGACCAGGTGGTGCGCATCCGCACCGGCGAGACCGGCAACGAAGCCCTCTGAGGAGATATCGACATGAAAAAGCTTTTCGCCTGCCTGGTCCTGACCGCTGCAGTGCTCGCACCGGCCGCCTGGGCCCAACAAGAGGCGACTGCCTCGGCGCCTGCCGTTAGCGCCGCGATGACGGCCGCATCCGCCGCAGAGCTGCCCGCGGTGGTGGCCGCCGCCGCGCCGGCCGAGGTCGCCGCGGCCGCCGCGCCGGCACTCGTCCCCAACAAGGGCGACACCAGTTGGATGATGTTGTCGACGCTGCTGGTCATCATGATGACGATACCCGGCCTTGCCCTGTTCTATGGTGGCTTGGTGCGCAGCAAAAATATGCTGTCGGTGCTGATGCAGGTGATGGTGGCGTTCTCGATGATCGTCGTGCTGTGGGTGCTGTATGGCTATAGCTTTGCGTTCACCGAAGGCAATGCTTTTATCGGCGGCACCGACCGCTTGTTCATGAAGGGCCTCTGGGACAACGCGGCCGGCACCTTCGCCAATGCGGCCACATTCAGCAAGGGTGTGGTCATTCCCGAGATCGTCTTTGCCGCCTTCCAGGCCACTTTTGCCGGCATCACCGCTTGCTTGATCATTGGCGCCTTTGCCGAGCGCATCAAGTTCTCGGCCGCGCTGATGTTCTTGGCGCTGTGGTTCACCTTCAGCTATTTGCCGGTCGCGCACATGGTTTGGTTCTGGATGGGCCCGGACGCTTACAGCGCAGCCGGTGTGGTCGATGAGATGAACGCCAAGGCCGGTTTCCTCTGGCAAATGGGTGCGCTGGACTTTGCCGGCGGCACCGTGGTGCACATCAATGCAGCGGTGGCCGGCTTGGTCGGTGCCTACATGATTGGCAAGCGCGTTGGCTACGGCAAGGAGGCGTTCACGCCGCACAGCCTAACGCTGACGATGGTCGGTGCGTCGTTGCTGTGGGTGGGCTGGTTCGGCTTCAACGCCGGCTCTGCTTTGGAAGCCAATGGCTTCGCCGCACTTGCCTTCATCAACACGCTGGTGGCTGCGGCTGCGGCCGTGCTGGCCTGGTGCTTGGGTGAGGCGCTGCTGAAGGGCAAGGCTTCGATGTTGGGAGCGGCTTCCGGTGCGGTGGCGGGCTTGGTGGCGGTGACGCCGGCGGCCGGTAACGTCGGTATCGGCGGTGCCCTGGTGATCGGCTTCATCGGCGGCTTTGCCTGCCTCTGGGGTGTTACTGGACTGAAGAAGTTGCTCGGTGCCGATGACTCGCTGGATGTGTTCGGCGTGCACGGTGTCGGCGGCATCGTCGGCGCCTTGCTGACCGGCGTGTTCAACTCACCGGCCCTGGGCGGCCCGAGCTTGGTGGGCGACTGGGTGACGGTCACGATGGTGACGCAAGAGGCGTACTCGATCGCGGGCCAAGTCTGGATTCAGGCCAAGGCGGTGGGCTTGACCGTGGTCTGGTCGGCCGTGGTTTCTTTAGCGGCTTACAAACTGGTGGATCTGGTGATCGGCCTGCGCGTGACCGAAGAAGAAGAGCGCGAAGGCCTGGACATCAGCTCGCATGGCGAGACCGCTTATCACAAGTAAGGCGTAAGGCGCTTGAGGCGAGGCCCTTGCAGGGCTTCGCTGTGCATGCAAATGGCTGCCTCATCACTGGCTGATGGCAGCCATTTTTATTCGCGCTCAGGCAGCGTCTCCGGCTTGGGTCTGGCCTTCAGCAACACTTCGGTCAGCTCCAGCAACTTGGCCGGGCTGAATGGCTTGGGCAAAAAGAAATTGGCACCGGCCGCCAAGGACTTGGCTTTTGTCTGCGGCGCCGCATCGGCGGTCAGCATCACGATCAAGGTGTGTGCGAGGGTCGGATCTTTGCGGAGCTGCGCGCACACCTCGATGCCGTCCAAGCCGCCGGGCATCATCACGTCGAGATAGACCAAATCAGGGTGCACGGTGCGCGCCAACTCCAGGCCTAGCGCGCCATTGGGGGCCTCGTAAAGCACGTGGCCGCTGTCTTCTAGGGCCCAGCGCACTAGGCGCCTGATGTCGGCGTGGTCTTCAACAACAAGTATTTTTGACATCAGGTGGCGAACCTTGGGAGTGATAAGCGCAAGCATAGGCTGGTTCGGCCGGCCTTGGCCTTCAGAACAACGGCCCCATGTGCGCTTGTCTCTAGAATCAGGCAATTCCGTTTCGAGTACACCTATGGTTCCCCACCTCATTACCGCACTGACTGGCCCCATCAATGAGTTGGAACAGCGCGTGCTGGAGTCCATGCCGGCCATTGAGCGTTGGTTCAGACTCGAATGGATGGAGCACACGCCGCCTTTTTACAGCGCGGTCGATTTGCGTAACGCCGGCTTCAAGCTGGCGCCGGTGGACACCAATTTGTTCCCGGCCGGTTTCAACAACCTGACGCAAGACATGCTGCCGCTGTCGGTGCAGGCGGCCATGGCCGCGATCGAGAAAATTTGCCCCGAGGCCAAGAATCTGCTGTTGATCCCGGAGAGCAAAACTCAAAATAGCTTTTATCTGAGCAATGTGGCCACGCTCAAGCGTATCTTCACGCAAGCCGGCCTGAACGTGCGGCTGGGCTCGCTCGACCCCAGCATCACCGAGCCGACGACATTGAGTCTGGCCGATGGCAGCAGCTTGACGGTCGAGCCGCTGCTTCGAAATCGGGGCCGGCTTGGGCTGAAGGACTTCGACCCCTGCACGGTCTTGCTGAACAGCGACTTGGCGGCCGGTGTGCCACGGGTGCTCGAACATCTGCACGAGCAGTATTTGTTACCGCCGCTGCATGCCGGTTGGGCGGTGCGGCGCAAGAGCCAGCATTTCAAGGCCTATGAAGAGGTGGCGAAGAAGTTTTCCAAACTCTTGGGCATGGATCATTGGTTGATCAACCCACTGACGGTCGCCGTTGCTGGTCAGGACTTGCGCGCCGGCCCGGGGCTGGAGGCGCTGCAGACACAAGTTGATGCGGTGCTGAGCAAGACGCGACGCAAATACAAGGAATACGGCATTTTGGAGAAGCCGTTCGTGGTGATCAAGCCCGACGCAGGCTCGCAAGGGGCGGGCATTCTCACGGTGCGAGATGCCAAGGAGCTGACCGGCAAAATGAGCAGCTACCCGCAGTCCGAGCAGCCGCTGCAGTTGCTGGTGCAAGAGGGCGTGGTCACCAACGAGCGGGTCAACGACGCAGTGGCCGAGCCGGTGGTCTATATGATGGACCGTTACGTGGTGGGCGGGTTTTACCGCGTGCATGCCGACCGCGGCGTAGACGAAAACCTCAACGCGCCTGGCGCCAGTTATGTACCGTTGGCGTTCTCGCAGGCCTCACAATTGCCGCGCCTGGGTGAAAAACCCGGCTCCAGCGGCCCGAACCGCTTTTATATGTATGGCGTGATCGCGCGCCTGGGCGCCGTGGCGGCCAGCTATGAATTGGAAGTGACCGACCCCGAGGCCGAAATCTACGCCTGAGTCGGGTTGCCGAGACATCTGCGCATTCCTTTTGACGCGGTGCAGCAAAGTGGGCGCAGAATAGCGCTTTTGGCTTGATGGCGCAGCGCGCGCGGCAACACCACGTGAGTTCTTCAAATACTGCACCATCGGGAGGCCATTCGAAAACGGCCATGGCCGGTTTGACCCTTGGCGCTCTGGGCGTCGTTTATGGCGATATTGGCACCAGCCCGCTGTATGCGATGAAGGAGGTGTTCCACGGTGGCCACATCCTGCCGACGCATGACAACATCCTCGGCGTGCTGTCGCTGTTGTTCTGGACGATGACCATCATCGTCTCGATCAAATATGTGTTGCTGATCCTGCGTGCCGATAACAACGGTGAAGGCGGCCTGATCGCGATGCTGGCGCTGGCCACCAATGCCGTCAACGACCAGCCGGCGCTGCGCCGCAAGTTGATGCTGCTGGGTTTGTTCGGCACAGCGATTTTCTACGGCGACGCGGTCATCACTCCCGCGATGACCGTGCTGGGCGCCGTCGAAGGCATAGATGTTTATGCACCGCAATTGCACGAGTTGATTCTGCCCCTGACGCTGATCGTGATGGCCTGCCTGTTTGCGGTGCAGCGCCTGGGTACCGGCGGCATTGGCAAGGCTTTCGGCCCGGTCATGCTGCTGTGGTTCGGCAGCCTGGTGCTGCTGGGCTTGCCACACATTCTGAAGAATCCGCATGTGCTGGTGGCCGTCAATCCAATCTATGCCATGGATTTTTGCTTGGCGCACAAATGGGCCGCCTTTGTGGCGCTGGGCGCGGTCGTGCTGGTGGTGACCGGAGGCGAGGCGCTGTATGCCGATCTGGGTCATTTCGGCAAAAGGCCGATCCGCTTGGCCTGGTTCAGCATTGTGATGCCGGCCTTGGTGGTCAATTACTTCGGCCAAGGCGCAATGCTCCTGGAGCAACCTGCAGCGGTCATCAACCCGTTCTTCAATTTGGCGCCGGCCTGGGCGGAGATTCCGCTCTTTTTGCTCGCTACCGCCGCCGCCGTGGTGGCCTCGCAGGCCTTGATCACGGCCGCGTTTTCGGTCACCAAGCAGGCGGTGCAAATGGGCATCTTGCCGCGCATGCGGATCTTGCACACCTCCGAGCGTGACACCGGCCAGATCTATGTGCCCTTCGTCAACTGGGGACTGTTTGTCTTCATCATCTTGGCGGTGGTTTTATTCGGCTCCAGCAGCAAGCTGGCCGGCGCCTACGGTATTGCGGTCACCATCGACATGACCATCACCACGGTGATGACCTTCTTCGTCATTCGCTACGGCTGGAAGTACCCGCTGGCCTTGTGTGTGGCCGCGACCGGCTTCTTCTTCGTCATCGACCTGACCTTCCTGGCCTCCAACATGCTGAAGCTGGTTGCGGGCGGCTGGTTCCCGTTGATGATTGGCATCGGCATGTTCACCTTGATGCTGACCTGGAAGCAGGGCCGGCGCTCGCTCAGCAACAAGCTGCGTGAGGATGCCATCGACCTGAAGAGTTTCCTCGACGCGGTATTCCTGAGTCCGCCGGTGCGGGTCGAGGGCACGGCGGTGTTTTTGTCGGCCGAGGCCGGCGTCACGCCGAATGCGCTGCTGCACAATTTGAAGCACAACAAGGTGCTGCACGAGCAAAACCTGTTCGTCACCGTCAAGCACCATGAGGTGCCGTGGGTGGGCTTCGACAAGCGCGTGCAGGTGGTCGCCTTGGGCAACCAATGCTGGGCCGTGAGCCTACATTTCGGCTTCAAGAACGAGCCCGATGTACCCGAAGCCTTGCGGCTGCTGGAACAGAACGGTGTCATCTTGGAGGAGATGGAGACCAGCTATTTCCTGTCGCGCGACATCGTCATCCCCACCATCGGTAACGGCGGCATGGCGATGTGGCGCGAGAAGCTCTTCGCCAGCATGCACCGCAATGCGGCCGCCGCGGCCGACTTCCTGCACTTGCCGACCAACCGGATTGTCGAGTTGGGGTCAAAAGTCGAGATCTAATGACCTTGAGTGGCAGACCGCCCGAGCGAAGCGAGTAGCTCTGCCGCCAACTGATTCAGCGAGTGGCAGACCGCCCTCACATCAAGGCTTCGCTGCTGCTAAGCCCGGCCTCACCCAAGTGCACGACGCTGCCCGGCTCGATCAAGGTCCAGCCGTCCTGCTCGTCGGCCAATGGCTCTGAGGCCACCACCAAGCCCTTGCCGCCGTCCTGGCGTAGATAAAGTGTCGGCGCGCGATAGTCGCTGGAGTAGCGAAACGCGTGCACCTGTCGGCCGTCGGCCAGGGCACCGGCAAAGCGCAGCGGCTCGTGGATGTTCAAGACCCGCATCATCGCCAGCGTCTCATTGAGGATCTGGCTGACCGCTTGCGTGACGCTTTGGCCCGCCTCGATGCGCGCGATGATGAGCAAGAACAGCAGTTCCGAGTCGGTGGCGCCTTTGCGCTCGGCATACAGATGATCCGGCAGCCGCGACTCCATGGCGCGGCGAACCTGGCCATAACCGCCAATCTGACCGTTGTGCATGAAGAGATAGGGGCCGTACCGGAACGGGTGGCAGTTTTGCCTTGCGATGCCGGTGCCGGTGGCGGCGCGTACATGGGCGAAGAACAGATGCGAGCGCACATTGCTGCACAGCGCCAACAGGTTCTCGTCCGACCAGGCCGGCATCACCTCGCGGTAAATGCCCGGCGCCGTCAGCTCGCCGTACCAACCGACACCGAAGCCGTCGCCATTGGTGACGGCCTTGGCCTGATCAGCCCGCAGCGACTGGCGCACCAGCGAATGCTGCGGCTTGCAGACCAACTCATCCAAGAAGATCGACGGCCCCAAATAGGCGAGAAATCTGCACATCGGCGTTAGCCCCTTTCAATAACTAATACGCAAACCCAGCGGTGCCGTGCGGGTCTGTGTCTGGCTGCCCATGCAGCTATGCTGTGCTTATGAAGCGTTGCCTCAATGATCTCTCAGTCTCAAGCCTTATGGCCGGCTTTGTCGCCGTCTTGGTGGGTTTCACCAGCTCGGTGGCGATAATTTTTCAGGCCGCGCAGGCGCTCGGTGCGACCTCCGCCCAAACCAGCTCCTGGATTTGGGCCTTGGGTCTGGGCATGGGCGTGACCAGCCTGGGCCTGTCCTATTGGACCCGCTTGCCCATTCTGACCGCCTGGTCGACGCCGGGCGCGGCCCTGATCGCCGCCACCTCCGGCATCTCCATGCCCGAGGCGATCGGCGCATTTTTGTTCAGCTCCAGCTTGATCTTGTTGTTTGGCCTGACCGGTTGGTTCGCGCGGGTGATGGACCGCATCCCCTTGGCCGTGGCGGCCGCCTTGCTGGCCGGCGTGCTGACCCGCTTTGGCCTTGATGCGGTGCTGTCGGTCAAGTCCGCACCCTTGCTGGTGCTGGTGATGGCCGCCGCCTACCTGTTGGGTAAACGGCTGTGGCCGCGTTACGCGGTGCCGGGCGTGCTGCTGGCCGGGGTGATGGTGGCGGCCGCGCAGGGTCGTTTGCAGATGGACGCGGTGGAATGGGCCTGGGCGCAGCCGGTCTGGACCACGCCGCAACTCAGCCTGGCCGCCCTGGTGGGCGTGGCCTTGCCGCTTTTTCTGGTGACGATGGCCTCGCAGAATCTGCCCGGCGTGGCCGCGCAGCGTGCGGCGGGTTACCGCATCCCCGTCTCCGCCAGCATCACCGTGACCGGCCTGGCGGGCTTGGTAATGGCGCCGTTTGGCGGCTTTGCCTTCAACCTAGCCGCCATCACGGCGGCCATTTGCAGCGGCCCCGAGGCACATGCCGACCCGGCGCGCCGCTACACCGCGGCAATGGCGGCCGGCCTTGTGTACATTGCTGTCGGCCTGGCCGGCGGTTCGGTGGTGGGGCTGTTGGTGGCCTTTCCGCGCGAGTTGGTGGCGGCGGTCGCGGGGCTGGCCCTGATCTCCACCATCGCCGGCGGGCTGGCCACCGCCTTGAAAGAAGAAAAGCACCGCGACGCCGCCTGCCTGACCTTTTTGGTCACCTTGTCGGGCCTCTCGGTGGCCGGCATTGGTTCGGCATTTTGGGGTGTCGTCGCCGGCAGTCTGGCGCTATTGGTGCAACACTTGCGTTCGAAATAAGAGGACCGAAAAGATGAAATTGCTATTTGTGGCCGACCCCTTGGAGTCGTTCAAGATCTACAAAGACACCACCTTCGCGATGATGCGCGAGGCGGCCAAGCGCGGCCACAGCTTGTTTGCCTGTGAACCGCAGGATCTGATCTGGCGCTCGGGCGGGCGCGTGCTGGCGCAACAAGCGCGCGCCATCAGGCTGACCGGCGACGCCATCAACTGGTTTGCCGTGGGCGCCCGGATCGATCTGGTGGTGGCCGAGACCGACGCCGTGCTTATGCGCAAAGACCCGCCCTTTGACAGCGAGTTTTTCTACGCCACCCATCTGCTGGAGCAGGCCGAGCGCGAGGGCGCACGCGTCTTCAACAAGCCGCAAGCGCTGCGTGACCATCCCGAGAAGTTGGCGCTGATGCAGTTCCCGCAGTTCTGCCCCAGCACCCTGGTGACGCGCAGCGAGGCGGCCATCCGCGCCTTTCACGCCGAGCAGGGCGACATCATCCTGAAGCCGCTGGACGGCATGGGCGGCACCGGCATCTTCCGTGTCGGCGCCGACGGCATGAACCTCGGTGCCATCATCGAAACCCTCAACAAGGGCGGCACTGAGACCGTCATGGTGCAGCGTTACTTGCCCGCCATCACGGACGGCGACAAGCGCGTGCTGGTGATTGGCGGCGCGGTGGTGCCGTTCTGTCTGGCGCGCATCCCGCAGGGCGGCGAGGTGCGCGGCAATCTGGCCGCCGGCGGCAAGGGCGTGGCGCGCCCCATCAGCGCGCGTGACCGCGAAATCGCCGCGCACGCCGGCCCTATCCTGGCGGCGCGCGGCCTGTTGCTGGTGGGGCTGGACGTGATCGGCGACAGCCTCACCGAGGTCAACGTCACCAGCCCGACCTGCTTCCAGGAGATCACCGACCAAACCGGCTTTGATGTGGCCAAGATGTTTATTGATGCGCTGGAAACGGCGCTTTGAACGTGTTGCGAGCTTGGCGGCCGAATGATCAACACAAGGGACAAGGACCAATGCCTGTGGAGACTGTCATTTTGCTGGATGTGCTCGATCGGCTGAAGGCCGAAACCCGCGCGGAGCACATCGCGATGGAAGGCACGCTTGGCATCATGGGCGACGACCTCGAATTGGCCCACTACCGGCAGCTGCTCGAACGCTATTGCGGTTTTTATGCGCCGGTCGAAGCCCGGTTGGCGGACGTGCTGGGGCTTGCGCCGCCCGGCGGGCTGGATCTGCAGGCTCGGCGCAAGCTGGCCCTGTTGCGGGCCGATCTGCTGGCGCTGGGCGGGCCGGCCGCCGATACGCTGGCGGTGTGCACCGCGCTGCCGCCGCTGCACACACCGGCGCAGGCGATGGGCTGCCTGTACGTGCTGGAAGGCGCCACGCTGGGCGGCGTGGTCATCGGTCGGCACGTGCAGCGCACGCTCGGCCTCACGCCGGAGTCGGGCGCCCGCTTTTTCCACGGCAACGGCGCGCACACCGCCGAGCTGTGGCGTGCCTTCCGGGCCGCGCTGGCCGGCTTTGCGGTGAACCCTGGCATTGCGGATGTTGTCGTCGAATCCGCCAACGCCACCTTTCGCTCGCTGCGCCACTGGTGCCTGCGCGGGCCTGCCGCATGAAGCCCGCGCTGACCACACGGCCTGCTTCCCTGACCCTTTGAAAGGACCGCCATGACCCTGCCTGCCACCGCCACCGCGCCGCTGCCCTGGGAGGGGGGTGCTTACAGCATCAAGCGGCACGGCGTGACGTTGAGCAACTGCGATGCCGAGCCGGTGCAGACGCCCGGCTGCATCCAGGCGCACGGTGTGCTGCTGGTGCTGCGGCCGGACGACCTGGTGATCCTGCAGGCCAGCGAAAACAGCGCGGCGCTGCTGGGCTTCGCGCCGGAAGCCCTGCTCGGCCAGCCCATCGGCCTCGTCGTCGGCGAGGCCGGTGCGGCGCAGTTGCGGGCGTCGATGGCCGGCGGTGCGACCGACGCCAACCCGCTGCGCCTGTTCACCCTGCCCGGCCGGGGCGCTGGTGGCAGCGACGGGGCGCCAGCACTCGATGTCTCGATGCACACCCTCGACGGCCTGGCCCTGGTCGAGTTCGAGCCGACCCTCCCCGCCGCCGAGGCGCAGGCGCAACATGGTTATGCGCTGGTCAAAAAGGCGGTCGGGCGCTTGCGCCAGGCGACGGGCCTGCTGCACTTTTGCAGCATCGCCGTGGACGAGATTCGTGAGCTGACCGGGCTCGACCGCGTCATGGTCTACAAGTTCCACCCCGACGGCCACGGCGAGGTGTTTGCCGAAAGCGCGCGCGCTGGCCTTGACCCCTGGCTCGGCATGCACTACCCGGCCGAAGACATCCCGGCCCCGGCGCGCGAGGTGTTCAAGCGGGTCTGGATCCGGCCCACGCCCGACGTGAACGGCGCGCTGGCCGAAATGGTGCCCCTGGTCAACCCGCACACCGGCCGGCCTTTGCTGATGACCCACTGCACCTTGCGCGGCGCGTCGGTGATGTACACCGAGTACCTGCAGAACATGGGCGTGACGGCCGGCCTGACGATGGCGCTGCGTCGCGGCGACGAACTGTGGGGCCTGATCGCCTGCCACCACTACAGCGGCGCGGCGCGGCTGCCCTTCGAGGTGCGCGCCGCCAGCGAACTGCTCGCGCAGGTGGTGTCGCTGCAGCACCAGGCGATCGAACAGCAGGAACACCTGGCCTACCGCCTGAGCCGCGAAGCGATCCACCAGCAATTGATCGCGCAGGCCTCGCAAGAAGGCGGGCTGACGGCCATGACCGACGGCGCGCCGACCGTGCTCGAAGCCGTCCAGGCCGATAGTGTGGCGCTCTACCACCACGGCCGCTGGTGGCGCGTCGGCCCGACGCCGCCCGATGCTGCGCTGGATGCGCTGGCGCAGTGGCTGGATGGCCGGCACGAGTTTGCCGACGACACCCGGCCGGTGTTCGTCACCGACCGGCTGGCGGCCGACTACCCCGCAGCTGCCGCCTACAGCGACGTGGCCAGCGGCCTGCTGGCCCTGCCGCTTGCGGCCAGCCGGGGCACGCTGCTGCTGTGGTTTCGCGCGCAGACGATGCAGACCGTGCAGTGGCGCGGCGACCCCGAGTACGACCCCAAGGTCATCGGGCCGCACGGCCTGCGCCTGACGCCGCGGCGCAGCTTCGAGCTGTTTGCGCAATCGGTGGCCGGGCGTTCGCTGCCGTGGCTGGACGTCGATGTCGCGCTGGCGCTGCGCTTTCGGGTGCTGGTGATGGAGCTGGTGGTCAGCCGCGCCGAGCGGCTGGCCGAGCTGAACATCGACCTGGCGCGCAGCAACGAGGAGCTCGACGCGTTTGCCTACGTGGCCAGCCACGACCTGAAGGAGCCCCTGCGCGGCATCTACAAGCACGCCCACCAGTTGCTCGAAGAATCACTGCTGGCGCCGGGCAGCGAGGGCCGCAACAAGCTCGAAAGTCTGATGCGGCTGACGCTCCGGATGGACGCGCTGCTCGACTCGCTGCTGCACTTTTCGCGCGTCGGCCGGATGGCGCTGGACATGGAGCAGACCGACCTGAACAGCGTGGTCGCCGAGGCGCTGGAGATGGTCGATGCGCGGCGCCTGGAGCGGCCGTGCGAGATCAGCGTGGCAGAGGTGCTGCCCGAGGTGACCTGCGACCGCGTGCGGGTGCGCGAAATCTTCGTCAACCTGCTCTCCAACGCGCTGAAGTACAACGACCAGCCGGTCTGCCGCATCGAGATCGGTTGCGACCGGGCCGGCCCGTCCAGTGCCGGTGCCGGTGCCGGTGCAGAACGGCCGGCCGGCACCGCCGGGTTGCCGGTTTTTTACGTCAAGGACAACGGCATCGGCATTGCGCCGCACCACGTCGAGCAGATTTTCAAGATGTTCAGGCGCCTGCACGGCCGCGACGACTACGGCGGCGGCAATGGCACCGGCCTGACCATCGTCAAAAAGCTCGTCGAGCGGCACGGCGGGCAGGTGTGGTTGCACTCGACGCCGGGGCAGGGCACGACCTTCTTGTTCACCCTCAGCGCAGCCACTGCCGCCTGATATGTCGACCCCACACGTGAACCTCGCCCCGGACGGCCCGCACATCCTCTTGCTCGAAGATTCGGACGACGACTACGACACTGTGCGCGAGGCGGTGCGTTTGTTCGGCTTGTCCGGCCCGCCGGCACGGCTGCACCGCGTGAGCAACGGCGACGCATGCCTGACACTGCTGCGCCGTGGCGCTGCCGAGCGGCCCGCGTTGCTGATGTTGGACCTTAATACGCCCAGCACCGACGGCCGTGAAGCGCTGCGGCAAATCAAGGCCGACCCGCTGCTGAAGACCATCCCGGTCGCCGTGCTGACGACGTCGGCGAACCCGGTCGATGTCGCGCTGTGCTACCAGTACGGTGTCAACGCGTACCACGTCAAGCCGATGCGCTACCCCGAGCATCTGCAACTGCTGGCGGGGCTGCTCAAGTACTGGCTCGTCGATGTGCTCCAGCCCACGTCGCCCGGGGTGGCTCCGTGACGCGCGAGCTGTGGCACATCGTCATCATCGACGACAACCCGGACGACCGGGCCGAGGCGCGCCGGCTGCTGCTGAAGGGCTCGGACCGCCGCTATGCCTTCACCGAAGCGCAGACCGGTGCCGACGGCCTCCGCGCGCTGGCCGATTGGTCCACCGCGCTGCACCGTTGCATCGTGCTCGACTACAACCTGCCGGACATGGATGCGCCGGAGTTTTTGGCCGCCATCCGGGGCAGCGACGGGGCGCCCGGCTGGCCGGTGGTTGTGTTCACCGGGGCCGACAGCACCGAAACCGGGCGCATCGCGCTGCGCGCCGGTGCACACGATTACGTCGGCAAGGGCTGGTTGACCCCGCAAGTGCTGGTGCGGGCGGTCGAGAACGCCGCCGAGCGCTGGGCGATGGCCCGTGACCTGCGCCAGCAAACCGCCGCAGCGCAAGCCAGCGAGCAGCACTTCCAGGCGCTGGCACTGGCCACGTCCGACATCGTGTACCGCATGTCCGCCGACTGGTCGTTGATGTATCCGCTGGTCGGCCGTGCGCTGGTCGCCAGCACCGATGTGCCACTCGAGCGCTGGGCTTGGCTGGAACAGAACGTGCCGGCCGATGAGCACGCCCGCGTCCGGCAGGCCATCGCTGAAGTTGTCTCCAACAAAGCGCTTTTCTCGCTCGAGCACCGCGTGCGGCGGCCCGACGGCACCCTCGGTTGGATCTCCTCGCGCGCGGTACCGGTCCTCGATGTGGACGGCAGCGTGCGCGAGTGGTTCGGTGCGGCCAGTGACATCACGGCGCGCAAGGCCGCCGAGGCGGCACTCGCAGGCAGCGAGGCGTTCGCCCGCAGTGTGGTCGGCGCCAGTGCCGACTGCATGAAGGGCTTGACGCTCGACGGCCGCTTGATGTGGATGAACGACAACGGCCAGCGGCTGATGGAAGTGGGCGACTTTGCCGCACTGCAAGGCAGCGAATGGGCCAGCCTGTGGGAGTCCGGTGGCCTGCGGGCGCAGGCCGAGGCGGCGCTGGCCACCGCCCGCGCCGGCGGCATTGGCCGTTTCACCGGCTTTTGCCCCACGGCCAAGGGTACGCCGCGCTGGTGGGACGTGGCGGTGACTGCCATCCCCGGCCACGACGGCCTGGCCGAACAACTGCTGGCAGTGTCGCGCGACGTGACCGAGCAGCGGGCTGCCGACGACGCCACCCGGAGCGTGGCCGCACGCCTGCAACTGGCGCTGGACTGTTCCGGCGTGGTGCTGTTCCAGCAGGACATGGCGCTGCGCTATACCTGGATCTACAACCCGGCGTTGGGTTTTGAGGCGTCGCAGGTGGTCGGCAAGCTCGATACCGATTTGATGGAGCGTGCCGACGAAGCCGAGGCCGTCATGGCTCTGAAGCAGCAGGTGCTGCAGACCGGTGTCGGGCAGCGGCGCGAGGTGGTCATTCACTACCACGGCGTGGCGATCTTTTACCGGCTGCTGGTCGAACCGCTGTGCGATGCCGGTGGGGCGCTCACCGGCGTGACCTGCGCCGTCATCGACATCACCGACCTCAAGCTGGCCGAGCAGGCCTTGGTTGACCGCGACCAGCAAAAGGACAACTTCCTCGCCACGCTGGCCCACGAGTTGCGCAACCCGCTGGCGCCGATCAAGAGCGGGCTGGAGTTGCTGGCCCGCGTCGGCCACGAAGCCCCGACGCGTGAGCGATTGATCGGCATGATGAACCGCCAGCTCAACCAGCTCGTGCGCTTGATCGACGACTTGATGGAGGTCTCGCGCATCGCCAGCGGCAAGCTCCAGCTGCAGCGCGAGCGGGTCGACCTGCGCGAGATTGCCCGGCTGGCGGCGCAGGAATGCCAGCAGCCGTTTGAGCGGGCTGGCCACCGCTTGACGCTGGCGCTGCCGCCCGGCCCGATGCCGGTGCTGGGCGATGCGATGCGCCTGGTGCAGGCCGTGTCGAACCTGCTGCGCAATGCCTGCAAGTACACCGACCCCGGCGGCCACATCACGCTGACGGTGAGCGGTGATGGAGGTGATGGTGCCATCGGCAGCGCGCGCCTCGCCGTGCAGGACGACGGCCTCGGCATTCCGGCCGAGATGATCGAGCGCGTGTTCGACATCTTCACGCAGGTCGATCGCACCCTTGACCGCTCGCAGGGCGGCCTGGGCATCGGCCTGGCCTTGGTGCGCAGCCTCATGCGCCTGCACGGCGGCGACGTGCACGCCGCCAGCGCCGGGCCCGGCCTGGGCAGCTGCTTCACCCTCGCGATGCCGCAGCTGCCGCCCGCCGAGGACACGGCAGCGCCGACCCCGACCCCGATACCACTACCGGCCGGTGGCGTTGCGCGGTCGCTGAAGCTGCTGGTGGTTGACGACAACGTCGACGCCGCGCAGTCCTTGGCGATGCTGCTGGCGCTCGACGCGCACGAGGTGCGCCTCGCCCACGCCGGGGATCAAGCGCTGGTGGTGGCTGAAGGCTTCAGGCCCGACGTGGTGTTCTGCGACCTCGGGCTGCCGGGCTTGGCCGGGGTGGACGTGGCCCAGGCGCTGCGCCGCCAGCCCCACTTTGCACACACGCTGCTGGTGGCCTTGAGCGGCTGGGGCAATGCAGACGACCGCCGCCGCACGCGCGAGGCCGGCTTCGACGCCCACTTGACCAAGCCCGCCAGCCGCGCTGCGCTCTCCGCTTTGCTGCGCGGTGTGGCGTCAGCCGACGAGGGGGCGGGGCACTGACCCCGCGCGTGTCATGCGGGCCAGTCAGTCCGCCGGCCGCGTCGGGAACAACCGCCGCAGTTGTTTCGAGCTGACCGGCTTGACGAGGCAGTAATCCATGTCCGCGATGCGGGCGTCGACCAAAGGGTCGAGCCCCTGGATCCCGGTCACACCGATGAGGATCACGTCGGCGCCGTACAGCTGCCGCAGTGTGGCCGCCAGCTCGGTGCCGGTGGTGCCGGGCATTTGCACATCGAGCAGCACGCAATCGGCCGGGTCCTCGGCCATGGCTGCGCTGGCCGAGCGGGCGTCATACGCCACCCGCACCTGGTGGCCGTCAAGTCGCAGCAGCTCGGCCAAGGTGTCGGCGTTGTCGCGGGCGTCGTCCACGACGATCAGCTTGAGGGCGCCGCTGGCGGGGGGGGCGTGGGCGGGAGACGAGATCAAAACGGGCGCTCCAGGCGGGTTGTGCGTGCAAGAGCCCAGGGCTCATGCGGGCAGGGACAAAAAGGCATGGCCGTAATGTAGATTGGAAATTTGCGTTGGTAGTCAAAATCGATTCGCGCTGGCAGCGAAAGCTTCATGCAAACATGGGGTGGCCACCAACCGTCGGAGGGGCTCAGCTAGGATGCACTCGTCGCAACCCGGAGCCCACCCATGATCAAAACCCGCGCCGCCGTCGCCTGGAAAGCCGGCGCCCCCCTGACGATTGAAGAGGTGCAACTCGACGGCCCGCGGGCCGGTGAGGTACTGGTCGAGGTCAAGGCGACCGGCATCTGCCACACCGATTACTACACGCTGTCCGGCGCCGACCCCGAGGGCATCTTTCCCGCCATCCTTGGTCACGAAGGCGCGGGCATCGTGCTCGAAGTCGGCGAAGGCGTCACTTGGCTGAAGCCGGGCGATCATGTGATTCCGCTCTACACGCCCGAATGCCGGCAATGCAAATTCTGCCTCTCGCGCAAGACCAATCTCTGCCAGGCGATCCGCTCGACCCAGGGGCGCGGCCTGATGCCCGACGCGACCTCGCGCTTCTCGATCAACGGCCAGCCCATTTTTCATTACATGGGCACGTCCACGTTCTCGAACCACATCGTCGTGCCCGGTATCGCGCTGGCCAAGATCCGCCCGGATGCGCCGTTTGACAAGGTCTGCTATATCGGTTGCGGCGTCACCACCGGCGTCGGCGCGGTGCTGTTCACGGCCAAGGTCGAGCCGGGCGCCAATGTGGTGGTGTTCGGCCTCGGCGGCATCGGCCTGAATGTGATCCAGGGCGCCAAGATGGTGGGCGCCGACAAGATCATCGGCGTCGACCTGAACCCAGCTCGCGAGGCGATGGCCCGCAAGTTCGGCATGACGCATTTCATCAATCCCAAAGATGTTGGAAATGTCGTGGACGAGATCGTGCAGCTGACCGACGGCGGCGCCGACTACAGCTTCGAGTGCATCGGCAACACCCAGGTGATGCGTGACGCGCTGGAATGCACGCACAAGGGCTGGGGCCGCAGCATCATCATCGGCGTGGCCGAGGCCGGCGCCGAGATCAGCACCCGGCCGTTCCAGCTGGTGACCGGGCGTAAATGGGAGGGTTCGGCCTTTGGCGGCGCGCGTGGTCGCACCGATGTGCCGAGAATCGTTGACTGGTACATGGACGGCAAGCTCAATATCGACGATCTGATCACCCATAAGCTGCCACTTGAGCGCATCAATGAGGGGTTCGAACTGATGAAGCGCGGCGAGTCGATCCGTGCGGTGGTGGAGTTTTGAAGGATCTGGAGTTGCTCAGCGAGCATGGCTGCTTCGGCGGCCAGCAGCGCTTCTATCGCCATCAGTCCGCGCAGATCGGCCTGCCCATGCGTTTCGGGCTGTTTGTGCCGCCCCAGCCGCGCGCCTTGCTGGTCTATTTGGCGGGGCTGACCTGTAGCGAGGAAACCTTTGCCATCAAGGCCGGCGCGCAGCGGCTGGCGGCCGAGCTGGGCCTGGCCCTGCTGACGCCCGACACCAGCCCGCGCGGCGCCGCGGTGGCTGGCGAGGCCGACAGCTGGGATTTCGGTGTCGGTGCGGGCTTCTATCTCGATGCCAGCCAGCACCCCTGGGCCAAGCATTGGCGCATGGAGAGTTACTTGATGGAAGAGCTGTTGCCGGGCGTGCAGCAGCAATTGATGCTAGCGCCGCAACGCAGCGGTGTCTGCGGGCATTCGATGGGCGGCCACGGCGCCCTGACGCTGGCGCTGCGCCATCCCGGCGCATTCCGCTCGGTGTCGGCGTTTGCACCGATCTGCGCGCCGCTGCAATGCCCGTGGGGGCAAAAGGCTTTTGCCGGCTACCTGGCGGCAGATCATGCCGGCCATGATGCCAGCGCCCTGATGCTGACACAGACCCGAGCGCCATTCCCCGCCGGCATCTTGATCGACCAGGGTCTGGCCGATCCCTTTCTGTCGACGCAGCTGATGCCCGAGGCCTTCGAGGCGGCCTGCATGGTCGCCGGGCAAGACCTGACCCTGAGGCGGCATGCCGGCTACGACCATGGCTACTACTTCATTGCCAGTTTTATCGATGACCATTTGCGCCATCATGCGGCGCAGCTGCTCGCCTGACCAAGCGCAGGTGCAGGGCGTGGCCGGCCAGGAAGATCGTCATGCACTCATCGCGCAGCGCGGTGTCGTTGAGCGGCTGACCGTCGTCATGGCACAGCTGCATCAGCATGTTCAGCGCCGCCATCGCGCGCCGCTTGCTCGCCTTCCAGGGCGCCCACAGCGGCGCACTCCTTGGCCAGTACTCTGGCGCATGCCCGCCTCACTCAAGACCGGCACGGCGCTCTCGGCCAGCCTGGCCTCGGCGTTGGCGGCGCTGCAGGCCGCTGAGATGGCCCAGATAGTCGCGCCCAAGCCGCAGCAACTCGGGGAAGCCGAAGAATCGGCAAGGCGGGCCTGGGGCCAATGCGTTAGTTCGGGTCGCAATGCTGTGGCTGTTCATGGTGGCCATCTTGCGTGATGCGCGGCGCGGCAGCATCGATTCGCTATCGGGGCCGGACTGGCAGGCTATGAGTGCTCAAGTGCGCGCCGCCGAGGACGTAGCGCAATGCCAGCAGAGCCAGCGTATTGAGACCGACGAAGCCTTCTGGGCCTACCGCGTCTGGGTTTGAAGCGCATCGTCAACGCGCTTGCATTTGCTCACAATTGCGCTGTCAACAAGCGAGCGGGAAGCGTCGTTGTGCATGGGCCAGGCGACTGAAAGCATAGAGTCAAAAGAAGACGAGAGCTGAATCGGCGCTGGATGGCGAGACCTTGATTGGAGTTCTGAGATGACTAAGTATTCTGTGGCTGTTGTTGGTGCTTTGATTGCTGCTTGCGCGGCCCAAGCAAGTTTCGCCCAGGACAAGCCCGTCGCGGCCGCAACCGCTGCTGTGCCGGTCGCCACCGCCACGGTTACCCCCGCCGCAACCCCGGCGAAGACCGCGGCGGCCAAGCCTGAGGCCAAGCTAGCCGCCAAGCCAGCCGCCAAGGTCGAGGCTGCGGCCAGCGCGCCGGTGGTCGCGGCCAAGCCAGCCGAAGCACCTAAGAAGTAATCGTCTAGCTCAGCAGACTTGGAATCAAAAAAGGGTGATGCAATGCATCACCCCTTTTCAAATTGCCGAGTCGAATCGACCGAATCAGGACACGCGCTTGCGGCGCAGTGCCACGGCACCCAGACCCAGTGCCATCAGCGCCCAGGTGCTTGGCTCGGGCACGGCGGTGATGGAAAAGTCGTCCACTCCGATGTAGTCCGAGTTGGCTCCGGCGGGGCCACCGTTAGTCACGAAGTAGCGAAGGGCGACGGCCCCAGTGGTCGCACCCGCCAAGCCGCTGATGGTGGCGCTGAATTTGGTCCACTCGCGTGGATACAAATCGACCAGGGTGGGGTTGACGCTCAGCATGAGGCTGTTAAAGCTGCCTACATCGGTGGCCAAGCTGCCGACGTCCGTGCCGCCAACAGCACTGAATCGTAGTTGCAGTCGGTCCGGGTACACGATTCCACCAGCGTCGGTGGTACGGGTGTAGAACGAGACGACATCGCCGTTATTGAAGAGCATGGTCGGGGCAATCAGCCAGTTGCTGATCGTTCCGGTGCCGGCGGTGTTGTTGAAGTTCGCTCCAGCGTATGAGTCGGGATCACCCGAATACGCCTCAAAAACATCCGGATTGCCCTGGAACCAACCGGTCACGCCCAAGGGCTGGCTATTGTTGTTGGCTGTCCAGCCGGCCGGGACAACGGTGTCAAAACCCTCGGTCAACGAGGCGGCCGACACGCTGCCGGCGAAGGCCAGGGCCAAGGCCGAAACGAGGGCCGGCACGCTGGCCTTGGCAAAGAGAGAGGCTAAAGTCATTGCATTGCTCCTTAAACAGATCCGCGAAGGAAGCGGGTTTGGCTTGCGCCGTGAATGAACAAATGGCTTGGGCGGTTCAACCAGGGTGGACGCCCGATTCAGCGTCGTAAGCTGCTTGCCGCTCAACTGCGTTGTACCGGCCGCTGCGGTGTGACGAATCCGTGAAACCCCGTGCACCCCCCTGTTTGCGGGCCCCCGGACATACCCGAGGGTCATGTCTTGCCAGGCTCGTGCCGGCCTCGGTCAAAACCCGTAGCAGGGCGAGTTCTCGCCAGTCAACGACAATGCGCGGCTATGGCAGTCCTATCTATCTCCAACGCCCATCTCGCTTACGGCCATGTTGCCTTGCTCGATGGTGCTTCGTTCTCGCTCGAAATGGGTGAGCGTGTCGGCCTGATTGGTCGCAACGGCACCGGCAAATCGTCGCTGCTGAAAATCCTCGCCCAGATGGAGAAACTCGATGACGGCCTGCTGCAGCTGCAGCAAGGCCTGACCAGCGTCTATGTGCCGCAAGAGCCCATCATGGACCCGGAGTCGACGATTTTTGACGCCGTGGCCGAGGGCGTGGCCGAGGCCAAGGCCTTGCGCGCGCGCTATGAAATCCATGACCCCGAGGATGACCTCGAATGGGTGGCCGAGCGGATCGAACATATCGGCGCCTGGAACTGGGAGCAGCGCGTCGAGGAATCGCTGCAGCGGCTGGGCCTGGACGGCTCGCGCCTGGTCGGCTCACTGTCCGGCGGTTTGAAGAAGCGCGTGGCGCTGGGCCGCGCCCTGGTGGCCCAGCCCGATGTCTTGCTGCTCGATGAGCCAACCAACCATCTGGACCTCGACGCGATCACCTGGCTGGAGGAGTTGCTGAACAACTTCAAGGGCTCGCTGCTGCTGATCACCCACGACCGTACGTTTTTGGACAACGTCGCCAACCGCATCGTCGAGTTGGACCGTGGCCAACTGCGCAACTACCCCGGCAATTTCGCCGCCTTCACCGCCGCCAAGCTCTATGAGCTGGAGAACGAGGCGCTCTACAACGCCCGCTTCGACAAGATCCTGGCGCAAGAAGAGGTCTGGATCCGCAAGGGTGTCGAGGCCCGCCGTACCCGCAGCGTGGCGCGGATTCAGCGGCTGGAGACCATGCGCGTGGCGCACGCTTCGCGCCGCGATGTGCAGGGCAAGGTCAAGTTAGACATCGACACCGGCGGTGCCAGCGGCAAGATCGTGGCCGAGCTGGAGGATGTGTGCAAGAGCTATGGCGACCGGATGATCGTGCGTGACTTCACCGCCACCATCCTGCGCGGCGACAAGGTCGGCCTGGTCGGTGCCAATGGCGCCGGCAAGACCACGCTGCTGAAGATGATTTTGGGCCAGCTGGCGCCGGACAGCGGCACGGTCACGATGGGCTCCAAGATCAATGTGGCTTATTTTGACCAGATGCGCGATGTGCTGGATCTGGAAGCGACCCTGGCCGACACCATCAGCCCCGGTTCGGAATGGATCGAAATCGGCAACCAGCGCAAGCACGTCAAGAGTTACCTGGGTGACTTTTTGTTCTCGCCGGCGCGCGCCAATTCGCCGGTCAAGAGTCTGTCCGGTGGCGAGCGCAATCGCCTGCTGCTGGCGCGTTTGTTTGCCCGCCCCGCCAACGTCTTGGTGCTGGACGAACCGACCAATGACCTGGACATCGAAACGCTGGAGCTGTTGGAAGAGCTGCTGGCCGACTACGACGGCACGGTCTTCTTGGTCAGCCATGATCGGCGCTTTTTGGACAACGTCGTCACCTCAACCATCGTCAACGAGGGCGATGGCCGCTGGCGCGAGTACGAGGGCGGCGTGCAAGACTGGCTGGTGCAGAGCAAGCGGGCGGCGGCCATCAACGAGCAAAAGGCCAAGCAGGCGCCCGCGCCTGTGGCTGCTGCTGTTGCTGCTGCCCCGGCGCCGGCGGCCGCAGTGGCGCCCGTCGTCGCCAACAAGAAAAAGCTCAGCTACAAGGACCAGCGCGAGCTGGACGAGTTGCCCGCCAAGGTGGCGGCCTTGGAGGCCGAGCAAGTGCAGATCAATGCCTTGTTGAATGGCTCCGAGCTGTACGCACAGGGCGCGGCGAGGATTGCTGAAGTCACCGAGCGCGGCGGCCAGATCGACGCTGAACTGCTGGTGCTGATGGAGCGCTGGGAAGCCCTGGAGGCAAAGTGATACAAGCAAGCGCAGCGGCTGGGCTGCTGCAGGCTGAATGGTTGGCGCTGCAGGCCCACCACGAGCAGTACGAGCGCGCCGCTTTAGGCGTCAAGCTGCTGGCGGTGGCGCTGTGCGGCTTGGCTTTTGCTAACCGCTGGCTGTGGGTTTTGATGTTGGTCTTGTGGCTACAAGAGGCCATCTTCAAGACCTTTCAGGCGCGCTTGGGTGCGCGTTTGCTGCAGGTTGAGTCGCTGCTGCGTGAGGCGCACGCCAGGCCCGCTCAAGCGATGCAACTGCACAGCGAATGGCTGGCGGCCAGGCCGCGCGGAGCGGCCATATTGGGCGAATACGCCCGCAGCGCCTTGCGTCCGACGGTGGCCTTTCCCTACCCCTTGCTGGTCTTGCTGGCGCTGCTCTTTTAGAGCTGCACCGCCACCGTGCCCAGGCCGGCAAAGCCGACCGTGACGCGGTCACCGGCTTGCAGCCCCGGCTGCACCAGCCACGCCCCGGTCGTCACCACCGAGCCCGCGGGCAAGCTGTCGCCATGCCGGGTGACATGCTTGAGCCAAGCGGCCAAACCCCAGGCCGGATCGCCCAAGCTGTGACCGCCGACGCCGCGCTGCACCGGGCCATCATTGACGCGCAGCTCGCAGGCCTGCGCCCACCAGTCGCGCGGTTTGAAGGGCTGCCAGTCGCCCAAGGCCAAGGCGCCATGCGAGAGCATGTCGGCTTGGCGCAGCAGAGCCGGCGCATCGCCCGCTTCGAGCCAGCGCGAGGCCACCAGCTCGACCGCCACCGCCATCGCGTCAATCAAGTCGCGTGCGCCCTCAATACTCAGGCCGTTGGCCAGCGCCGGTGTGACTTCGCAGCCCATGCGCAAAGCGATTTCGGCCTCGACACCGGGGGCATGCAGCTGCAAGTCGCTGAAGTTGGCGGGACTGTGGCGCACGCCGGCCGGGGCCAGCGGCGCATGAGTCAGCGTGGCTTGGCGCGACGCGCCGCCACTCTTCCAAAATTGCGGGCGGCCGGGCTCAAAACAGCCCAAGGCCTGCGCCACCGATTGCTGAACGGCATAGGCCGCCTCAGCATCTAGCGGGCCGGCCGCCCAGTCGGCCGCAGCGATGCGGCGCTTGTGTTGCCACGCTGTGGTCAGTGCCTGATTCAATTCGGGGTATGCCATGGCACTCAAATTTTCTTGAGCTTGCTGGCCGAGATCAGTGCCGTATGGCCGCGCAGCTGCACCACCAGCTCACCATGGCTGACCACCACCACCTCGACCGTCTCGGTCTTGTCCTGGTACTGAACCTGGTCGCCCACTTTCAAGCTGGGCATCACCGGCAGCACCGTTTTTGGCGGCACCCGGCCGCCCGGCTGTGCGGTCTTCATCGCAGCGCTGAGGCGCGCGTGCAGGGCGGGGCGCTCTTTGGCCAAGGCCTCCAGCGCCTGCATCAAGGTCGCTTTCAGCTCTGCGGCCGTAAAGGGCTTGCGCAACAGAAAATTGGAACCCGCTTCAATGGCGTCGGCTTCGTGCTGCGCGCTCACGTCAAAGCTCAACAGCGCCAAGCGGCAATCTGCATTGACCGTTTTCAGGCGCTCGTGCAGCTCGATACCGCTCATCTTGCCCTTGGGGAACCAGTCGGTGATCAAAAAATCAGGCTTGAAGTCCAGGCCAACGCTCAAGGCGGACTCGGGGTCGCTGGCGCAGCGGATGCTGTCGGAGGGCAGCCCAAAGCCTTCCAGCAACTGGCGAGCAAAGGTTTGGACACCGGCAAGGCTGTCAACAACGAGGAATCTGAGTTCGGCGGGCATGGGCAAGACGGAGATCGAATAGCCACCGATGGTAACGGCTTGTCACGTCGCCGGCCTTACGCGGCCTCATGTTCAGGCGGCCGCCGCTGATCTCAGCGCTTGCAGCCGGCGCCAAAAGCTCGCGTCTTGCGCGGTGGCGAAGTTGATGCGCATCAGCGTGCTGCTTTGGCGGCTGGCACTGAACAGCATGCCCGGCGCCGTCAGCCAGCCCTCGTCCATCATCCTTTGGGCCAGGCGCTCGGTGTCTAGCCCCACATCGACCCAGCCGAACAAGCCTTGGGGCGGCGCCATAAAGCGGCAGCCGGCCGCTTCGGCCAGCTTGATGCTGCGCTGGCGGGCCGCGTCCAGCAGGGTCAGCACTCGCTCGGCATGGCGGCGCAACAGGCCTTGCTCCAGGCAATGCGCAACGGCGCGCTCCAGCAGCGGGCCGGTGGTCAGGCTGCTGAGCAGCTTCAGGTTGGTCAGCTTCTCGACCCAGGCCGGGCTGGCGGCCAGATAGCCGACGCGCCAGGCCGGCGTCAGTATCTTGGAGAAGCCTGAAACGTAAATCGTGCGCCGCAGGCCGTCCAAAGCCGACAGACGCGGCGCGTGGTTGGGCGCCAAAAAGGCGTAGGTGTCGTCTTCGACGATCTGAAAGTCGGCCTGCTCGGCCATGCGCAGGATCTGGTGGGCGTGAGCCAAGCTCAGGCTGTGGCCGGTCGGGTTGTGTAGCACCGACACCGTCACATACAGGCGTGGGCGGTGCTGCTCGATCAGCCGCGCCATGACGGCCAAATCCGGCCCATGCGCGCCGCGCGGCACCGGCAGCAAGCGCATGCCGGCATGGCTCAGCCGGGCAAACTCGATCGCCCAGCCGGGGTCATCCACCAGCACCGCATCGCCCGGCTGCAGCAGCGTGCGGGTGATCAGGTCCAGCGCATGGGTGGCGCCGACGGTGGTGACGATTTGCTCGGCCGGGCAGGCGATGCCGATATCGGCCAGGCGCAGGCCTAGGGCCTGGCGCAAGCGGGCATCGCCGGCCGGCTCACCGTAATGCAGGGACAGCTGCTCGGCGCCGCTGCCGGCCTTCAGCACTTGGCGCATGGCTGCTTGCAGCATGGGCAGATCCAGCCATTCGGCCGGCAAGGTGCCCAGGCCCGGTGCGCGCTTGGCATCGGCCTGGAACATGCCGCGTATCAGGGCGGTGGCGTCCACCGGCACCGCTTGCGTTGCGGCCGGCATGGGCTGGCGGCTGGCAGCAGCAGCTTGGCGTTCGCGCACAAAGAAGCCGCGTTGCTTGCGCGCTTCCAGCAGGCCGCTGGCCAGCAGTTGGTCGTAGGCCGCCACCACGGTGTAGGGGCTGACGCCGTGATGGCGGGCACATTCCCGCACCGAGGGCAGTCGCGCTCCGGGCAAGAGCAGGCGCTGCTGGATGCGCTCAGCAAAGCGCTGCGCCAGTTGCTGCGCCAAGGGCTGGCTGGTTTTGCGCACGAGAGCGGTGGCCGCAGCGGTCTCTGTGTGGGTCATTTTGCCGATACAGATGGATGAATTGATGGGTAAAGTGTATTGCAACTGTATTGGTTTTGGCCGGCATACTGAAGCTCTGATTTTGAAAGCGGGAGCTTGCTGCCATGGAGACTTTGCCCACCTTGTTCGCCGTGATCGCTTTTGCGACCGTCACCTCGATCACGCCGGGCCCGAACAATATGATGTTGCTGGCCTCAGGTGTGAATCACGGTTTTAAAAAAACATTGCCGCATATTGCCGGCATCAGCATCGGTTTGATGGTTTTGTTGTTGTCGGCTGGATTGGGGCTGGGCGCGCTGCTGCAGCAGTGGCCGCAGCTTTACTTGGCGCTGAAAGGGGCAGGCGTTGCTTACATGGTTTGGCTGGCTTGGAAGCTTTGGCATGCCGAAGTGCCGTCTGGCCCCGGCAGCGATCAACGAGCCAGCCCCGCGGCGGCACCTTTGATGGGTTTTTGGGGCGCGGCGGCGTTTCAGTGGGTCAACCCCAAGGCTTGGATGATTGCGATCGGTGCGGTGGCGGGCTTCACACCGCCGGACGGCGGATACGCTGCGGTGCTCGGTCTGGCCCTGGTTTGTGCCTTGGTCAACGCACCCTGTGTGGGGCTGTGGGCCTTGGTCGGCGCCAAGCTGAGTCGCTGGCTGGCCGAGCCGGCGCGCCGACGGGTTTTCAATGCGCTGATGGCGCTGCTGTTGCTGGCCAGCATTTGGCCCATGGTGGGAGCTTGAATATGCGAGTGTTGGGAATTTTGGGCGGCATGAGCTGGGAGTCGAGCGCTCATCTTTACAAGTTGTTGAACCAGCATGTGGCCGCCCGGCTGGGCGGGCTGCACAGTGCCGATCTGATCCTGCGCAGCGTGGACTTCGCCGAAATTGAAGCGTTGCAGCGCGTCGGCGACTGGGCGGCGGCAGGCCGGTTGCTGGGCGAGGCCGGGCGCGGCTTGAAGGCGGCGGGCGCCCAGGGCTTGTTGATCGCCACCAACACCATGCACAAGGTGGCGGACGAGGTTGAGCGCTTGAGCGGCCTGCCTTTGATACATATCGTTGACGCGACCGCCGCTGCGCTGAAGGCGGCCGGCGTCAAGCGGGCCGGTTTGTTGGCTACCCGCTACACGATGGAGCAAGATTTTTACCGTGGCCGCATGCAGGAAAAGCATGGGATCGAGCTGATTCTCCCCAGCCCCGAGGACCGCGACGAGGTCCACCGGGTGATCTTTGAGGAGCTGTGCCGGGGGCAAATTCTCGACACGTCACGCGCTCGCTATCAGCGCATCGCCCAGCAACTGAGCGCGGCCGGCGCCGAGGGCGTGATCCTGGGCTGCACGGAGATTTGCTTGTTGCTGGACCCCGCGGCGCCGAGCCAAACGCCCTTGTTCGACGGTAGCGCGCTGCATGCCAAGGCAGCGGTCGATTGGATGCTGAGTCCGCGCACGCGGTAGCAGCTGCCTGCTACCGCGTGGCTGACGAAGGCCGATCCGCCTGCAGGCGGTCGGCTGGGTGGTACAACGTCGGCTTAGCCGGCCGATTGAAGCCGCAATAGATAGACAAATGAGCAAGCGAGACGTCATGAATTCAGTCTGGACCCAAGCGCGGCGCGCCGCGCGCATGT
>NZ_JANNMI010000419.1:0-3279 GCF_031397715.1 Roseateles sp.
TAAATCCGGCATTAGACCGCCGCCATCTGGTGGTTGATTTTTTGACGCCTTGCCTGCTCTCCAACGCGGCCGACGGCGTGCGCCGCCAGCCGTACTTTTGCTCCGGCTGCCCGCACAACAGCTCGACCAAGCTGCCCGAGGGCTCACGCGCCTTGGCCGGCATTGGCTGCCACTTCATGGCCAGCTGGATGGAGCGCGGCACCTCGGGCTTGATTCAGATGGGCGCCGAGGGCGTTGACTGGGCGGCGCACAGCCGCTTCACGACCGAAAAGCATGTGTTCCAGAACCTCGGCGACGGCACTTACTACCACTCCGGCTACTTAGCGATCCGCCAGGCGATCGCGGCCAACACCAACATCACGTACAAGATCCTCTACAACGACGCCGTCGCGATGACAGGCGGCCAGCCGGTCGACGGCCAGACCAGCGTGCCGCAGATTGCCCGTCAGGTCGAGGCCGAGGGCGTCAAGCGCCTGGTCGTGGTGTCCGATGAAATTGGCAAGTACGACGGCCAGCATGGCCTGTTCCCGGCCGGCACGACCTTTCACGACCGCAGCGAGCTGGACGCGGTGCAGCGTGAGCTGCGCGAGATTGAGGGCGTGACCATACTGATCTATGACCAGGTCTGCGCAGCGGAAAAGCGTCGTCGCAGGAAGAAAAAAGAGATGGTCGATCCGCCCAAGCGCATCTTCATCAACCAGGCGGTTTGCGAGGGTTGCGGAGACTGCGGCCAGGCGTCCAACTGCCTGTCTGTCGTGCCGGTGGAGACCGACTTTGGCCGCAAGCGCCAGATCGAACAAAGCAGCTGCAACAAGGACTTTTCCTGCGTCAACGGCTTTTGCCCGAGCTTTGTGTCGGTGCACGGCGCGCAGCTCAAAAAGCGCAGCGGTGCGGGCTTTACGCCCGCCGATCTGGCGCGCGAAATCGCAGCAATAGCTGCGCCCGCTCCCTGGCAATGGACCGGGCCGTTTGACTTGCTGGTGACCGGCGTCGGCGGCACCGGCGTCGTCACCGTGGGCGCCTTGATCAGCATGGCCGCGCATCTGGAACACAAGCAGGCCTCGGTGCTGGACTTCATGGGCTTTGCGCAAAAAGGCGGCGCAGTCTTGAGCTTCGTGCGCGTGGCGCCCACGCAAGACCTGCTCAATCAGGTGCGCATCGACACCCAGCAGGCCGATGTGCTGTTGGCCTGCGATATGGTGGTCGGCGCTTCGCCCGACGCTTTGGGCACCGTCAAGCCTGGCCGTACGGTGATCCTGGCCAATACGCATGAGTTGCCGACGGCGGCCTTTGTGCGCAACCCGGACGCCAGCCTGCAAGGCGACTCGCTCTTGGCCAAGATGCTGTACGCGGTCGGCGGCGACACCCAGCTGATGAGCAGCATCGACGCGCAGGCCATCGCGCAAGACTTGATGGGCGACACCATGCCGGCCAATATCGTCATGCTGGGCGCTTGCTGGCAGCGCGGCTTGATACCGCTGAGTGAAGCGGCCTTGCTGCGGGCGATGGAGTTGAACGGCGTGGCCGTGGAGGGCAACAAGACCGCGTTTGCGCTGGGTAGGCTGGCGATGGCCGACCCTAATGCTCTGCGCCGCTTGGCCGGCGAGTTAGGGCAAAAAGTCCAGGTCCTGAATTTCGACCGCTTGGACGGTGAAGATGGGCTGATCGCCCGCCGCAGCGCGCATCTGACGGCCTACCAAGACAGCGCCTATGCGCAGCGCTATCTGACCCTGGTGAACAAGGTCAGGCAGGCCGAAGCCAGCTTGGGCGAAGCCGGCAAAGCCGAGCGCTTGAGCAAGGCCGTGGCGCGCTACTACGCCAAGCTCCTGGCCATCAAGGACGAGTATGAGGTCGCGCGGCTTTATACCGACGGCACGTTTGAGGCGGCCATGAAAGCGCAGTTCGACAACTGGGACTCGCTGTCCTTTCACCTGGCGCCGCCGCTGATCTCCAAGCCCGGCAACGATGGCCGCGTCAAGAAAATCGAACTCGGTTCTTGGACCTTCAAAGCCTTCAAGCTGCTGGCCAAATTCAAAGGCCTGCGTGGCGGCGCCTTGGACATTTTCGGCAAGACCGATGAGCGCCGCATGGAACGCCGTCTGATTGGCGACTATGAGCGCCTCGTCGATGAGCTGCTGGCCGGCTTGACCGCCGACAAGCTGGACCTGGCCGTGCAGCTGGCCCGTCTACCCGAGCAGATTCGTGGTTACGGGCATGTCAAGCACGCCAATGTCGCGCTGGTGCGAGCCAAGCAGCAGGCCTTGCTGGATCAGTTCCAGGGGCGAGTCGCCGCGGCGGCAGAGCATGTCGTGGCGATGCCGGCGCCGCGCATCAAAAGCGTGGCCGAGCTCTGAGGCGCTACGAAGGCAGGGGCCTCAGTCCTGCGTTTCATAGTCATGGCGGCTGGCATGGCCGAGGGCGTCGCTGACGGTCGCCAGCTTGCTGTTGCCGTCGTAGTCAGAGCTGTATTTGTTGGGGCTATTTGTTGCGGTCAGGTTCACTTTTCGCCGCGTGCCGACAAGTCAAATGAAGCTGACCCAGCTTTTCACCCAAGCGCACATCAGGGAGCGAACCAGGCACTAGATCAAGCGGCGGCAAGGCGGAAGCGCTAGTTCAAGGCAGTTGCTGACCTTGATCCGGATCGTGCCGCCTGTTTTGCGATGGCTGCCTGGATGAATGTTTCGGGTGATTGGTGTATCAGCAAGCTGCCAAGGGTCGGCTTGGTAATTTCCCCATCCCAGTCACGGGCTCGCCCGCATAGTATCGAGGCTCAAAAAAGAACCAGATACCTCGGTTTCGTCATCAATCGAGCTGAGGCGATGAGGAGGATCGCAAACATGTTGAAGAGACCGGGCGCCTGGCTACTCCTGCTTGTGCAGGGCTTTCTACTTTTCGGCCTGACGGCCTGTGGCGGCGGTGGTGGCGGCGGCGACACGCCGGAGTTGGTGAGCCTGCCAGCACCCTCGTGCCTTCGGCAATGGCGATATCCATATCTTCTGACATTCACATGGAGAGCGTGTCGAGTTCGTAACCATCTTTCATGAGCCGATCGTATAGTTCCCACAGCATGTGGAACTGGCTGCGTTGCAAGGCTGTGGCAGTCGTGAGTTCAGGGACGGCCATCAGACCGCGCAATTTCAGGCGGGGCAGGCGAACGACATGGGCTGCCAATTGGGCCAGCTCTTCCGGCGCCACACCGCTTTTACTCGCTTCTCCGCTCACGTTCACTTGTAGACAGATTTGTAACGGCGGCAGCGAATCGGGCCGGTCTTTCGCCAA
>NZ_JANNMI010000458.1:0-16127 GCF_031397715.1 Roseateles sp.
CGGATTTGCAGCCCCGTAGCCCGGCTATGGGGCAAAAAGACGGGGCCAAATGGACGGCTGCGGTCGGTTCGCAGCCGCCGATCTTTCTGCCGCCCGGGCTCCTAGGCAACCTGGCGCCTGCTGAGCTGGCTCAGCGTCTGCAGCATGGGGAGTTGGTGCTGAGGGCGGGACCCTTCAACTACCGGCTGCAGTCCCGGCTCGCCTCAATTGCTGAGGGTTTGAGCCTGCTGTATGCCAATTACCCGCTGGCCGAGGCGGCGGATTTCGCTGACTTCTCACTCAAATTGGAGTCCGGCGCCGGTTTGCATCGGTGGTGGCGGCCGCAGGTGCGCTTCAGCAGCGACGGCTTTTATCCATTTGAGCCGCTGCCCATCACGCATGCCTACCCTCAGATGGAGTGGGCAATGAATTGGTGTGTCTCCACCCAGGCGCACCAGTATTTGATGCTGCACGCGGCCGTGATCGAGCGCGGCGGCTTTGCGGCCATACTTCCGGCTCCGCCCGGCTCAGGTAAAAGTACCTTGTGCGCAGCCTTGATCCATCGTGGCTGGCGCTTGCTGTCGGACGAGATCGCGCTGATCAAGCTGCAGGACGGCGCCATCTACCCGGCGGTGCGCCCGGTCAGCTTGAAAAACGAGTCGATGGCCATCATCCAGTCATTTGCACCGCAGGCGGTGTTCAACCGAATCACACACAACACCAGCAAGGGTTCGGTGACCCATATGCGGGTGCCCAATGAGCAAGTCGACCGTATGCAGCAAACCGCCGCGCCGCGCTGGGTTGTGTTTCCGAAGTACGTCGCTCACGCCGCCGCCGAACTGACACCGCTGTCACGTGGTCAGAGCATGTTGGAGCTGGGCGCGAATGCGTTCAACTACACGCTGCTGGGCTTGACCGGCTTCAACGCGCTGGCCGATATGGTCGAGCGCTCCACCTGCTATCGCTTGCACTACAGCCGCCTCGACGACGCCATCAACATCTTCGAGCACCTGGCGGCCCAAAGCGGCGTGGCCGGTGCCGCGCCGTGACTGATCTTCTGACGCCGATCTGGCACCCCTCGTCGCCGCCGCCGGTGCTGGCGCCGCGGGCATGGGAGGATTTGCTGGGCCAGGCCAAGCGCGCCCGGCTCTTGCCCCGGCTGGCCCTGCACTTGGCCGAGCTGGACGGCATGGCCGGCGTGCCGGAACAGCCAAGGCAGCATCTGCAGGGTGCCCTGCACATCGTTGAGCGTCAGCGTCACGAAGTGCTGGCCGAACTGGGCCATATCGAGCGTGCTTTGAAGGCCGTCGGGTCGCCCATCATCTTGCTCAAGGGCGCCGCCTATCTGTATGCGGGCTTGAGTGCGGCTCGTGGCCGTGTATTTTCCGACATCGACCTGCTGGTTCCCGGCGCAAGCCTGGACAGGGCCGAGAACGCCTTGTTTGCAGCGGGCTGGATCAGCAGCGAACGGGACCGCTACAACCAGCACTATTACCGTCAATGGATGCATGAAATTCCGCCCGTCACGCATATTCAGCGGGGCTCGGTGATCGATCTGCATCACACCATTGCGCCACCCACCTCACGCTTCAAGCTCGATGCGGCGACCTTGTTTGAACGGGCTCGCCCGGTCGGCAACAGCGGCTTCCATGTACTGGCGCCGCACGATATGGTGCTGCACAGCGCATTGCATCTGTATCAGGAGGGCGAGTTCGACCATGGCCTGCGAGACTTGCTCGATTTGCAGGCGCTGCTGACGCAGTTTGACGCCAGCGAAGTTGATTTTTGGCCCGGCCTTTTCATTCGGGCGCAGGAGTTGGGCCTGGGCGAGCCGCTGTCCCATGTGCTGGCCCAGTTGCAGCGGCTGTTCGCCCTGCGAGTTCCCGCAGATTGCAGCCAAGCACTCAAAGCCATTCGCCCGCCGGGCCCCAGCCACTGGGCGATCGAGGCCTTGTTGCAGCAAGTCCTGCGCCCGCTGCATCCCAGTTGCGAGCACCTCGCGTCGCGCATGGCTCGCGGGTTGCTGTATGTCCGCTCGCACGCCATCAGAATGCCCCTGCGCCTGCTCTTGCCGCATTTGCTGCGCAAGGCCTACCTGCGCCGCTTCCCCTCAAGTCTGCCTTGAGTAGTGTCCACGCATGGCGTCGCTTGGCCCAGACCCAGGCTCAGACATTGGCAGTCATAATCGGCACGCAAATGACCACAGGATGCTTGATGTCGCGACGTAGCAAGCTGCTCATTGGCTTGGGTTTGCTGGCGGCCCTTGGTTGCGCCAACTGGGCGCACGCACAAACGAGTTCCGCCACGGCCCTCACCGTCCTGCTCGAACCCGTCCCGCCTTTCTCCTACCCCGATGCCAATGGCCAAGCGGCCGGCTACGCGGTGGAGCTGATGGAGGAATTGCTCAGGCGCGGCGGCTTGAGCCACCAGGCCGAGTTCAATTCCTGGGCGGGCATTTACCAGCGTGCGCTCAGCCAGCCCGGCATCTTGGTCGTCAGCATGGCCCGTTTGCCGGAAAGAGAATCGCAATTCCACTGGATCGGCCCGACGGCAGCGCGCAAGGCCTACCTTTACCGCCTCAAGTCTCGCCCCGACATCCAGGCCCCAACCCTGGAGGCCGCCAAGGCCTACCGAATTGCGGTCGTGCGCGATGACGCTGCGGAGCGCACCCTGCTGGCCAATGGCTTCAAGCTTGGCAAGCAACTTGACCGCAGCCCCGACCATGCGGCGATGCTGCGCAAGCTTTTCATTCAACGCGATGAATTGATCGCCGCCAATAGCAGCGTGGTGGCCGCCGTGATGGAAAAAATGGGCTACGACTTCGGGCAAATCGAGCCCCAAGCCAAGCTGTCGGAGGTCAGCCTGTACATGGGCCTCAGCAAGGGCGAGGGCAGCCAAGCGCTCGCCCTCAAGTTGCAAGTCGCTTGGGACAGCATGCGCAAGGACGGTACTGTGGCGTCCATCGCCGCCCGCCACCCTTATGTCGTGCAGGCCATGACCGACTAGCACGGGCTCCTAGACCGCCCCACTCTTGAAGGTGTCGCAAGCCTTCAGCTCACCCGTCTCCAGCCCGCGCTTGAACCAACGCATGCGCTGTTCGCTGCTGCCATGGGTGAAGCTCTCCGGCACCACCGTGCCCTGCGACTTGCGCTGCAAGGTGTCATCGCCGATTTGTGCGGCCGCGTTCAAGCCCTCCTCGATATCGCCCTTCTCCAGCCAGCCCTTGCCTTGCTGCGAATGGAACGCCCAGACGCCGGCATAACAATCGGCCTGCAGCTCCAGGCGCACGCTCAAGGCGTTGTAATCGCGCTCGGATACGCGCTGGCGGGCGCTGTCCATTTTGGCCATGGTGCCCTGCAAATTTTGCAGGTGGTGGCCGACCTCATGCGCGATCACATAGGCCTGCGCGAAGTCGCCCGGCGCGCCGAGTCGGTCGCGCAAGGTGTCATAAAAGGCCAGATCGATGTACACCTTGCGATCGGCCGGGCAGTAGAACGGCCCCATCGCCGCCTCGCCCATCCCACAGGCGGTGTTGCTGCGGCCACGGAACAAGACCAGCGCCGGCGGCGCGTAGGTCTGCTGCTGAGCCCCAAAGTAGGCGCCCCAAACATCTTCGGTATCGGCCAGCACGGTACTGACAAAGCGAGCGCCGGCATCCTGCGGCTTGGCGCCGCGCTGCGCCTGCGCTGATGGCTCAGGCGGCGGCGTCGCACCGCCTCCGCCCAGCAAACCCAGCATCGTCAGCGGGTTGATGCCGAAGGCCCACGAAGCCAGCAAGGCGATGACAATACCGCCCAAACTCAAGCCGCGCCCGCCGCCGATGCCACGGCGGCCACCACCACCACCACCACCGCCGCCGCTATCCCGCTGATCTTCGACGTTATCGCTCTGGCGCTGGTCTTCCCATTTCATGACTGACTCCTGTTGCGGCCGATGTTCAGAACACCAGCGCGCATCGTAACGAGAGAATCACGCAGCATGGGCATAAACAATTACCGCAAAATACGCGCCTCAGCGGGAGCCCGCCAATGACAGAAGCAACCACTCCCTTGCCCCCAGGATTGGCGGACAGCTTGTTTCAGGTGCATGAACAAAGTCCGCTGCTGGTGGCCTTGTTCGACGCCCAAGACACGCTGCTCTACGCCAACCAGGCCTTCCGCCAAGCCTATGCAGTCAAACCCGATGGCCGGCTGACCTGGGCCGACATGATGCGCGATAACCATGCCCACGGGCGCGGCGCCTTGATCGTGAGCGACGCCATCGACGCCTGGCTGGCGGCCGCGTCGGCGCGCCGCGGCAAGCTGCCCTACCGTGCATTCGCGGCCGATTTGTGTGATGGCCGCTGGATCTGGATGACCGAGACGGTCCAGCTGCAAGGGCTTGTGCTTTGCATCGCCAGTGACATTTCCGACTTGCGAAAAAGCAGCCGCTCGCTCAGGCAAGCGCGTGTCAAGACACCCGCCGCCGCCCAGACCGACTCGCTGACCGGCCTCAGCAATCGCCGCCACGGCCTGCAAATGTTGCGCGCCGGTCTGGCTCAAAGTGAGCAGTGGCCGATGTGTATCGCGGCGCTGGACCTGGACCACTTCAAGCAACTCAATGACAGCCTTGGCCACGCCGCCGGCGACGCCGTGCTGCTTGACTTTGCCCGCCTGCTGCAGGCCGGCAGCCGGCGCGAAGACGGCTGCGCACGCATGGGCGGCGAGAAGTTTTTGCTGATTTTGCCCGCGGCAGGCCTGCCGCAGTCTCAGGCCATCGTTGCGCGTTTGCTGGCATGTGTGCGCCTCTCCCGCCCCTTGCCGACGCAGCCCGAGCGGGGCTACGGCTGCTCCGTCGGCTTGGCCGAGGCGGTCTGGGGCGAAACTGCGGCGGTCTTGCTCAAGCGCGCCGACGCAGCGCTCTACCAAGCCAAGGCCGCCGGCCGCGATCGCATCGCGATTGCCGAGCGGCTGCCAGGCTAAGCGCTGTTAAACGGCATACCAAAGCGCCGCCACAAAGTGGCAGCTGCTGCCGGCCAACACAAACAAATGCCAAACGAAATGCGCGTAGCGCACGCGGTGGTCCAGCATGAACACCACCGCGCCCAAGGTGTACGCCAGGCCGCCGGCCACCAACCATGCCAGACCGGCACCGGGCATACGCTCCATCAACGGGCCAAGCGCAAAGATCACCAGCCAACCCATCGCCACATACAAGCCGGTTGACCACAAGGGGTGGCGCAGGCGGTTGAAGAGCTTGGCGGTCACGCCGATCAGCGCACTGGTCCAGACCAAAGCAAACAGCGCCCAACCCCAAGCGCCATGCAGCACCCCCAGGGCAAACGGCGTATAGCTGCCGGCGATGAATAGATAAATGGCCGCATGATCAAACCGGTTCAACCACAGCTTTGCGCGGCCCTCGGGCACCGCGTGATACAGGGTCGAGACCAGGTACAGCAACATCATGGTGATCGAGAACACCGCCGCCGCCGCGACGTTGCGGGGCGCGCCCTGCTGCGCCGCCGAATAGGTCAGGATGGGCAATGACGCCACGGCCAGCAGGAAACCCAGCCCATGGCTGATGGCGTTGGCGATTTCTTCACCGAAGGTTTGTGTTCTTGCGCTCATAGCCTGAATTTTGCCTAACGACTATGACCAAAAGCCATGTCATATTTGTGGCTCCATGCCATTCAGATCAATAAGCATCGCTTTTTTTCAAGGCGAGCAGCGCTGCGGCGTGATGACCGCGCGGCCGCCATCGCGGCACGCTACCCGCTGATAACGTTCGATTGCGTTGCTACTTTTCCGTGGCCGACGGCCAGGGCAAGGCCTGACCCTGTGACTGCGCCGGCACGCGCAGCCTCAATATCTTTGCCAGGCTCGGGGCAATATCGACCACCTCGACCGCCTGCGCCTGCTCGCCGCGCCCGACCCACCGCGGCCCCCAGGCCAGAATCGGCACATGGGTGTCATACGCATACGGCGTGCCGTGCGAGCTGCCACTGGGCCGCGAGCCAAACAACCAGCCCGGCTTGACGACGATTTGCAGCGGGGCCGCGACTTCAGGGTGCCAGGCCTTGCGCATGGCGGCCAGATAGGGCGTGCTGGTGTCTGAGCTCTGTAGTTGCGCCAGCGTGAACACATCGGCAATGCCGGTCATAGGCAGCAACACGCGTTTGGCCTCTGCATACATATCGGCGGGCTTGACCCCGCGCGCGGCCATCAGCTGTTCGTCAAACAAAATGCCGGCGGCCGAGAAATGCAGCGCCCATGGCCCGGCGCCGAACTTCGCCACCAAGCCGACGTTCAGCGCGGTCATCACCTGCGTCGGGTTGATGCGCCCGGTGTCAAGCCCCTGCGACTTGGCCCATTCCGGCGTGTCGGCAAAGCCATGGTCCGCGGTCAACACCGCCACGTAATTGCCGGCGCCGACTCGTGCGTCCAAATACCTGAAGAAGTCCTGCAGTTGCAGGTCCAGCTGCAGCATATGGTCATGCGAGAGCCGCGACTCGGGGCCAAACGCATGGTTGATGTAGTCATGGCTGGACAGGCTGACCGACAAGATATCCGGCTTGGCATCGACGCCCAATTGCTCGCCCTCAATGGCGGCACGCGCAAAAGCCAGCGTCAGCTGATCGCCAAATGGGGTGGGCAGAATATTGGCGTAGAACAAAGGGCCGGGCTTGTCATGCTTGTCGCCCAGAATCGCCGGCAGCTGATTGCCGTTGCCGCCATTGAACTGCCAGGGCTGGCCGTCCGGCACTGAAGCGCCATAGGCGGCCTCGGGCAGCAACGGCGCCCAGGCCTTGCCAAAGAAGGCATCGGCCGGCTTGCTGGCATTGAAGTTATTGACCCACTGCGGGTGCTTGGCCATGTAATAAGTGCTGGAGGCGAACTCGCCGCTGCTGCTCATATACATATAAGCCGTGCCTTTGTGGCCGGCGGGCAGAATCGCGCCGCGGTCCTTGCCCGAGATGGCGATCACCTTGGAGCCCGCATCTTGCTCGCGCAGCACATCACCGACCGTCTCGGCGCGCAGATTGCGCGGGCTGGTGCCGGCCAGCGGCTCGGTCTTGTGACCGATGTATTGGTAGGCGGTGTCGCCGGTGTTGTAGACCGCTACGCCGGTCTTGGCGTCACGCCATTCATTGCTGATGATGGCGGTGCGCTGCGGGTGGGCACCCGTCAACATGGTCGCGTGCCCCGCCGCCGTGACCGTGTGGCCATGGCCGTAATGGGCGTTGGCGAACCAGGCGCCTTGGTCCAGAAAACGCCTGAAGCCGTCCGGCTGCAGCTGATCCCGGTAGGCCAGCACCTGGCGCATCGGCAGGCCGTCCACCACCATGAAGACCAGCAGCTTGGGCGGCGCCGCAGCGACCGAAGGCGCGGTCGGTGCCGACGAACAAGCCGCCAAGGTGGCGCTGCAGAGGGCGGCAAGAAGGAGTCTGGGCAGGGTCGCTTGCATGGGCTGAACCGAAAAAAAAGAATCTCAGCTTAGTCGATCCCGGTGGCGCCGCCGCCATGCGCGTTTTCCCACCCGGCAAAACCTGCCAGGCCGGGGTTCCCCCAGCGACCCCGCTTGAAGCCCTTCGGTCAATTGAATTTGGCGTTATTTTTGTACCGACTTTCGGGGCCAAATCCGCGGCTGCTTTACTGGCATCCGGGCACTCGGCGGCCCGGCCAAAAAACTCACTCTCGGTATTGGCCTTTACGGCCGAGCTGAGTCAGAGCATCGGCAAGTGGGAAGACGATGTTGCCCACGTGATCGAAAGCGGGGGCAATCCGCTCAAGCTTTACTGACGATGAACCTAAAGCGTCGCTGCCGCGTTTGGCTCGCCTTGCGGCAGGGCGACGCCGGCAGGCCGTGGTGTTTGAGCAGGTCGGCGATGCGGCTTTTGTGGCAGAGGTCGATCAACGCCGCATCAAAGGCCAGCCGGTCACTGCGCTTGACTCTTTGCAAGGACAGCCCAAAGCTGTCGGCAAAGCTGTTGGCCGTGCCGGCTTCTTGCAAGCCCCCATAGCCGTCACCGCGCAGCAGCAGGGCCATGCTCTCGCTGGGCCAGGTTAGGCCTTGGTCGCGCGCGCGGGTAGCAAAGAGAAAATAGCTACGATGGCGCTCGTTCTACCGGCCCACCCGCCAGCGAATCAATCAACCCAGCATCCCATCAATCCATCCAGCCAAGACCGCGCCATGACTCAAACCACCCAAGTTCTCGCCCTCTGCGGCAGCCTGAGAAAAAAGTCGTCGAACAAAGGCCTGCTGCGCTACGCGCAAGCCAATGCGCCCGAGGGCATGAGTATCGATATTGCCGACTTGGCGTCGCTGCCTTTCTACAACTCGGACATCACCGAGGTACCGGCGGCGGTGACGCATTTGCTGGCGCAGTTTGCCAATGCCGATGCCTTCATATTTGCCTGCCCCGAGTACAACTACTCGATCTCGCCGGCGCTGAAGAACGCCATTGATTGGGCTTCACGCGCGCCGAACAATGGCTTGCTGGCCGGCAAGGCGGCGGCCATCATGGGAGCCGGTGGCGGCATGGGCACCTCGCGGGCGCAATACCATCTGCGCCAAGTTTGCGTGTGTCTTGACGTGCGCCCACTGAACAAGCCCGAGGTCTTCGCCAACGCCTTCGCGGGCCAGTTTGACGCCGACGGCAATCTCACCGATGAGAAAATTCAGGCCGGCGTCGAGGCGCAGCTGGCCGCACTCGCGGCTTGGTCGCAACAGCTGCGCAAGTAGCACCGAGCTGATTCGCGAGCAAGCTCAAGCCCGCGCCAGTGTCAAAACTGCCAGCGCAGCGACACGCTCAAGCTGCGCTCGGTCTGCGCGGGTGCCGCCCCGATCAAAAGACGGGCGGGCCGCGTGCTCTTGATCACCAGCGCCTCGCTCACCAGCGACCAACCCTGCCCCAGCGGCAAGGCATAGGCCAGCGCCAAGGCTTGGCCGTCTTCGGCATTCGGGTCGCTGGGCAGGATGTCGTTTTCGCTGGCGCTGAAAGAGTCATAGCGAGCGCTCAGCTGACCCTGCGCGAGGGGATGGCTGGCGAGCAAATACCAGGCCTTGAATTTGACCCGCACCGCCTGCGGACCCATCAAGGTTTCGCCGGCCATTGCCTGCGCCGCCAGCTCCCACTGACCGGCCGGTCGCAGCTGCAAGCTGAGGTGGTCAAAGCGGGTGTGCCAGCCGTATTGGCCGCTCTTCACCACCAAAGGGTCAGCTCGGTTGTCATAGTGCATGGCGGCCACCTTGATGCGCTCGGCGTAGCCGTAATGCCCGCCCACGTAATAGCCTGCCCGACCGTCCAATTCTCGAAAAACATGCATGTGGCGAGTTTGCTTGTTGATCGGTCCGTCGGGGCGGTAGACCGGCAAGTCGGCCAGCTGCAGGCTTTCGGTCAAGCCGGTGATGCGGTCACTGACGGACCAGCCGCGCCAAGCCAGCAGCGTGCCGGCCGGGTCATTGGCGCCAAACACGCCCAGGTTAAAACCATAGTCATGCGGCGAGCCGGACGGGCTGCCCTTGCGCACCAAGCTCAGCTCCGCGCCCAGCGTGCGAAGTTCTTCGCCGATCCAGCTGTTGATGGCCGAGCTGGACACCGTGCGCACCGGTGTCCAGCCAATGCTGTCGTAGTCAATCTCCAAGCTGGTGGCCGGGAAGAAGGCCCCCAACTTGACGCGGGTCTTCCAAGCGCTGGCAGGGATGGGGCTCCAAAGCAGCCACGCTTCGTTGATATCCAGGGCGCCGGCGCGGTCGTCGGCGGCACTCAGCACCAGCCGGGCCGCAACGGCATTCGACAGATCGCCCTGCGCCGCCAAGAACGCTTGGCCGAGGCGCAGCGGGCTGGACTGCTGGTCAGCACGCGATTTGCCCAGGCCCGCGTGGGTCCAGCTGCGCTCGGCGTCGCTCAGCACGGCCCGCAAGTCGAGCAGACCATGCCACTCGACGCCGGCGGCATGGGCCGGCGCAGCCGCCGCCAGCGCCGCGGCCAGGGCGGCCGCTGCCAGACTCGGGCGAAGCCAGGATTTCAAAACTGCGCCTGCAAAGAAACATAACTGCTGTGCTGCGCGGTCTTGTTGGCGATCTGACCCAGGTCCAGGTAGGCGGCCGTCAGGTTCAAGTTCGGGCTCAGCCACCACGACACAAAGAAATCCATTGCGCTGGTTTCGGGCGCGGCACTCAGCAGGCTGGGCTTGGCCCGCCATTCGAAGCCGAGCGCCAAGTTGTCTCGCGGCAGCACGGCCAGCGACAGCTCGGCCTGCGGCCGCAAGGCATCGCCGCGGTCGCCGCCGAAACCGAGCAAGCCCATTTGATTGGCCCGGCTGCCGCGCAGGGTCAGATGGGTCAGCAGGTTGTAGCCGCCGGCCGCGCCCAGCCACAGCTTGGTGGCCGCCACATAGGGCTCGGTGTCGGAGCCGCGCTGGGCGCCCAACAAGGTCGGCACGGCCATGTCGCGGTTGCGCTTGTGCTGCAGGCCAATGGCGACTTGGGGCCGCCAGCTATCGGCATCGAACACCGCATCACCCAGCACGCGCCACTTCAGCCCAATGATGTCGAGTCCGATGTGTTGGCCCGGCACGGTGTCAGACAGGCCGAAGCGCCAGCGCGCCAGCGACAGCTCGACGCTGTCGTACCAACCCACCGCAGCGCCGGCCGCCGCCAAGTCGTAGCCGCCGCGCGTGCGCACCCGGGTGGCAAACGCGGATGCGCCAATCTGGTCGCGGCTGCCGCCGCCGGCGATCAGCGCCCAAGGCGTCAAGCCGCCACCGGCCGCGCCTTCGATTTGGCTGACGCCGGAGCTGGCCAGCAGCCGTTCGCCGGCGCCGGCCGGGCCGGCCCACAGCGCGGCCAGCAGCCATAGAAGGTGTGGGCGGTTCAGGTGCAGTAGCGTCGCAGGCATGGGGTCTCAAGTTGGGCAGCTTGGCGTCGATAAAGTTCGCGATGGGCGCGCGAAGCAGTTCACCGCACGCCTGATCCCTTCATCGGACATTCACCGAGTGGCTGAAGCCCTAATTTTTGCAATTTGAAACCCATCATGCTGAATGTTCGCCACTTCTCGATCACTTGCTTAGCTCTGGTCTTGCTCGGCTGCTCGACTTCAACGCCAGCGCCAACGACAGCGCCGCCGAAAGTGCCGACTACCGCCAGCCTGTACGCGCGCCTCGGCGGCCAGCCCGGCGTGTCGGATCTGATGGAGCGGACCCTGGCGCGCGCGGCCGCCGACTCGCGCACCCAGCGCAGTTTCGAGGGCATCAAGCTGAGCGCTTTGCAGCAAAGCCTGAGCGAACAGATTTGCGCGCTGACCGGCGGCGGCTGCCGCTACCAGGGCGAGCCCATGGGCCCGGTTCACAAAGACCTGCGCATCAAGCCCTCCGAGTTTGACGCCTTCGTCGAGATACTGCGCCAGGAAATCGATCGCGGCGGCATCGACAACCGGGCAAAGAATGAGTTGCTGCGCCTGCTGGCGCCGATGAAACCGGCTATCGTTAGCCCTTGATGACCTGACACGCGGCCAAAACCATGACCCTGAGTTCCCCCCTTGCGCTGCTGGCTGCAGGCCTGTTGGCCGGCTCGGCCGCCCAGGCGCTGCCCTGGACCGTACAGCTGAACAACGCCGCCGGTAAGCCGTTGGCGGGCGCGGTCGTCGCCGTCGAATTGCTGGGCCGAACCGGCAAGGCCGGCAGCGGGGCCAAGGCCGAGATGGCCCAGCGCGAACGCCAATTTCAGCCCGCCTTGTTGATCGTGCAGACCGGCACGGCGGTCAGCTTTCCTAACTTCGACGTGGTGCGCCACCATGTCTACTCCTTCTCGCCAATCAAGGTCATCGACGTCAAGCTCTACTCCGGCACACCGAGCGAGCCGATCGTGTTCGACAAGCCCGGCGTGGCCACGCTCGGTTGCAATATCCATGACCGCATGAGCGCCCATATCGTGGTCGTTGACACGCCGCTGTTTGCCATCACCGACGCCAGCGGCAGCGCGCGCCTCGACCTGCCGGCCGGTGAGCACAGGCTCAAGCTCTGGCACCCCAGCATGAAGGCGCAGACCTTGCAAAGCCACGCACTCGTTGTGCCGGCCAATGCGCTGGCTGATCGCCCGGCCGATGCTGCGCAGACCCGCCTCACGCTGACCGAATGAAGGCCACCGTGACGCTGCCGGCTTTTCTGAATTTGCGCCGCCTTGAAGGGCGCATCGTGGCGCTCTTTCTGACCTTGTTGCTGGCGGTTCAATTCGCCAGCTTTGCGGTCATCCGCTCCAGCATCGCGCGCAATGCCGATGCCTCGATTGCAGCTGAGCTGAAGACCGGTGAGCGCGTCTTCAAGCGTTTGCTGGCGCAGCGCGCCGACAAGCTGCACGACGGCGCCGAACTGCTGGCCAAGGATTACGGCTTTATCAAGGCGGTGGGCCTGCCTTTGGCCGAGCAGGGCACGGTTGAGACCATCAAGGACGCGTTGGCCAATCAGGGAGAACGCATCGGCGCCAGCGTGGTGGCCTATTTTGACAACGAGCTGGCGCTGGTGGCCGCGACCCGCGATGACGCCAGTCGCTTTGCGGGCCTGCTGAAGCAAAAACTCGGCGGAGGGCAAAGCGCGCAGCTCGCGCTCTTGGGTGGGCAGGTCTATCAAGTCGCGCTGGTGCCGGTCAAGACGCCCGCTCAGGTCGGCTGGATCCTGATGGGCTTTGTGCTTGAGAAGTCGGCCTTGCAGGACTTGCAGACGCTGTCCGAGTTGCAGGCCGTCATCATGATGCAAGACGAACGCGGCCAATGGCGCAGCCTGTTGAGCTTGCTGGAGCCGGCCGTATCCGATCAGCTGGCGCGCCAGATACCCGCCGCGGGCGGCCTGTTCCCGGCCGAGGTGGGCGGCGAGCATATGCGCGGTCTGTGGGTGGCTTTGATGGCCCCAGAGCAACAGCCGCAGCAACAGCAACAGCAGCAACTCGGTGCCCTGCTGCTGCGCTCCTTCGACACCGCAGTCGCCCCTTACCGCGACTTGCAACTGACCTTGTTGGCGCTGACCTTGATCGGGGTGGCGATCTTTGCGCTCGGCTCGGTCTTGATGGCGCGACGCATCAGCCGCCCGGTCAAGGCGCTGGCACGGGCGGCCGACCGATTGGGTCAGGGTGACTACAACACGCCGGTGCTGCGCCAATCCAGCGACGAGGTCGGTGACCTGGCGGCGGCGTTCGAGGCGATGCGGCGCGGCATTCGCGAACGGGATGAAAACCTCAGTCAGCTCGCCTACAAAGACCAGCTGACAAAGCTGCCCAATCGCTTGGGCTTCAGCGAGCTTTTGACCGAGCGGCTGGGCCAAAGCGGCGCGCCCTTCGCGCTGCTGCAGCTGGGCCTGGACCGCTTCAAGCATGTCAATGATGTGCAGGGGCATGACTTTGGTGACCGACTTTTATGCGCCGTGGTGCTGCGTTTGCAGACCCTGCTGGGGACCCAGCCACACAGCCTGGCGCGGCTGGGCGGCGATGAGTTTGTGCTGCTCCTGGACCAAGCCGATGAGGCCGCCGCGCGCGCTGCCGCCGAAGCCATACGCTTGAATTTCGAGGCCGCGCTGTGCCTCGATGAGCAGGCCGTCGACCTCAGCGCGGGCATCGGCATCGTGCTGGCGCCGGCGCACGGGCGGGACGCCAAGCTACTCTTGAGCCGCGCCGCGCTGGCCATGGTGGCGGCAAAAAAGCGCCAGTCCGGCAGCGCGCTCTATTCGCCCCAAATGGACGCCGGCAGCCAAGAATCCTTGTCCTTGCTGAGCGAGTTGCGCCGCGCCGTCGAAGCTGGGCAGCTGCGCCTGTATTTGCAACCCAAGGTCGACTTGAAAACAGGCCGCGTCAGCAGCGCCGAGGCCTTGCTGCGCTGGCAGCATCCCGAGCGCGGCCTGGTGCCGCCCATGCAGTTCATCCCTTTTGCCGAGCAGACCGGTTTCATCCGTGAGCTGACCCGCTGGGTGCTGGCCGAATCGGCGCGTGCCTGGTCGAGCCTGAATCAGCAAGGCTTGGCCCTGCGCATCAGCGTCAATCTGTCCACCCGCGACCTGATGGACCAGGACCTGCCGGCCAGGATCAGCGCGGTGCTGGCCCAGCATGGCGCCGGCACCGATGCGCTGTGTTTGGAGATCACCGAGAGCGCCATCATGGATGACCCCCAACGTGCGCTCGAGACCCTGAACCAGTTGCACGAGATGGGCTTTAAGCTGTCCATCGATGACTTCGGCACCGGCTACTCGTCGCTGGCCTATTTGAAGGGCTTGCCGGTGGATGAGTTGAAGATCGACAAGAGCTTTGTGCTGGCGATGGAGACCGATCTGGGTGATGCCAAAATCGTCCGTTCAACCATTGAGTTAGCTCACAATATGGGGCTGTCGGTGGTGGCCGAGGGCGTCGAGACCGGCAAGGCCTGGAAGCTCTTGGCCGAGCTGGGCTGCGATGAAGGTCAGGGTTACTTCATCGCCAAGCCGATGCCGCAAACGCAGTTCTCGGCCTGGCTCAGCGCTTGGGGCGCACCCGACCTCAGCCACGAGTCAGTGGACACCGTGATGGGCGGTTTGAATGCGTGATCAGCCGCGCGGTGTCTGGCGGGTAGTTTTACGCTGCGTTAAGGCGACACCCAGCAGCCCCAAGGCGAACAGACCGTAGCTCGACGGCTCCGGCACCGCGAAGGTCAGGAGGCCGGACTCGATATAGCTGCCTGCCATGTTGAGCGGCCGGTCAAAGCTGATGAAGGACAGGCCGTAGCCACTGGCGTGGTTGAAGGCACCGCTGCCGCCGAGGATTTGGTAGTCGAGCTCGAACTGGCCGTCGCCGTCAAGGTCGCTGCCGCTCAACAGGCCAGCGATGGTCGAGCTCAGGTCCAGGCTGCTGAATTGGAAGCTGCCGCTCAGCGTGGTGCTGCTGGCATCGAGTTGGAACAGCACGTTTGACATCAGCGACTCGGTGATGTCAGACCCAAAGCCCGGCGTGATGCTGCCGGACCAACTACCCATGCCTTGGGCGTCGATCGCTGGCTGAGTGCCGATGCCATCAAAGAACACGTTGACAACGGTCATGGGCCCGGCTTGCGCCGTCAACGGCAGCACGGCGCTCAAGCCCAGCAGAACCTGGCAGGCGGTTTGATTGAATGAAGTTGGCATGGGGGTCTCTCCGAGTGAAGTGAGGTTGATTGAGCTCGCAACAAGCCATACGCAAGACGCCTCGGTTTGGATGCACCAGGGCCGCAAGAAAATCATTCCAATTTCCTTGCATCCAATTTCAGCGGAGTTGCGTATAGACCTCCAGCGGCATACCCCGCAGACCACGCCACATCTTGGAGATCAACTCATGCAAGCTCAACGACTCACTCTGGCACCTTTGGCTGCCGCAATTCTTTTGGCCTGCACCGGCCTGGCGCAGGCGTCCAGCCACCGCGAAGCGCCTTTCATCACCACGACGCCCAAGGTCGACGCGACCGATTTTTATATGTTCAGCAGCTATGAAGACGGCCGCAAAGATTATGTAACGATCATCGCTAACTACCAGCCTTTGCAGGCTGCTTACGGTGGCCCGAACTACTTCTCGATGGACCCGAATGCGCTCTATGAAATTCACATCGACAACAACGGCGATGCCAAGGAAGACCTCAGCTTCCAGTTTCGCTTCAGCAACACGCTGGCGGCGGCCGGCAAGGGTTTCGCGTTGCCCATCGGCGGCAAGAACATCCCAATTTCCCTGCTGCAAAAAGGCCCGGTCAGCGCGCCGGCTGATGGCAATTTGAACTTGGCCGAAACCTTCGGCGTGAGCCTGGTGCGCGGTGATCGCCGCTCCGGCACGACTATGGCTTTGACCAATCTGGCCAATGGCAGCGCCGCCTTTGACAAGCCGGTCGACAATATCGGCAGCAAGACAATTCCCGACTATCCCGGCTATGCCGATCAGCATATCTACAGCGTCAACATGCCGGGCTGCAACATGCCCGTCAAACTGTTTGTCGGCCAACGCAAGGATCCGTTTGCAGTCAATTTGGGGGTTATTTTTGATCTGGTCAACGCCCCCGTCGACGTGATCACCAACCCAGCCTTGATCGGCGCCGCGCCCAATATCATCGACGATGCCAACGTCACCACGCTGGCACTCGAAGTGCACAAAAGCTGTTTGACTCAGGGTGATGATGTGATCGGCGGCTGGACCAG
>NZ_JANNMI010000097.1:0-3198 GCF_031397715.1 Roseateles sp.
GCGGAGGGACGCAGAGGACGCAAAGAATAAGAAGGCAAAAGAAATGCTCTGCGTACCTTGCGTTCCTCTGCGCCCTCTGCGTCCGTATTGAAACGACGTTATTGATGTCAGTTGCGATTTAGCATCGGCATATTCAACCCACGCTCGCGTGCCGTTGTCTTGGCGATCTCGTAGCCGGCATCGGCATGGCGCATCACCCCCGTGCCGGGGTCGTTGTAGAGCACGCGGGCCAGGCGTTTGGCCGCAGCGTCGGTGCCGTCGGCGACGATCACCACGCCGCTGTGCTGGCTGAAGCCCATGCCGACGCCGCCGCCGTGGTGCAGGCTGACCCAAGTGGCGCCGCCGGCGGTGTTGAGCAGCGCGTTGAGCAGCGGCCAGTCGGAAACCGCGTCCGAGCCGTCCATCATGCTTTCGGTCTCGCGGTTGGGGCTGGCGACCGAGCCGCTGTCCAGATGGTCGCGGCCGATCACGATCGGTGCCTTGAGCTCACCCGACCTGACCATCTCATTGAAGGCCAGGCCGGCGAGATGGCGCTCGCCCAGGCCCAGCCAGCAGATGCGTGCCGGCAGGCCCTGGAAGGCGATGCGTTCGCGCGCCATGTCCAGCCAGCGGTGCACGTGGGCGTGCTGCGGGAACAGCTCTTTGATCTTGGCGTCGGTCTTGTAGATGTCTTCCGGGTCGCCGCTCAGCGCCACCCAGCGGAAGGGGCCACGGCCTGCGCAGAACTGCGGGCGCACATAGGCGGGCACAAAACCGGGAAAGTCAAAGGCATTGCTAACGCCTTGCTCCAACGCCACCTGGCGGATATTGTTGCCATAGTCGACGGTCGGGATGCCCATCGCCTGGAACAGCAGCATGGCCTTGACGTGCACGGCGCAGCTGGCGGCGGCCGCCGCCTTCAGCGCGGCATGTTGGGCCGGGTCGGCGGCGGCCGCTTTCCACTGCTCAACGCTCCAGCCTGCAGGCAAATAGCCATTGATCAGATCGTGGGCGCTGGTCTGATCGGTGACCAGGTCGGGCTTGAGGCTGGCGTCGGTCTTGCAGCGTTCGGCCAGCGCCGGCAGGAGGGTCGCCGCATTGCCGAGCAGCGCGATCGAGATCGCGCGGCCCTCGGCGGTGTATTTCTTCAGCCGCGCCAGTGCGTCATCAAGGTCGCTCGCTTGCTCGTCCACATAGCGGGTCTTGAGGCGGAAGTCGATGCGGCTTTGCTGGCATTCGATGTTCAGCGAGCAGGCACCGGCGAAGCTGGCGGCCAGCGGTTGCGCGCCGCCCATGCCGCCCAGGCCGGCCGTTAGCACCCAGCGGCCTTTCATCGTTCCTCCATAGTGTTGACGCCCGGCCTCGGCAAAGGTCTCATAGGTGCCCTGCACGATGCCTTGCGTGCCGATATAGATCCAGCTGCCGGCCGTCATCTGGCCATACATCATCAAGCCCTTGCGGTCGAGCTCGTTGAAATGGTCCCAGTTGGCCCAGTGCGGCACCAGATTGCTATTGGCGATCAAGACCCGCGGCGCGTCAGCGTGAGTCGGGAAGATGCCGACCGGCTTGCCCGACTGAATCAGCAGGGTCTCGTCGTCGCCCAGGCTTTTCAGCGAAGTCAGGATGGCCTCAAAGCAGTCCCAGTTGCGAGCCGCCTTGCCGATGCCGCCGTAGACCACCAGCGCGTCCGGGTTCTCGGCCACATCGGGGTCCAGATTGTTTTGCAACATCCGGTAGGCGGCTTCAATCAGCCAGTTCCTGCAGCTGAGCTGGGTCCCTCTTGGGGCGCGCACAGGACGGGGTTTTGCAACTTGGTGGACGGGGGACAGGTCGGACATGGCAGCCTCACGGAGGGTCTCAACAATCGGAAAGAAGCGCACGCAACATCAACGACGCGGCGCAGCGGCAAAGTGTACTTGACTAGACAAGACTATGCAAATACACTCGAATCATGGTTTTCCCTGATTCCGCAGCGCGCAACCGGCCGTCGGCCCGGGCAGCCACTGCGCAGGTTCTGGCTCCCTACGCGCTGGTCAGGGAATATCTCAAACACGGGCTGTCGGTCGGCCGCTGGCCGCCCGGCGCGTTGATGCCGTCCGATTCCGAGCTGGTCGCGCAGTTCGGCGTCAGCCGCATGACGGTCACCCGGGCGTTGCGCGAGTTGCAAACCGATGGCCTGGTGACCCGGGTGCAGGGCCTTGGAACCTACGCCGCGCATCTGGCCCAGGTCTCCTCGTCGCTGACGATTCGCGACCTGCACGAGGAGATCACCGCGCGCGGCCATCGCCACCACGCCCGGGTCCATCTTTCAAGGCAGCAGCGCGCCACCGCAGGGCTGGCGGGGCAACTCGGCCTGGCCCCGGGAGCGCCGGTATTCCATACCCTGATCGTGCACTTCGAGGACGACGTCGCGCTGCAATGCGAGGACCGCTTCGTCAATCCGCGGTGCGCGCCCAACTACCTGAAGACCGACTTCACCAAAATCACGCCGACGCACTATTTGTTGCAGGTGGCGCCGCTGTGGGAGGCGCAGTATTCGATCGAAGCCGGGGCCCCACGCGTGCGCGAAGCCCGATTGCTCGGCATACCGGGCGACGAGCCGTGCCTGATCATCGTGCGGCGCACCGTCAACCGCGACATCCCGATCACGCTGGCGCGCCTGGTGCATCCGGGTTCGCGTTACCGCGTGCAAGGACAATTCAAGCCATGAATTTCTTGCTGATCGACGCCGATTCGGTGGCCCCCCAGGCCTGGCGCAATGGCGGGGGCCAGACCCGCGAACTGCTGGCCTGGCCTGCTGGCGCGGAGTGGAAGCTGCGCATCAGCCGGGCCGACATCGAGTCCGACGGCGCGTTTTCGGCGTTCCCGCAAGTCGAGCGCTGGTTCGCGGTGCTGCGTGGCGCCGGCGTGGTGCTGGCGTTTGCCGATGGCGACCGCGAGCTCAAGGCGGGCGACCCGCCGTTGCGCTTTGATGGCGGCACTGCCCCCGGTTGCCGCCTACTCGACGGTCCGACGCAGGACCTGAACCTGATGGCGCGCAACGGCGTCGGCGTGATGCGCCGGGTGGATGCCGGGCGCGGCTGGTGCATCCGGGGTCGCGTTACCGGGTACAAGGGCAGTTCAAGCCATGAGCGACGCCGGGCCGCTCCCAAGGCGCTCGCTCCCCCTTTGGGGACCGGCGCGCAGCGACGTAGGGGGGCATCAATGAGCCCGCCGGGC
>NZ_JANNMI010000177.1:0-2621 GCF_031397715.1 Roseateles sp.
AGCGGCTGCTGCGTCACCAGGCTGTACGGCCCGGTGGAGCGGGCATGCATCTTGTCGTCCACCAGGTGGTGCAGCTTGAGTACATGCATATACCCCACCGTGGTGGGCCGCTCAAAGGCCTCACCGGTACGGCCGTCGCACAATTGCGCCTGGGTGCGGGTGATGGTCAGCCCCTTCTTGGCGGCAATGTCGTCCGGGTAAGCCAACTTGAGCATGGCGCGGATTTCAGACTCTTTGGCACCGTCAAACACCGGCGTGGCAAACGGCACGCCCTTGCTCAGATTGCTGGCCATCTCGAGGACGTCGGCGTCGCTCAGCTCGTCGATGTTCTCGGTCTTGCCGCCGGATTGGTTGTAGAGCTGGTCGAAGAACTTGCGCAGTTCGGCGATCCGGGCCTCACCTTGCAGCATGTCGCCAATGCGCTGCCCAATCCCCTTGCCGGCCCAGCCCAAATGCACTTCAAGTACCTGGCCCACGTTCATGCGGGACGGCACGCCCAGCGGGTTCAGCACGATGTCGGCGGGCGTGCCATCGGCCATGTAAGGCATGTCTTCCACCGGCACGATCTTCGACACTACACCCTTGTTGCCATGCCGGCCGGCCATCTTGTCGCCCGGCTGCAGGCGGCGCTTGACGGCCAGGTACACCTTGACCATCTTCAACACGCCAGCCGGCAACTCGTCGCCTTGCGTCAGCTTCTTGCGCTTTTCTTCAAACGCCAAATCGAAACTGTGGCGGGTTTGCTCCAGCGAGTTCTTGATCGACTCCAACTGGTTGGCGACGTCGTCGTCGGCCGGGCGGATGTCGAACCAATGGAACTTCTCGACGCTCTGCAGATAGGCCTTGTCGATGACGGTGCCCTTGGCGATCTTCTGCGGGCCGCCATTGGCCACGCGGCCGGTCAGCAGCTTCTCGATTCGGTCGAACGAGTCGGCCTCCACGATACGCAGCTGGTCGTTCAGGTCCAGACGGAAACGCTTCAGCTCGTCGTCAATGATCTGCTGAGCGCGCTTGTCACGCACGATGCCTTCACGTGTGAAGACCTGCACGTCGATGACGGTGCCCGAGGTGCCTTGATCGACACGCAAGGACGTGTCTTTCACGTCGGAAGCCTTCTCACCGAAGATGGCGCGCAGCAGCTTCTCTTCTGGCGTCAACGTGGTCTCGCCCTTGGGCGTGACCTTGCCGACCAACACGTCGCCGGCGTTGACTTCGGCGCCAACGTAGACGATGCCGGACTCATCCAAACGACCCAGCTGCTGCTCGGACAAGTTCGGAATGTCGCGGGTGATTTCTTCGCTGCCCAGCTTGGTGTCACGCGCATTGACCACCAACTCTTCGATGTGAATCGAGGTGTAGCGGTCTTCAGCGATGACGCGCTCCGAGATCAGGATCGAATCCTCGAAGTTGTAGCCGTTCCATGGCATGAAGGCGACCAACATGTTCTGGCCCAGCGCCAACTCACCGATGTCGGTAGAAGCACCGTCAGCAATGATGTCCTCAGAAGCGACCTTGTCACCACGGCGCACGATCGGGCGCTGATGGATATTGGTGTTCTGGTTGGAACGCTGATACTTGATCAGGTTGTAGATGTCGACGCCGACTTCACCGGCAACGGTTTCGTCGTCATTGACACGAATCACGATGCGGTTGGTATCGACATAGTCGACGATACCGCCGCGGCGCGCCGCCACAACCGTGCCCGAATCCTTGGCCGCAACACGCTCGACACCAGTACCGACCATGGCCTTTTCGGGGCGCAAGATAGGCACGGCCTGACGCTGCATATTCGCACCCATCAAGGCGCGGTTTGCATCATCGTGCTCCAGGAATGGCACCAGCGAGGCCGCCACCGACACGATCTGGGTCGGAGCGACGTCCATGTACTGGATGCGCTCAGGGGAGGTCAGCACCGACTCGCCGTTTTCACGCGCCGACACCAACTCATCCGTCAGCGCGCCTTCGCTCAGCGTCGCGTTCGCCTGAGCGATCACGTACTTGCCTTCTTCGATGGCCGACAGATAGTCGATCTGGGTCGTCACCTTGCCGTCGACGACGCGACGATAAGGCGTTTCCAGGAAACCATACTCGTTCAGCTGTGCGTACAGAGCCAAGGAGTTGATCAGACCAATGTTCGGACCTTCCGGCGTTTCGATGGGGCAGACACGACCGTAGTGAGTCGGGTGCACGTCGCGGACTTCAAAGCCAGCGCGCTCACGCGTCAAACCACCAGGGCCCAGGGCGGAAACGCGACGCTTGTGCGTGATTTCCGACAACGGGTTGGTCTGGTCCATGAACTGCGACAGCTGCGACGCACCGAAGAACTCTTTCAACGCGGCCGAGATCGGCTTGGAGTTGATCAAGTCATGCGGCATCAAGGCTTCGGTCTCGGCTTGGCCCAGACGCTCCTTGACGGCCTTCTCGATACGCGCCAGACCGGAGCGGTACTGGTTCTCGGCCAATTCGCCGACGCAACGCACGCGACGATTGCCCAAGTGGTCGATGTCATCGACTTCACCACGGCCGTTGCGCAGCTCGACCAAGATCTTGACGACGTCCAGGACGTCCTCATTCGACAGGGTCATCGCGCCTTCCGGCGTGTCGCGGCCGGCACGGGCGTT
>NZ_JANNMI010000259.1:0-7755 GCF_031397715.1 Roseateles sp.
GCCGTCGTAATAGCTCTTGCCGGTCAGCTCGCGCATCTCCTCGGCGCCCATGGCTTCACCGAAGTGCTGGCCTCGCGCGGCGAGTCGGCCTATGTAGTTGACGTCGGCCCGTTCTACATCGCAACAATAGTCGAATGCCTGGGCACCAAGACCTTGGTCGCCGACGAGATGCGCGAGCTGACCGGCAAGAGCTATTACGACGGCATCGCCCAAGACACCATCGCCATGGCGGTGAACGACCTGATCACTGTCGGCGCCACGCCCTTGGTGGTGCAGGCCTATTGGGCCGCTGGCGGCTCGGATTGGTTCGGCGACAAGCAGCGCGCGCAAAGCCTGGTTGAAGGCTGGAAGCGCGCCTGCGATACCTGTCAAGTCGCCTGGGGCGGCGGCGAGACCCCCGCGCTGGCTGGCATCGTCGAAGCCGGCCGCATTGATCTGGCCGCTTCATGCACCGGCTTGATCAACCCCAAAGAGCGGCTCTCGGTGGGTGACAAGCTAGGCGCCGGTGACGTCATCGTCTTGTTGGCTTCCAGCGGCATCCATGCCAACGGCCTGAGCTTGGCACGTAAGCTGGTTGAACGCCTGCCGCAAGGCTATCTGACCGAAATCGAACCGGGCCTCACCTACGGCGATGCCTTGCTGGCCCCCACCACGCTGTACTCGCCGGTCACCGAGGCGCTGTTCAAGGCCGGCGTTCTGCCGCATTACTGCGCCAACATCACCGGCCATGGCTGGCGCAAGCTGCTGCGTCATCCGGCCCAGTTCACCTACCGCATTCACAGCGTGCCGCCGGTCACGCCGGTGCTGCGCTTCATGCAAGAGCAGGCCAAGCAAGACGACCGCGAGGCCTACTCCACGCTCAATATGGGCGCCGGCTTTGCGATCTTTGTGAAAGCCGAAGACGCGGCGCGCACCGTCGAAGTGGCCAAGGCCTGCGGCATCGACGCCCTCATTGCCGGCCAACTCGAAGTAGGCCCGAAGCAGTTGCTGATCGAGCCCTTGAATATCCGCTTCAGTGACGACGATTTGCAGCTGCGCTGAGTAGATTTTTATCAGCACGCCCGGTCCTGCTCCGGGCATCGCTTACAATCTTCACCGACGGGCCTCCTCGCATGGAAGCGCGGCCAACCGGGTCAGATTGGGAACGAAGCAGCCCTAACCGTTGTGACCAGTGCCGGGGTAAGGCTCGTCAACCCCCAAATTCATGAATCAGTATAAAAGCACGCATCCATGTGGGCTTTTTTGTGTCTATTGATCTCAGGCTCGACGCTAAGGGCGGAGCCGCGGGGCATTAGCATGGAGCCCCTTCTCCCTTGCCGCCAAGCACATGACCGCACCCAACTCCAAACATCGCCTCATTCTCGGCTGCATGGGCTTCGGGGGTGGCTGGAACACCCAGCCGCTGGCCGAGGCCGACATTGCCAAGGCGCATGCCGCCGTGGAGGCGGCGCTGGCCGTCGGCATCACACGTTTCGATCACGCCGACATCTACACGTTGGGCAAGGCCGAGCAATGCTTTGGCGAGTTGTTCAAGCGCCAGCCTTCGCTGCGCGCAAGCCTGCAATTGCAGACCAAGTGCGCCATTCGCTTTGCCGATGCCGACGGCCCTAAACGTTATGACCTGTCCGCCGCCCATATTCAGGCCAGTGTTGAAGCCAGCCTGCGGCGCTTGCAGACCGACCATATCGACTTGCTGCTGCTGCATCGGCCGGACCCGCTGCTGGATGCGGCCGAGCTGGCTAGAGCCTGGCAGCGGCTAAAGAGCGCCGGCAAGATCGGGCGGCTGGGCGTGTCGAATATGCATGCGGCGCAGATGCGCGCGGTAAGTGCCGCCATCGACGAGCCACTGGCGGCCAACCAGTTGGAGATGAGTCTGCTCAAGCGCGACTGGCTGGATGCCGGCACCTGCTTCAACGATGAGCAGGCACCACTGGCAGCCTCGGCCTGGGGCGACACGCTGGATCATTGCCGCACAGCAAGGGTGGAGTTACAAGCTTGGGGCGCTCTGGCGCGCGGCGTCTACAGCGGCGCAGCAGCAGCCGACGCGCCGCCCGCCGTGCAGGCCACTGCCCGCTTGGTCAGCGAGTTAGCCGAGGGGCTGGGCTACAGCCGCGAGGCCCTGGTGCTGGCCTGGCTGCTGCGTCATCCGGCGCGCATCAGCGCCGTCATCGGCAGCGCCGATCCAGCCCGCATCCGCGCCTGCGCCGAGGCCACTGAGGTAGCACTCAGTGGGGCGGACTGGTATCGGCTTTACATTTCCGCGCGGGGTCGCGAATTGCCTTGATCCAATGGTCCTGCCGCGAGATACCTGTTGCAGCGAGGTGATGAGAGCGAAGTGCGCGTTGAGGGCAGTACGGTTCAGTATTGCGAGGCCCACCAAGACTCGCCCAACTGCCCTTGAAGCCACTCAATAAACCCGGTCACTTTGGCCGGAACCATGCGCGGCGACGGATAGACGGCGTGAACTTCTTGAGTAGGCAAGGTCCAGGCGTCGAGTACCGTCACTAACGCACCGCTCTTGATGGATTCATGCACCACATAGGTCGGCAGTGCGGCGATACCGAAACCCGCGCAGGCGGCCTCCATGAGTGCAGTCTTGTTGTTCGACCGCATCGGCCCACTGACCTGCACCGTCACCGCCTTGCCCTTGGCGGCGCTGAAATGCCAACGTGAATCATTTTGCACCGTGCTGCAGACCAAGGCGGCATGCGTCGCAAGCTCTGCAGGTGAACTCGGCCTGCCGCGACGGGCTAAATAGTCAGGTGCAGCAACCAGCGACCAAGGATTCAAGCCCAGATAGCGTGCGCCGAATGTAGAGTCGGCAAGGCGCCCCATGCGAATGGCCACGTCAATCCCTTGCTCCACCATGTTGACGAGGTGATCATCGAACAGCAGTTCAACATTCAACTTGGGATTTATTTCAAGAAAGCGCAATGTCAGTGGTGCCAGCACGCGCCGGCCAAAATCCATGGTTGTGCTGATGCGCAGCCCCCCTTGAACTTGCGATTGCATCAACATCGCCACGCTCTCGGCCTCCTCCAAGTGATGGGCGATCAGCTTGCACTTTTCGTAATACAGGGCACCAATCTCTGTCGGCGAGACACCATGCGTGCTCCGGTGCAGCAGGCGTGAACCCAGCTGCTTTTCCAGTTGGGCCATCAGCTTCGTCACCGAGGGCTGCCCGATGCCGAAGTCATCCGCAGCCTTGCTGAACGAGCCCAGATCGACGACGCGAACAAAAAGTTTGGTGGCTTGAAAACGATCCATGGCCAGAGTAGATCATGAGGCTCGCGGCCTTCAAGTATTCCCAAATGGAATAACCGTAATTCCTTGAGCAGTACTTCCGCAGTGCTGATGCCGTACAGGAAGATCCATTGCGGCTCATAGCGAAGCCGGACCAGAAAAGCTGTTGAGCGGTTGCCCACAGCTCATCCCTATAAACAGGAGATATCCATATGACCGACACCAAAGTTCCACGCCGCCGTAGCCTGCTCAAAGGTGCAGTACTTGCCGCAGGCGCGATGTCAGCCCCCATGATCGCCAGAGGTCAAACCGGCCCGATCAATATGCGCTGGCAGAGTACTTGGTCGAGCAAAGATATCTTTCACGAATACGCGGTCGACTTCGCCAAGAAGGTGAACGATATGACCGGCGGGGATCTGAAGATTGAAGTTCTACCGGCCGGCTCGGTAGTGCCTGCATTTGGCCTGCTTGAGGCAGTTTCCAAAGGGACGCTGGACGGTGGTCATGGCGTGCTGGGTTATCACTATGGCAAGCAGAACGCACTGGCCCTATGGAACTCCGGCCCAGCGTTCGGCATGGACGCAAATATGCTTTTAGCCTGGCACAAGTACGGCGGCGGCCAGGAATTGCTGGCTAAGTTGTACGCATCCATCGGCATCACAACGGTCCAATCGTTCTTATATGGGCCGATGGCAACGCAACCCTTGGGTTGGTTCAAAAAACCTGTCACCAAAGCTGAAGACTTCAAGGGTCTGAAGTACCGAACCAACGGCTTGGCAATCGACTTGTTCACTGCCATGGGTGCTGCAGTGAACGCCTTACCAGGCGGAGAAATCGTGCCTGCCATGGACCGCGGCCTGCTCGATGCTGCCGAGTTCAACAATGCTTCCTCCGACCGTCTGCTGGGATTCCCGGACGTCTCCAAGATCTGCATGCTGCAAAGCTACCACCAGAGTGCTGAGACTTTCGAGATCATGTTCAACAAACCGAAATATGACGCATTGCCAGCAAAAATGCGGGCCATCATTGCCGGTGCGGTCGAGGCAGCGTCGGCTGATATGTCATGGAAAGCCATTGACCGCTATTCCAAGGACTTTGTCGAGCTTCAAAACAAGGACAAAGTGAAGTTCTACAAGACTCCGAGCGCGGTGCTGCAAGCCCAACTCAAAATTTGGGCGGAGATTGTTGAGAAGAAATCGGCAGAGAACCCTTTATTCAAAGAAATCGTTGAGTCCCAGAAAGCCTTCGCTGAGCGCGCGGTAAGTTGGGAGCAAAATTATGTAATCAACAGAGCGATGGCTGCGAACTTCTTCTTCCCACCAAAGAAGGCATAAAACTCCTCTTGGCACCTCAACCGCCCATCGCACGCATGGGCGGTTGGTTTTTATAGTTGGCAAAAAAATGCAGAAAACATTTCTTCTCGTCGACAAAGTAAGTACCTGGTTGGGCCATGCTTTTTCCTGGCTCTTGGTTGCGCTTACGTTTTTGATTACCTGGGAGGTGTTTTCTCGCTATGTGCTTAGCAACCCCAATCCTTGGGCGTTTGACCTCATGATGATGATGTATGGGTCGATATTCATGATGGCTGGAGCCTACACCTTGTCCCAAAATGGTCACGTGCGCGGGGATGTGCTTTACAGTTTTTTCCCGCCGCGCTTACAGGCTGGTCTCGATTTGTTGCTGTATTTCTTATTCTTTATTCCGGGCGTCTTCGCGCTGGCGTGGGCTGGCTATTTTTATGCCGGGGAGTCTTGGGCCATCAAAGAAATTTCAAACATCACGTCCGATGGCCCTCCAATTTACCCTTTCAAGACCATTATTCCCCTGGCGGGCACCATGTTGCTTATTCAGGGAGTGGTGGAAATTTTGCGTTGCGTTGTGTGCTTAAAAGAAGGTCGTTGGCCTTCGCGCAAGGCCGACGTCGAGGAAGTTGACGTCGACAAACTCAAAGAGATGGTCCATGTGAGCGACCAAGACATCGTCGAGCTAGATAAATATATTGTGTCCAAAGAGGGAGCCACCAAGTGAAAAAGGAAATATGGTTTGGCCTCTCCATTTTATTGGCCGTTGTCATCAGCATTTTTGTCCTGATGCCTGCACCTTCTCAAATGACAAACGGTCATTTGGGGCTGCTGATGCTGGGCTTGGTGGTGGTTGCCATCATGATGGGATTCCCCACCGCGTTCACACTGATGGGCATGGGCATGATGTTTGCTTGGTTTGCTTTCCGAAGTCGCGACCCCGATCTGGCAGTCCAGCAGACACTCGACCTGATGGTGCAACGCACGTTCTCGGTAATGTCCAACGACGTACTGATCTCCATTCCCTTGTTCGTTTTTATGGGTTATTTGGTTGAGCGCGCCAATTTGATCGAAAAACTTTTCAAGAGTTTGCATTTGGCCATGGCGAGAGTGCCAGGCTCCTTGGCAGTCGCGACTGTGGTTACTTGCGCAATATTTGCTACCGCTACCGGCATCGTGGGTGCGGTCGTCACATTGATGGGTTTGCTGGCTTTGCCGGCCATGCTGCGCGCTGGCTACAGCACCCAACTCGCAGCAGGAGCCATTACTGCCGGAGGTTGCCTGGGCATTTTGATCCCACCTTCTGTGATGCTGATTGTTTATGGCGCTACTGCCGGCGTGTCTGTGGTGAAGCTTTATGCAGGGGCCTTTTTACCGGGTGTCATGCTGGCCACGCTTTATGTGGGCTACATCATTCTGATTGCCAAGCTCAAGCCAAAATGGGCGCCTCCGCTGTCGGCTGAAGATCGGGTCGTGCCCTTGCCCACCTATGCAAAAGCTATTTCCGACTCGTTTGGCAACAATGTCGTGCGTGGGTTGATAGCGGGTCTCAACGGCAAACTAAAACTAGGCGTGCCTGGACGCACGCTGGTGCTTCAGCTATTTACTGCCCTGCTGCCAGCCTTGGTTTTTACCGCTGCCATGGGCTTGAGCTACCGCACAATAACTGCGCCCAAAGTGGCAGTCGTGAGCGAAGCACAAGAAATGGGTAGTGGCTTTATCGCTGAGGAAGACGATTTTCAAGGCGGCGCAGCGCCCCCCCCACCTGACCCAGCTGACTCAGCGCCCGCTGCCGAGCCTAGCAAGGCAGATGCAAACGCGGCCACTGAAGTAGCCAAAGCAGCGCCGGATGCTGCAGCCGTATCCGTAACGCCCTCCCCTGCGCAAGCCAGCAGTGAGCGAGTGGCGGCGCCGACGAGCTTTTGGGTCACATTGGGTATTGGAGCGGCGGCACTGACAGTTTTTTACGCCTTTTTCACCTTCGCTCGGCTAGAGATCTTCAAGATGCTGCTGAGCTCGTTCTTCCCGCTGGCGATGTTGATTCTTTCGGTGCTGGGCACGATTGTGTTCGGCCTTGCCACCCCCACTGAGGCTGCGGCGATGGGTTCTATGGGCGGCTTGCTCCTGGCAGCGGCCTACCGGCGTCTGAACATGACTGTGGTCAGAGAGTCGGTGTACCTCTCGGCCAAAACCACCGCTATGGTTTGCTGGCTTTTTGTAGGGTCGAGCATTTTCTCGGCGGCATTTGCCTTATTGGGAGGCCAAGATCTCATCAACCAATGGGTGCTGTCCCTCAATATGACCACTCTGCAGTTCTTGATCCTGTCCCAAGTCATTATCTTTTTGCTGGGCTGGCCGCTGGAGTGGACCGAGATCATCGTGATCTTCATGCCGATATTTATTCCCTTGCTGGCGCATTTTGGCGTGGACCCTTTGTTCTTTGGCTTGCTGGTGGCCTTGAACCTGCAAACAGCCTTCCTCTCACCACCGGTAGCCATGGCGGCCTTTTACTTGAAAGGTGTTTCGCCGCCTCACGTCACGCTGAATCAAATTTTCCTCGGCATGCTGCCGTTTATGGGCATCCAAGTATTTGCACTGGTTTTGTTGTACACGTTTCCCGCCATCGGCCTTTGGTTGCCCAGCGTGTTGTACAAATAAGTGCCAAGCCTTGGTCCGGCAGGCTGCGGTTGCGGTTGCGGTTGCGGCAGTGTGGCAAGAACCGCAGCTTGTCCACACCGCCACGCTCGACAGCATCCAAAGCGCTCGGTGAAGTTAGCCGTATGCTCATGCGGAATAACGTTAATTCCGAACGGATGACTTCCAGAAAGTAGGCGGTCCGAGAGATGATTTTGGTCAATCAATCAATGTCGGTTGGTGGATCTCAGCCTCTTGGGAAAGCACATATGAAGAATCTCCGCCTTCACGCAATTGCACTCGGCATGCTTTGTTTACTGGTCCCTGTTGCAGCAACTGCACAGGCCTACCCCACCAAGCCGGTGCGTCTGGTGGTGCCCTTTGCCCCAGGCGGTACGACCGACCTGCTGGCGCGGGTCATATCAGCAAAGATGGGAGCCACACTAGGACAGACCGTTGTAGTTGAAAACAAAGGCGGAGCAGGAGGCGCGATCGGTGCAGCAGAGGTCGCGCGCGCGCAACCTGACGGCTACACGCTGCTCATGTCTTCAGTCTCGACGATGGCCACCAACCCGGC
>NZ_JANNMI010000260.1:0-6790 GCF_031397715.1 Roseateles sp.
GGCGGCCAAGCTGCTCCTGCAGTGTGCGGTCCGTGCAAGATGATCGCCCCGATATTGGGTGAGATCGCCGCTGAGCAAGGTGATCACCTGATCATTGCCAAGCTCAACGTCGACGAAAATCCGGAGATCGCCATGCGCTACAACGTGATGAGCATCCCCACACTGTTGATCTTCAATGGTGGTGAGGTGCGCAAGCGTCTTGTCGGTGCCAAGGGCAAAGGTCAGCCACGCCGCTCTCGATGCTGTTCTGCACCGCGAACAGCTTGAACAATCCGCTACAGAAGGACTGCGCGATCAACCGGGGCTGGACCGGCGAGGCGGCGCCCCCGGGCCCCGCGCGGCTTCATCATCGGCTCGGTCTTGGCCTACGAACTGGGCGTCGGCTTCATCCCGATCCGCAAAAAAGGCAAGCTGCCGTTTACCACGGTGGCGGAGAGTTATGAGCTGGAATACGGCAGCGCCACGGTGGAGATCCATGCCGATGCCGTCAAGCCGGGCGAGCGCATCGTGCTGATTGACGATCTGGTCGCCACCGGCGGCACCATGCTGGCGGGAGCGCGGCTGTTGCAGCGCCTGGGCGCCGAGCTGATCGAATGCGGCGCCATCGTCGACCTGCCCGAGCTGGGCGGCTCGGCCAAGCTGCGTGCGGCCGGGCTGCCGCTGTTCAGTTTGCTGGACTTTGACGGCGCTTGAGCCTCCCCTTGGCTTCATCGACAATACGCGCTATGGCCAAACCAATTCCTCGTCTCAGCCCCGATCAAATCAAACGGGTCATCGCTACCGCGTTTGAGGACAAACCGCCCTATAACAAGGTCTTGCAAGAACATGCGATCAGCGAAGGCGAACTGCTGCAGCTGATGAAGCGCGAGCTGACCTCGCCCGCCTACAAGCTCTGGGTCGCCCAGGGCAAGGGCGTCAAGAAGCCGACCGTCAAGTCGACTTTTCCGCACGGGCGCTGAAGCGCCGGCAGCCCCATTGGCATACCCCCCATCAGGGGGTTACTTGTTGTCATAGAGAACGGCGCAAGCGCCGATAGACTCTCCGCGCGGCCCAGCAAGGGCGGCTTAAAACAGGGAGTTTTCTTCATGACCGTCAAATTTTCAGTGGGCCGAGGCCCCTTGGCTTCGGTGTTAGCGGTTGCGGCCTTGAGCGCATGTGGTGGCGGCGGCAGCAGTGAGCCCACGCCGGTGCCGCCGGCGCCCGAAAAGGCATTGGCGTTAACGGCCAGCAACTACCAGGCAGCGGCGCAGCAAGCGGTGACGGCAGGCAATTACCTGATGACGTCGGGCGACTTGTTGAGCGGCGCGCAAGCCAGCGCCGCGCCGTCGGCCATGCAGGCCGCCGTGCAGCAATTCCCCGGCCTGCTGAAGCAGTTCAAGCGCCCGGCCCTGGTGGCCGGCGCGGTCATCAACGAATCCGAGCCCTGCAGCGGCGGCGGCAAGATCGACATCACGACCAATGACATCAACAACAATGGCCAGGCCGATGAAGGCGACAGTGGGGTGATGGTGTTCAGCGCCTGCAAGGAAGATGGCGTGGTGACGGCGGGCCGGATGGAGATCAAGCTGCTCAAGTTGATCGGAGTGTTCGACTCCAGCAGCTTCAGCGCCGTCTTCACGATGAAGCTGGATAACTTCTCCGTCACAACGCCTATAGGCTCCACCACCGGTCAAGGTGAGCTCAAGCTGAGCATTGGCGCGACCAGTCCAAAGGACTCCAGCATTGTGGTCGAGGCTGCCAGCTTCAGCAGCAACGGCCGCTTGGGAACGGTCGACTATCAGCAGACGATGAGCGACTTTGCCATCACCAGCGTCAGCTTTCAGGACAAAAGCCAGGTCTTTCAGGGTGCCGGCCTGCGCGGTACGCTGTCGGGCAGCGCCTTGGAAGGCAAGACGATCGGAATCGAGACGCCGATCTCGTTATTGATCCCGGCCGCACTTGACCACCCGACAGCCGGCAAGGTGGTCATCAAGGGGGCCGCCAACAGCGTCGTGCAAATGACGGTGCAGCCCAATGGCCGGGTGTTGATTGAACTTGACGCCGACGGCAACGGCAGCTTCGAGACCAGCGTCAACAAGGCCTGGAGCGAACTGAACTGATGTGGCGAGCAGCGCTGCTGGCTGCTTGGGTGGCCTTGCCCATCGCCTGGGTGAGGCCCGCGCAGGCGGCCTGTGGCGTCGACGCCGCAGCGCTATCGGCGGGCGCCCAAGACAGCCGCTGGAACGAGCATGACGCTGAGGGTCGGCGTTTGCTGCGCGAGCAGGGGCGGCTGCCCGAGGCCGCATTGGCCTTGAGCGCGGCTTGCGGGTCTTGGTCCGGTGAGCTGTCTTGGCGCCATGCCGTCGGCGAGCGAGATTACGCGGGCCTCAGCAACCGTGGCGCTGCGGTGCAAACGCACAGCAGCCTGCGCATGGATGAATCGACCTTGAGTGTGCAGCGCCCGCTGTTGGGCGGGATCAAGCTGGGCCTGCGGGCGCAGCGCCAAGCGACGCGGCGCGAGCTGGCTTCGACGGGCGCGGTGCTGGGCTACCCGGAGCGGCACCGGCATTGGGTCTATGCACTGGGTGCGCTGGCCGAGGGCGCCGCTTGGGGCGAATCGCGCTGGCGCCTGGCCGCTTGGGTTGGCGGTGGCCCGGGTGGGCGGGTGCGCATTGATCTGCCGATTGCCGACCCAGTGACGCTGCGAACCGGCGTTATGCGGCAGGCCGAACTGCAGCTGCAGTGGCTATCTGCGCCTTGGGCCGAAGGCTGGCGCAGCAGCCTGGGTCTGCGCTGGCGCGGCGAGCGCATTGGCGCGGGTGATGCGACCACGCTGTGGCGGCAAGGGGTGGCGGTGGGCGGCGCCTTGCAGCCAAGGCATGAGCTGCGCAGTGCGGGGCTTGAGGTGGGGGTGCTGCGTACGTTTTGAGCCCACTGGCCAAACCTGCAGCCGCCGATGCGCGGCGCTCTCTGGCGCCTCGGGGTGATGGGCGGCCCGCCATCCAGGCAAAAAAGTATTCAGCCAGGATGAAGGGGACGAAGGGGATGGATGGGATGAAGGCCAAAGCCAAACAACAAAAAAGCCCGCGCAAGCACACTGTGCTTGCGCGGGCTCAGCCGCTGCGCTGTGCGCGGGCTCAGCCGCTGCGCTCGTAGGCGCCGCGTCCTTCGCCAGCCACACCGCAGCGCGCAGGCGCTGCGCTGTGCGCGGGCTCAGAACTTGTAGTTGGCACCCAGCAAGACTGTGCGGCCCCACTTGATGTACTCCAGCGGCCTATCCTTGGTGCCGGCATAGGTCTGGTTGGCGGCATCACCCAAGTTGGTGACTTGCAACAGCAGGCCTAAGCCCTTCAGGCTGCCTTGGTTGAAGTTGTAGCCGATTTGCGCGTCGGTGATGCTCTCGCCCACCACATAACGCACGGTCCGGTTGCCATTGAAGTTGCCGATTTCACCGATGAAGTCGGAGCGCATGCGCTGGCTGATACGGGCCTCAAAGCCCGAGTTCTCATAGTAGAAAGTCAGGTTGGCGACATTCTTGGAGAGGCCCGGCAAGGTGATGTCAGCCTCACCGACAGCGCTGACGCTGCCTGGATCAGGTTTGATCTTGATATTGCTGGTGGTGTAGCTGTAGCTGGCGGTCAAGCCAAAGCCATTCATCACCGGGCTCAACAAATTGAAGGGCAATGAGGCTGACACCTCAACCCCTTGCAGCTTGCCACCGTTGCCATTGAAGGCCGAGCGGTATTGGCCCTTGGTTTGCGCAGGCGGCGAGCCGGGTCCCGGTACAAAGCCGGCCACGAATGGCGAGAAATCGACTTCGCGGCTGTCTTCGTAGATATAGGTCTTCAAGTCCTTGTAGTAACCGGCCACGGCCACATAGGCCTTGGTCGCGTAGTATTTCTCGTAGGACAGATCGAAGGCATTGGCCTTCCAAGGATCCAGGCGCGGGTTGCCGCCGTTGGCGCTGGGCTTGCCGCTGGCCTTGTCGATGTCGAAGTCCAAAGCGGCACGCAGCTGGTCAACCCGCGGACGGGCGGTTTGCACGGCAGCACCGAAGCGGACGTTCTGGTCATTGCCCAGGCCGAACACCAGGTTCATGCTGGGCAACACCTCGGTCATGGTCTTGCCGTCGCTGAATGGCTTGACTTCCTGGCCGGCTGGTGCGGTGCCGTCCCAGTAGTTGGCGCTGGAGGATTGGTCAATATGCTGAACCTGCACACCGATATTGCCGCGCAAGCTCACGCCGCCGCTCAGCGTCGAGTCCAGATTGGCCATCGCGTAGCCGGTGCTGGTCTTCTCGTAGACATTCCAGGCCTTGGCGATCAGGTAGGCCGCCGAGGTCTCGCTGGGGTTGAAGGTCATGTACTTGGCGACCGAGCCCGGCACATTCCAGGCCGGGATGGACGCCAGATTGGACCCCGCAAAGCCGAGGTCGACCGGCGCGTACTGCAGCTCCGACGCGATGGTGGTTTCGCCCTGCGCACCGAGGTTGATATTGCCCTCGGGCTGACGCTTCTTCTTCGAACGATCGGCGTAGTTGAAGCCGATATCGAAGTCGGCCAAATAGCCGCTCATGGACTCCGGCGCCGGGATTTTGCCGGCCAGCTTGAAGCTCTTCAGCTCGTCTTCCACGCTGGGCGTGCGGCCGTAACCGGAGCCGTAAATGCTGTTGCGCAGAAAGAGCTTGCTCGGGTCCGAGTAGTTGCGCGCCGGATTCATGGTCATGAAGCCGTCGTTCGGGAAGGCCACGGTCAGCACATCCAACTGCTTGTACGGCATCAACTGGGTGTTGTTCTCAAGGTAGAGCTCATCGCGCGTGGCCTTGGAGTAGCCGAGGTCGGCCACCATGGAGGCGCCGCCGAGCTTGAAGGCATTGTTCCAGCCGATCGCCTTGATATCGTCTTCACGCTTGTTGTATTGGCCGCGCACCAGCGGGTAGACATTGGTGACGACGCCGCCGACCACCGTGTTGCTGGCGTTGACGGTGGACGAGTTCCAGTTACAAGCCGGCTGGCAAGGGTAGTCGCCGTTGTAGTAGAGATGCGACTCGAACTGGTTGGACGTGTCTTCCTTGGTGGCCCGCGAGGCAAATAGATCCACGGTGCTGCTGAAGTCGGCCGAGGGCTTCCACTCCAGCGTCGCCATCAGGCCATCACGCTTGGTCTCGCCGGTGCGACGCAGCGCCTTGACACCGTCGGTCAGGTAGGCGCCCGCGACCACACCGGGGCGCTTGCCGCCGTCCGAGGGGTTGGCAAAGAAAGGCTCATAGGTGCCGGTCTGGTTTTCTTGTACCGGCGTTTCTTGGTGCGCGAAACCGATCGCCAGGCCAATCGTGCGGTTGGCAAATTGATCGATATAGCTGGCGCTGAAGCGGTTGCCGCGATCGGATGCGTTGGCGGCCGAACCCAGCGAGTTCTGGCTCGCGCGGGCGTTCAAGGCCACCACCGACTTGCCGAAATTCAAGGGCCGCACGGTCTGCATATCCATCGTGCCGGACAGGCCCTGACCGACCATGGCGGCGCTCGGCGTCTTGTACACGGTCACACCGCTCAGCAGCTCGGACGGGTACTGGTCAAACTCGACCGAACGGTTGTCGCCGGTGGAGACCAACTCGCGGCCATTCAGCAAGGTGGTGGCGAAGTCGGGCGACAAGCCGCGCACGCTGATCACCTGCGCGCTGCCGGCCGAACGCTGCGACGACAAACCCGGCAGGCGCGAGATCGACTCGGCGATGCTGTTGTCGGGCAGCTTGCCGATGTCTTCGGCGGAGACCGCCTCGACGATATTGTCCGAATTCTTCTTGATCGAGATGGCCGCCTCAATGCCGCGGCGGATACCGGTCACGGTGACGGTCTCCAGCGTGTTGGGCGTGACCGGGGCCGTCTGGGCAAAGCCAGCCGAGGCAAAAGCCAACAAACCGCAGCCGATGGCCACCGGTTTGATCTTGAAAATTTCGCGCTGCAGTGCGGACAGCTGCTTGCGCTTCTCTGCGGAAGTACTCATTGATTTGTCTCCTCAAGCGTCAATAAACAAAGGGTGGACCTAGACAACTCAGGGGTTGTGTGAAGGGATGGAGATCCGAACGTCTCAAGCTCATTTGTACCAAAACTAGATTTTGTTCATACAAACGTAAACCCTAGTCGTTGCTTTACTACTACCTATTTCATCGAAACTACAGTAAAAATACCCGGGTTTACCCTAGGTTGCGTCGGTTAATTGGGCAATAAACCACTTGAAGATCGATTCCCGATGTCAAAAATGTAGCGTGACTACATTTCTTTCTGCGGAGCACCATGGATGGAAATTGCATCTGCGTCAATCATGCTGCTGCTCAAGTGCCAGCGCCGTCCCACTCAGCGCCGCCAGGGTGTCGGTGATCAAGGCGGTCGGGATAGTGGCCAGATAGTCGCGAAAGCGTCCCTTGGCTTCGAAGCGCTCGCGAAAGCGCGAGGCAAAGAAGCGCTCGCCCAGGCGAGGCACGATGCCGCCGCCGATATAAACGCCGCCGCGCGCACCCAAGGTCAGTGCCACATTGCCGGCAAAGCCCCCGAGCAAGGCGCAAAACACATCCAGGGTTTCGGTGCAGATCGCGTCCGCACCCGCCAAGCCGCGCTCAACGATCAACTCGGCACTGAGTGCTTGGTAGTCCGGCGCCGCACGCACCGCCGCCACCGCGCCATGCAACAGCGGCAAGCCAATGCCGGACAGCAAACGCTCGGCTGAGACATGCTCGAAGCTGCGCCGCATATGCGCGAGCAATTCGCTCTCGAAGGCATCCGCAGGCGCCAGCGTCATGTGCCCACCTTCGCCC
>NZ_JANNMI010000122.1:0-1616 GCF_031397715.1 Roseateles sp.
CATGCACAAACTGCCGCGGCTTGCGCTCGACCACACGGTTCAACCAAGGCGGCGAGACGTCAAAAATCTTCGCCAGATCCTTCACTTCAACCAAGGGCGCGCTCATGCGGCTGCTCCTTGAGTCGCGTTGTGCAGCCAGCAAGCCGCGCCGGTATCGCCGACGACCCTCAACTCGGGTCGCTCAGACCGGCAGCGCTCGAACACCTGCGGACAACGCGGGTTGTAGGCGCAGCCCTTTGGGATCGCATTCAGCCGGGGCATCGCGCCGTCGATCTGCAGCAGGCGCTCGCGGTCTTCGTCCATCGCGGGGATCGCGCCCATCAAGCCCGCCGTGTACGGGTGGGCCGGTTTGTGAATGACGCTGTGCACCGGCCCGATTTCGGCCACCCGGCCGGCATAGAGCACGGCCACACGGTCGCAGGTCTCGGCGATCACGCCCATATCGTGCGTCACCAGCATCACCGCCGCGCCTTGTTCTTTGCAAACGCGCTTGAGCAGCGCAATGATCTGCGCCTGGATGGACACATCGAGCGCCGTGGTCGGCTCGTCCGCCACGATCAGTTTGGGATTGCCCGCCAAGGCCAGCGCGATCACCACCCGTTGGCGCATGCCGCCGGAGAACTGATGCGGATACTGATCGATACGCGCCTCGGCCGCCGGAATACCGGTCTGCTCCAGCAACTCGATCGCCCGCTTGCGCGCCTGGGCTTGGCTCAGATTCAAGTGGGTGATGATGGTCTCGATCAGCTGGCGCCCGACCGTGTAAAGCGGATTCAGCGAGGTCAGCGGATCTTGAAAAATCGCGCCGATCTGGCGGCCGCGGATCTTGCGCATCTCGTCATAGGGCAGGTTGTCGATGCGCCGGCCTTCGAGCAGGATTTCGCCCGAGGCGATGCGCCCTGGTGGATCGAGCAAGCCGATGATGGCGGCACCGGTCAGCGACTTGCCGGCGCCGGACTCGCCCACCACGCCGAGGATTTCACCCGGCGCGATGTCGAAACTGATGTCATCCAGCGCCAGCAGCGTGCCATGGCGGGTAGGGAATTCAACCCGCAGATGGCGGACTTCTAAAAGTGCTTGGGTCATAGCGGAAAAGTAATGATTAGCGCAGGCGCGGATTGAGCGCGTCGCGCAGCCAGTCCCCCAGCAGGTTCACGCTGAGCGCAATCAGCACCAACATGGCGCCGGGCCAGATCGTGATCCACCATTCGCCGGAGAACAAAAAGTCATTGCCGACGCGGATCAAGGTGCCCAGCGAAGGGCTGGTCGGCGGCACACCGACACCTAGAAAGGACAGCGTCGCCTCGGTGATGATGGCGGCGGCCACCTGAATGGTGGCCAGCACCAGCACCGGCCCCAGCACATTGGGCAAGACATGGCGGCGCATGATGCGGCCGGGTGCCACGCCGATGACGCGCGCCGCCTGCACATACTCCTTGTTGCGCTCGACCATGGTCGTGCCGCGCACGGTGCGCGCGTACTGCACCCAGCCGGTCAGCTAAATCGCAAATATCAAAACCAGAAACGCCAGGCTGTCATGCGCGTTCGGGAACATCGCCCGGCCCACGCCGTCGATCAACATAGCGATCAGGATCGACGGGAAGGACAGCATTACT
>NZ_JANNMI010000237.1:0-7666 GCF_031397715.1 Roseateles sp.
GCCGCCAATGGCCGCAGCAGGCCGGCCTCGTCCACCGCCAATACCGAGCAGATCACATCCGGCGCCAGCGCTTCGACGCGCCGGCACAGCAGGTCCATCACCACCGGCAGCGGCCGCCCCAGCGCCACTGCCTCCAGCACATCATGCTGAAGCCCCGACACCGCTTCGCGCTCATTGCGCTCATCCATAGGCCGCAGCAGCATCAAGGTCAGCTTGGATTCGGTCTCAGGCATGGGCTGGAACTGCAGCTCAAAGCTGCGCTGCCCGCCTTGGGCCAAAGTCAGTTGCAGCAGCAGCGTCTGTTGCCGGAGCTCAGCCGGCCCCGCCTGGCGCAACAAGCCCTGCCAGCGCTCGGGGCTGAGGTCTTGAAAGCATTGATGCAAATAATCAGCGGCGACGCTGAATTGACGGAAGTACTGGTTGGCATGCTGAATTGCGCCCGCTTCGTCCACCCAAACCAGTCCGAGGCTGGCCTTGTCCAAGGAGCTGACCAACAGCTCGGGCGCCAACGCGGGTGCTGCGGACATGGCAGGCGGGGAAGCTTGATCGGGCATCGGTGGGAACCTCGCTTGGACTAACCGCTTCATCCTACGTCAGCTTTGAGCGCGTCTAACTGGCTTTGATCAAACTCAGCAAGCGCTCCAGCCCACCCGCGTTGATGGCCACCATGGCCTGCTCACGCACGCGCGGCTTGGCGTGGAAGGCGACCGACAAGCCGGCCGCGCCCATCATCAAGAGGTCGTTGGCGCCGTCGCCGACGGCGATGCACTGCTTGGCCTCACAGCCAATTTCTGCCGCGCACTGCAGCATCATGCGGCGCTTTTCCTCGCCGTCGCAGATATCGCCCCAGTCCTGCATCACCAGCCCGCCCGTCAGCAGGCCGTCGATGATTTCCAGCTCATTGCTGCGCACGAAATCCATGCCTAACTCGGCCGCGACATAACGGGTAAAAAACGTGAAGCCGCCCGACACCAGCAGCAGCTTGATGCCGGCGGCCTTCAAGGCTGCGCACAGCTCACGGGCACCGGGATTGAATTGCAGGCGAGACTGAAGCACCTCGTCCAGCGCCGTGACGGGAACGCCCTTCAGCAAGGCCAGGCGGCGGCGCAGGCTGTCCTTGAAGTCGGTAATCTCTCCGCGCATCGCCGCCTCGGTGATCGCCGCCACCTCGGCCTTGCGGCCCGCCGCGTCGGCGATCTCGTCAATGCACTCGATATTGATCAGGGTCGAGTCCATATCGAAGGCGGCGAGTTTGAAGTCGGCCATTGCCAAGGGCGGGATGAAGCCTTGCACTACCAAATCTTGAGTTGTCATCTTGAAGCTCGGTCAGTCTTGTTTGATCGGTGCCCCCAACAACCTCAGCACCTCTCGAATCGCCTGCGCCCGGTCCTTGGGGTCGCTGAGCGCTTTGTCGATGCGCAGCTTGTCGTTGCCGACCAATCTGATGTGGCGGTTCTTCTGCACCAGCTCGATCACCCGCATCGCGTCGATCGGCGGGTTGGGGCGGAAGTTGATGTTCAGTCCCATCGGCGCGGCGTCGATCTTGGCCACGCCATAAGGCTTGGCCAGCACGCGCAGGCGGTGGGTGTCGAACAGGGTCTGGCCCTGGGCGGGCAACTTGCCGAAACGGTCGGTGACTTCTTCCAGCAGCTTGTCGATCTGCTCGCTCTTTTCGGCCGAGGCCAAGCGCTTGTAGAGCGACAGGCGCTGATGGACGTCGCCGCAATAGGCGTCGGGCAAGAGCGCGGGCGAATGCAGATTGATTTCGGTGACGGCCGCCAGCGGGCTGAGCAGATCGGGTTCCTTGCCGGACTTGAGCGCGCGCACCGCCTCGGCCAGCATCTCGTTATAGAGCTGAAAGCCGATTTCCATCATATTGCCGCTCTGGTTCTCGCCCAGCATCTGGCCGGCACCGCGAATCTCCAGGTCATGCATGGCCAGATAAAAGCCCGAACCCAACTCCTCCATCGCCTGGATCGCGTCCAGCCGCATCGACGCCTGCTTGGTCAGGCCCTCGATGTCCGGCACCAGCAAATAGGCATAGGCCTGATGGTGCGAGCGGCCAACCCGGCCACGCAATTGGTGCAGCTGCGCCAGGCCGAACTTGTCGGCGCGCGCCATGATGATGGTGTTGGCACTCGGCACATCGATGCCGGTTTCGATGATGGTCGAGCACAGCAGCACATTGTGTTTGCCGCCGACGAACTCGCGCATCACCCGCTCCAGCTCGCGCTCCGGCATCTGGCCGTGCGCAATGATGATGCGGGCCTCGGGCACCAGCTCGGCCAGTTTCTGGCGTCGGTTCTCGATCGTCTCGACCTCGTTGTGCAGGAAGTAAACCTGGCCGCCACGCTTGAGCTCCCGCAGCACCGCTTCGCGGATCACGCCATTGCTCTCGGCGCGTACAAAGGTTTTGATGGCCAAACGCCGCTGCGGCGCCGTCGCGATAACGCTCAAGTCGCGCAGACCTTCGAGCGCCATGCCCAGCGTGCGCGGGATCGGCGTGGCGGTCAGCGTCAGCACATCCACCTCGGCCCGCATCGCCTTCATCTGCTCTTTGTGGCGCACGCCGAAGCGGTGTTCTTCGTCGATCACCAACAAGCCAAGCCTAGCGAACTTCACATCCGGGCTGAGCAGCTTGTGGGTGCCGATGACGATGTCGATGGTGCCGTCGGCCAGGCCGGCCATCGCCGCCTTGATCTCCTTGGCGGAGCGAAAGCGGCTCATCTCGGCCACCCGCACCGGCCATTTGCCGAAGCGGTCGGCAATGTTCTGGTAATGCTGCTCGGCCAGCAGCGTGGTCGGCGCCAGAATAGCGACTTGCTTGCCGCCCATCACGGCCACAAAGGCCGCACGCAGCGCCACCTCGGTCTTGCCGAAGCCGACATCGCCGCAGACCAGCCGGTCCATCGGTTTGGGGCTGATCATGTCCTGGATCACCGCGTGAATGGCGGCGCGCTGGTCGGGCGTTTCCTCAAAGCCGAAGCTGGCCGCAAAGGCCTCGTAGTCCGGCCCCGAGTATCTGAACGCGTGGCCTTCTCTGGCGGCGCGGCGGGCGTACAGATTGAGCAGCTCGGCGGCGGTGTCGCGCACCTGCTCGGCCGCCTTGCGCTTGGCCTTCTCCCACTGTCCGGAGCCGAGCCGGTGCAGCGGCGCTTCGTCGGCCGACACGCCGGTATACCGACTGATCAGGTGCAACTGCGCGACCGGCACATAAAGCGTGGCCTCATCGGCATAAATCAGGTGCAGGAATTCACTCGGCCCGTCACCGATGTCGATGTTGATCAGGCCCTGGTAGCGGCCGATGCCGTGGTTGTTGTGCACCACCGGATCGCCCACCTTGAGCTCGGACAGGTCCTTGATCAGTGCGTTGACGTCGGAGACCTGTTCTTGCTTGCGCCGCCGGCGCGTGGTCGGCGTGGTCGCAAACAGCTCGGTTTCAGTGAAAAGCTGAATCTGTTGTTCCGCCTCGTACCAGAAGAAGCCGGCCGCCAACGGTGCAGCGGTGATCGCGAACTTCTCGGTGCTAACTTCGAATTCCGCCAGATTGGCGACCGAAGGCGGATCGATTTTGTTGTCGCGCAGCAGTTCCAGCAGACTCTCGCGCCGGCCTTCGCTTTCGGCCAGCAGCAAGACCCGGTGCGGCGTGGCTTTCAGGTGGGCGGCGAGGCGAGCGAGTGGTTCCTGCGCGCCGCGCTCGACGCTGACGTCGGGCAGCGGCCGGGCATAGTCGACCGGCTCCTGGCCTCGAATTGCCAACACCGGATGCACATGGGTCAGCGCAAAAAATTCCTCGACCTTGAGAAAAATTTCTTCCGGCGCCAGGATCGGCCGCTCGGGGTCATGCTGCAAGAAGCGGTGGCGCTCGCGGGTGTCGGTCCAAAAACGCGTCAGCGCCTCGTCGACCTCGCCGTGCAGGGCCAGCGCGCATTGCTCGCCCAAGAACTCGAAGATGCTGGCGGTCTGCTCGAAAAAGATCGGCAGGTAGTACTCGATGCCGCCGGTGGCGATGCCCTGATCGATGTCTTTGTAGAGGCGCGAACGGGTCGGGTCACCGTCCATTTTTTCGCGCCAGCGCGAGCGAAAGGCCTTTCTCGCCGCCGCGTCCATCGGGAACTCGCGGCCCGGCAGCAGCCGCACCTCAGGCACCGGATAGAGGCTGCGCTGCGTGTCGGGATCGAAGGTGCGGATCGAATCGACCTCGTCGCCGAACAGGTCAACCCGGTAAGGCACCAGCGAGCCCATCGGGAACAGATCGATCAGGCCGCCGCGCACCGCGTACTCGCCCGGCGACACCACTTGCGACACATGCGAGTAGCCGGCCAGCGTCAGCTGCGACTTCAGGCCGGCCTCGTCGAGGCGCTGCTTTTGCTTGAAGTTGAAGGTGGTGGCGGCAAAAAAGCTCGGCGGTGCCAAGCGCGTCAGCGCCGTTGCGGCGGGCAGCAAGACGACATCCAGCTCGCGCTGATCCGCCGGCTTGCCGCGGCTTTGCAGCAGCTGCCAGAGTGTGGCCAGGCGCTCGGAGATCAGGTCCTGGTGCGGGCTGAAGGTGTCATAGGGCAGGGTTTCCCAGTCCGGGAAGACGCCGACGCGCAACTGCGGCGCGAAGAATTTCAGCTCGTCTTCCAAGCGCTGTGTATCGCCCGGCTCGGCCGTGAAGATGGCGGTGATGCGCCCGGCGGCCATTTGCTGCACGGCAAAGCGGGCCAGCAGCAGCGCGTCGGCCGAGCCGGTGGGCCTTGCTTGCGTGAATTTCTTACCGGGGGTGATCAGAGGGAGCTGCATGGGGCACAAATAGGAACAGCCCCGGAGCGGGGCTGCGCGGATTGTAGGCAAGCCCCGCGAGCCTTGTCAGTTGTGGGGTCGCTGGGCGTGGAACTTGACGGGCATGCTGCCGGTAAGTGCCCGCGCGCGCAGCTGCCCGCAGCCTCCGTCCACATCTTGGCCCGCTGAATCTCGCAGTTTGGTCAGAATGCCGCGCTGGTGCAGCTGGCGGGCGATCGCTGCGGCTTTCTCCCAGCTTGGCCGCTTGAATTCGAGGTCAGGAATGGTGTTGTAGGGAATCATGTTCAAGAGCGCGTACTTGCCGCTGAGCAGGCGCACGATGCCGTCCAACTCCTCGGCGCTGTCGTTGATGCCGTCCAGCAGCGTCCATTGATATTGAATCGGGTAGCCGGTGGCGCGCGCATAGGCTTCACCGAGTTCAACCAACTCGTCCGGCGTCAGGCGTGGCGCGCGCGGCAGCAGGCGTTCACGCAAGTCCGCCTTGCTGGTGTGTAGCGACAAAGCCAGCGCCGGCTTGACCGGGCCTTCCAAAAGGCGGCTGAAGATGCGCGGGTCGCCGACGCTGGAGAAGACCAAATTTTTGTGGCCGATATTGCCTTCGCTGCCGAGCAAATTGATGGCGTCGATGACGTTATCGAGGTTGTGCGCCGGCTCGCCCATGCCCATGAAAACGACTTTCTTGACCGGCCGCAGGCTGCGCGCCAAGGTCACTTGCGCGACGATCTCGGCGCTGGAGACTTGGCGGATCAAGCCCTCACGCCCCGTCATGCAAAACACGCAGCCGACCGCGCAGCCGACTTGCGAAGACACGCATAGGCCGTCCCTGGGCAAGAGCACCGACTCCACGGTTTGGCCGTCTTGCAGCCCGACCAGCAGGCGCGCCGAGCCGTCTTCGCCGGGGTGGCTGGAGATCAAACGCGTCAGGCCCAGCAGCTCGGCCTCGATCTGGGGCAGGGCCTCACGCAGGGCCAAGGGCAGGTAATTGCCGGGCCGGCGCCGGCCGGCGTCGCGGCAGCGCACCTGCACCCAGTCGCGCAGCACGCGTTGTTCGTGTTCGGGCTTGGCGCCGAGGTCGCGCAGGCGCTGGCGCAGGGCTTGGATTTGCATGGGCATCAGCCACGCATTTTAGAATCAAGCGATGATGAGTCAGAACAATTACACGGTAGGCGTGCAGCCACGCTGTTATGCCCTGGTGCCCGCTGCCGGCATCGGCAGCCGCTCAGGCGCCGACGGCCCCAAACAATATGTGCCGCTGGCCGGGCGCCCGATGATGGCGCACACCTTGAGCGCGCTGGCGCGGGTGCCGGGTCTTGCCGCCACGCTGGTGGTGCTGGCGCCGGATGATGATTGGTTCGAAGCGGCGCTGCCGGAATTCAAGGGCGACAACTGCTGGCTGGCCCGCTGCGGCGGCGCCAGCCGGGCCGAGACCGTCGCCAACGGCCTGCGTGAATTGATCGCTCGCGGCGCCCAGCCGCATGACTGGGTGCTGGTGCATGACGCGGCGCGCTGTTTGCTGCGCCCCGAGTGGGTCGAGCGCCTGATCGCCGCTTGCGAGCCCGATGAAGTCGGGGGTTTGCTGGCCCAACCCTTGGCCGACACCTTGAAGGCTTCAAACCAGGGGCGGGTGGCATCGACGATCTCGCGGGCCGAGAAATGGGCGGCGCAAACGCCGCAGATGTTCCGCCTTGGGCTGTTGCTGCCGGCGCTCGCTCATGCAGGCAATGCCGTCACCGATGAGGCCAGCGCGGTCGAGGCCTTGGGACACAGCCCCTTGCTGGTGGCCTGCTCGATCGAGAACTTCAAGGTGACTTGGCCAGCGGACTTCGCATTGGCCGAGCGCTTGTTGAAAAATCCATAGATTATTTTGAGTTCTGCCCACACCATGACCCCAATCCAAACCCAACTCCCCCATATCCGCATCGGCGAAGGCTGGGATACCCATCAACTGGTGCTGGGCCGGCCGCTGATTTTGGGCGGTATCAACATCCCGCACTCACACGGCCTGCTCGGCCACTCTGACGCCGATGCGCTCGCGCACGCCATCACCGATGCGCTGCTGGGCGCGGCGGCGCTGGGCGATATCGGCACGCTGTTCCCGGACACCGCGGCCGAGTTCAAGGGCGCTGATTCGATGGTTTTGCTGGCCGAGGCCTACCGGCGCGTGCGCCTTGAGGGCTGGCAGATCGTCAATATCGACAGCACCATCAAGGCGCAGGCACCCAAGATGGCGTCGCATATTCCTTTGATGCGAGCCCGCTTGGCCGCAGTGTTAGGTCTGCAGCTGGGTCAAATCAATGTCAAGGCCAAGACGGCCGAGAAAATGGGTCCGGTCGGCGAGGGCCTGGCCATCGAAGCGCAGGCGGTGTGCTTGCTGGCCAAGGGCTGAGGGCTCGTCAAGCCGCCTTCTGTAGCAAGATTCGCGCGAACAAGCCGCCGCCCTCGGCATTGCCGATCTCCAGCTGGCCGCCCAGCCGCTGCACCGATTTTTCAACAATGGCCAGCCCTAAACCGGCGCCGTTGGCGGCGGTGCGGGCGGCGTCGCCGCGGAAGAAGGGCGTGGTCAGTTTGGACAGCTTGTCCATCGGCACGCCGGGGCCAAAGTCGCGCACCAGCAGGTGCACCGAGTTGCCGCTCAGGCTGGCCGTCACCTCAACTTGGGCGGCACCGTCACCGCTGCGGCCATAGCGGCGTGCGTTCTCGAACAGATTCAGCAGCACCCGACCCAGCTCGGTGTCATCGGCCCAAACCTTCAGGTCGGACAGCACGCCGTTGTGAATCAGGATCTGCTGGGGCTCGCGAAAGCCCTGCGCCACCCGGTCCACCAGCTCGCCCAGCAGCAAGGGCTGCAACTGCAACTCGGACGGGCGGGCGTAGTCCATGA
>NZ_JANNMI010000248.1:0-13158 GCF_031397715.1 Roseateles sp.
CGCGACGAAGCGCATCGGCTCGGCGCCACGGTGCAGGTGGCCGGCGGTGTGACCGCCATGTGCGACGGCGTGACGCAGGGCCTGCCCGGCATGGAGCTCAGCCTGTTCTCGCGCGACACGATCGCGATGATCACCGCCGTGGCGCTGACGCACGACGTGTTCGATGGCGCATTGCTGCTCGGCGTGTGCGTCAAGATCGTGCCCGTGCTGCTGGTCGGCGCCTTGCACTTCGGCCATCTGCCCTGTATTTTCGTGCCCGCCGGGCCGATGAGCAGCGGCCTGCCGAACAATGAAAAAGCCAAGGTGCGCGAGAAGTTTGCGCAAGGCCTGGTCGGCCGCGACGAGCTGTTGAAGGCCGAGTCCGCCGCCTATCACGGCGCCGGCACCTGCACTTTTTACGGCACGGCCAATAGCAACCAGATGCTGTTGGAGGCGATGGGCCTGCATGTGCCGGGCGCCGCTTTTGTGCACCCGCATGACCCGCTGCGTGAGGCACTGACCCGTGAGGCGGTGCGCAATGCCTTGGCCATCACCCACAAGCTGCGCTACACGCCGATCGGCCGCCTGGTCGACGAGCGCGTGATCGTCAACGCGATGGTCGCGCTGCTGGCCACCGGCGGCTCGACCAATCATTTGATCCACTGGGTGGCGGTGGCGCGCGCGGCCGGCATCATCATCGACTGGAGCGACTTCTCCGAGCTCTCCGGCGTGGTCCCGCTGCTGTCACGCGTCTACCCGAATGGTGCGGCCGATGTGAACCAATTCCAGGACGCCGGCGGCCCCGCCTTTGTGATCCGCGAGCTGCTCGACGCCGGCCTGATGCATGCCGATGTGATGAGTGTGACCGGCGACTCGCTGCGCCCGTTCACGCGCCTGCCCAGCTTGGGTGAGGACAAGGCGGTGGTCTGGCAAGACTTAGGCCCGGCCAGCGGTGACGAAGCGGTGGTGCGCACGGCTAGCGCACCGTTCAGCGCCACCGGCGGCTTGAAGCTGCTGGACGGCAACCTCGGCCGTGCGGTGATCAAGACCTCGGCCGTGCCCGATGACCGCCATATCGTCGAGGCGCCGGCGCGCATCTTCAGCTGCCAGGACAGCATGCTGGCCGCCTTCAAGGCCGGCGAGTTGGAGCGCGATGTGATCGTGGTCGTGCGCTTCCAGGGTCCGCATGCTAACGGCATGCCCGAGCTGCACAAGCTGACACCGCCGCTGGCCGTGCTGCAGGGCAAGGGTTTCAAGGTTGCGCTGGTGACCGACGGCCGCATGAGCGGCGCCTCGGGCAAGGTACCGGCCGCCATCCATGTCTCGCCCGAGGCCTTGGCCGGCGGGCCGCTGGCCAAGCTGCGCGACGGCGATATCGTCCGCATGGACGCGGTCAAGGGCGAGTTGCTGGCCCTGGTGCCGGCGGACGAGTGGGCGGCGCGCGAGCTGGTCAAGATCACGCCCGAGCAAGTCATCGAGAACGGCCATGGCTTGGGCCGCGAGCTGTTTGCCGGCCTGCGCCGCAATGTCAAGAGCGCCGAAGAAGGCGCTGTCAGTTGGCTCTGAATAACGATCTACGAAAGCACCAACAAGCATGAGCATTTTGAATACCCTCAGCCTGACCAGTTACGGCCCGGTGATTCCGGTCATCGTCATCCAGCGTCTGGAAGACGCCGTGCCCCTGGCCCAGGCCCTGGTGGCCGGCGGCGTGCGGGTGTTGGAGGTGACGCTGCGTACTGCCTGCGCGCTGCAGGCGATGGAGGCCATAGCTCGCGCCGTGCCCGAGGCCATCGTCGGCGCGGGCACCTTGCGCACGGTCGAGGATGTGCGGGCGGCGCGCAATGCCGGTTGCCAGTTCGGCGTCAGTCCCGGCTTCACCGCAGAAATAGCCGCGGCCTGTATCGAACAAGGCCTGCCCTTGCTGCCGGGGGTGTCGACCGCCAGCGAGGTGATGCAGGCCAACGCCGCCGGCTACAGCTTTCTCAAGCTGTTCCCGGCCGTGGCGGTGGGCGGCATCCATCTGCTCAAGGCCTTGAGCGGGCCGTTTCCCGATGTGGCGTTCTGCCCCACCGGCGGTATCACGCTGGAGACGGCGCCGCAATTCCTCAGCCTGCCCAACGTCAAGGTCTGTGGTGGCTCCTGGCTGACCCCGCAGGACGCGGTCGACGCCGGCGACTGGGACCGCATCACGCGATTGGCGGCCGAGGCCGCGGCGATTCGACGTTAGGCCTTAGGCGTCAGCGTGCTCGCGGCGATCATCTGCCGCAGCGCCTGCTCGAACACCTCAGGCGGCTGGCCGCCCGAAACCAGGTGCTGTTCGTTGATGATGACGGCGGGCACCGAGCTGATGCCCCGCGAGTGCCAATAGGACTCGGCATCGCGGACCTCATCGGCATAGGCGCCTGAGGCGAGCACTTCGGCCGCCGCCGCGCCGTCCAGACCGACGCTCACTGCGGCTTCGAGCAGCACCGGATGCGAACCCGGATTCTTGCCCTCGGTGAAATAGGCCGTCAACAGGGCCAGCTTGAGTTGCTGCTGCTGGCCCGCCGCCTGCAGCCCGGCCCAATGCAGGAGCCGGTGGGCGTCGAAGGTGTTGTAGATGCGGTCGCGGGCGCCTTTGGTGAAGGTGAAACCCAGCTCGGCGCCACGGGCCCGAATCGCCTCGCGGGTTTGCTCAAGCTGGGCCGGCGAGGCGCCGTATTTGCGCGCCAGATGGGCATTGATTTCTTCGCCCTCGGCGGGCATCTGCGGGTTCAACTCGAAGGGCTGAAAGTGCAGCTCGACCTGCAGGTCGGGCAGCCGCTGCAAGGCCTGTTCGAGTGACTTGAGCCCAATGGCGCACCAGGGGCAGGAAACGTCGGAGACAAAATCGATTCGCATACCTATGACTTTACCTCCGGCCAGGTCGCCAAGATGACGCCGGCCAAGGCAAGTGCATAGGCTGCCGCTTGACTGGGCTGGAGTTGCTCACCCAGCCCTAAGCCGACCAAGCCGGTGGCGACCGGCAAGAACACCATGAAAACGCCGGCCTTGGCGGCGGGCACATGGCGCAGGCCGGTCATCCACAACCAGACGCTGACCATGCTGGCCGCTGCCGCGTAAAAGACCAACAAGCCCCATTGCGAAGGGCTGGGCTGGCTGAAATCAAAACTGAGGGCCTGCCAAAGGCCCAGCGGTGTCACCAGGGCCAAACCCCATAAATTGATCAGGGCGCTGATACGGCGTGCCGATATCTGCGCCGTCAGCTGCTTGCCGATCACCACATAGGTCGCTTCGCAGAACACGGCCGCGATCAGCAGCGCGATGCCCAGTGCCGTGTTTTCACTGGCCGTTGCACCCTGGTTTTTTTGCAGCGCCACCAACGCAATGCCCGCCACACCCAGCACCAGCCCCAAGCCAACCCGGCGGCTGATGCGCTCCCTCAGGAAGGCTCGACTGAGCAAGGCCACCGCGGCGGGAATGCCCGCCAAGATCACGCCCGCCACCAGGGCCGAGCTGTGCCGCAGGCCAAACAGCAGGCAGATCGAGAATAGGAAATTGCCGATGAAAGATTCAAAAAATAGCAGCCAGCGCGTGCGCCCGTCCAGTGCCGCTTCAGCAGGACCGCGTTTGAGCCAAGACGCCATCATCGACGCTGCCAGTGTGAACCGCAGCCAGGCCAGCAAGAACACCGGAAAGACCAACAGGAGCAGCTTGGACAGGCCCACATAACTGCCAACCAAGCTGGTGCTGAGGGCGAGGGCGGCGTAGGCTCGCCAGGGTGTGGGCGTCAAGGCATGCTCAATTTGATGGCACAAAAAAATACCCTGGCACTTGGCCAGGGTCCATTCTTCTCAGAACACCAAGCTCACTTGGCCATCAGCACCCAGGCGGCCAATGTCTTGGCATCGGCCGGCGACACCTGTGCGTTGGCCGGCATTGGCACCGGGCCCCAGACGCCAGCGCCGCCCTTGATGATCTTGTCGGCCAACTTGGCCACGGCAGCGTCCTTGTCCTTGGCAAAGTCCTTCGCATATTTGGCCGCCACGTCTTTGTAGGCCGGGCCGACGATCTTCTTGTCGACAGCATGGCAGGCCATGCAGTTCTTCTTTTGCGCCAATTCCGGGCTGGCGTAGGCGGCCGGCGTGGCGGTGATGGCGGCCAAGGCTGTCAATGCGGATAGAGCGATAGACACGATCGAGGCAAACTTCATGACTTCCTTTCGGTTACAAACAAAACAACAGATGCTCGGTCAAGCGCTCAATCTGCACTACAGTTTGACCGAGCCAGCGCTGCCTCATTCTAGGGGCCGCAGCGGCCCAGGCTTGTGGCTACAAATGGAGATTGATCAATGTGGTTGGTTGCTATCGGCGTGCTGACCGTGGTGCTGAAATTGCTGGGCGTGGCACCGGTGGCGGACTGGGGCTGGTGGCTGGTCTTGATCCCGTTCGGCCTGGCCGTGGTCTGGTGGGCCTGGGCCGACTCCAGCGGTTTGACCCAGCGCAAGGCGATACAGCGCATGGAAGAACGCAAGGCCGCGCGGCGCGAGAAGAACATCGTCGCGATGGGCCAAGGGGATGCCAAGAAGAAGCGCCGGTGATTGCGGCCTTCCGCCGCCCAGGCTCTTGAGAGCCTGGGCGGCAGGATTGCCCGTTGAGCCCCAAATGCATTGAATAACTATCAAGTTAAGCGCACCATACTGCATGGCCACCAGCGACCGCCCCTACGAACCCCAGCAGCAAGTGCTGCTGCCCGCTTCACTGCAAGACTGCTGCCCTTGGTGCATCTGGATGGCTTCATCAGCGACCCGGTCGATTCGTTTGACCTGAAGGCCTGCTACCTGCCCCGATTGGCGCTGAATTTGCGGCGCATGGGTGCGATGACGGTGATGAGGACGACATGACGGCGAAAAGCGGCAGAGTTTGATCGCATTGGCATCGTTTTTAGGCACCCAAACGCTTCGGCCGGCGTCAATCAGAAAATCACCTCTGGGTCGACCTGTCTTCGCGAATGATGCCGCCCCGGCCTTGTCTGACCCCCTCGGACGACGTAGGTCGTCGGCCTGGGGGCGCTCAGAAGCACCAGCGCGCATCGCCTCGGCCGATCGGGTCACGCAGCTGTTCAAACAAGGCCAGGGCCGGTGCCTCCAGTGGCTCGCCGGCTTCAAAGTGCTCATACAGGCAGCTGAGCCCGGCGCTGAGCAGTTGTAGGCAGGCACGGTGGCCATCGCGGGCCGGCTCATCGATAGGGCTGGCCCCATGCCTCGGCGTCGGCCTCGGCGCCGGCGGCCAGCATCAGGGCGCGCCGGCAGTCGCGTTGACGCCGTTGCCGGGGCAGTCGACACCAGTTCTAGGCTTTCGCTGCCGGGTGAGGCGCGCAGCGCTGTCCAATGGCCACAGCTCAACGCCATGCTGGCCGAGCTGGCCGCAGCCAGCGCTGTACCTGGCGCTGGGCTTGGCGCTGGGCTTGGCGACGTACCGCGCGCGCCATGCTGGGCCAGCAGAACTACTGGACGCTGATCGGCGTCGACGCTGGCGGCCAGCGCTCGGGTCTGATCAGCGGGGATGGGGCTTTGGAGCTGGGCCGGGGCGGCCCCAGCGTCGAGCCGGCCGTGCGCCTGGCCGATGGGCGGCTGACCACTTGGGCCGACGTTGCTCTGCAGCAGTCCTTGGCCGACGGCTCGGCCGCCAACCCGCAGCTGCTGAGTCGCTACCGGCTGCGCAATCTGGGCGCGACCCAGCAGACCTTCATCTTGGCGCTGGCGCTGCGGCCTTGGCAGGTCAACCCCCCACAGCAGTTCTTGTCCACGCCGGGCGGGGCCAGCGCCGTTACCGATTTGCGCCGGGACGCCGCTCGGCTGCACATCAACCGGGCCGGCCTGAGTCTTCAAACCAGCCAGCTGCCGCAGCGCGTCACGGCCCTGCCGCTGGACGGCGGCCTGAGTCTGACCGCGCTGTTGCAGGCACCGGCCGGGCACACGCTCTTACGCCCGCAGCTGGGTGCGCGACGGCGCGATGATGGTGGCCGGCCTCTTGCGCATGGGCGAGGTGGCGGCGGCGCGCGAGTTCGTCGACTGGTATGCCGACTTTGTCTTCGAGTCCGGCAAGGTGCCTTGCTGCGCCTGGGGCAGCCGGAACGGGCGCACGCGATGCTGGACTTTTTCTTCCAGGATCAGCGCCCGGCCGGCTGGCTGCAATGGGCCGAGGTGGTGTTGCCCGACGCACGCGAGCCGCGCTTCTTGGGCGATATGCCGCATGCCTGGATCTCAGCTGACTTCATCCGCTCAGTGCTGGGTATTTTTGCGTTCGAGCGTGGCCCTGAGCTGCTGATTGGCGCTGGGATCAAGCCGAGCTGGCTGGCGGCGGCGCCGGTCGGCGTGCGCGGCTTGGGCACGTCGTTCGGGCCGTTGGACTACCGACTAACTCCCAATGCCACCGGCTGGCACTTGGATCTCGGCCGGGCCGGTGCGCCCGTGGTCTTGCGCTGGCCCGGCAGCGAGGCCTTGCCGGTCGTGCAATTCCACAGCCAGACGCTGAGTTGGGTGGGGCGCGAGCTGCGCCTGCCGCCGGCCCCGGTCGCTCTTCAACTGATCAACAAGCAGGTGGAGCGCCCCCATGTCCTCTCTCAGCCTTAGCGGCATCCGCAAATCATTGGGTGCCACCGCCGTGCTGCAGGGCAAAGCCCTGACGGTGGCCGACGGCAGCGTCGTCTTCAACGCCGGCCGCATCGAGCAGGTCGGCTCGGCGCTGGCGCCGGGCCGGGTCAGCATCGCGCTGGCCGGCGGCGCCTGTTCCTTGAGTTTTAGCACCGATGATGTGCTGGTGTTTGACGGCAGCGGGTGCCGCCTGTTGTCCAATGACTTGAAAATTGGGAGTGACACATGATGACGAGACGAAGCGCCTTGGCCGCACCGTTGGTCTTGGGGGCCTGCGCCACCAAGCCGCAACAGACTCAATGGCAGCAGGGCCAACAGGCCGTAACGCTGGACCTGCCCGGTAGCAAAGCGCCGCTGCGCATGTGGTTGTATCTGCCGCGCGGCTACCGGGACGCGCCCGCGCAGGCCTGGCCTTTGTTGGTCTTTCTGCATGGCTCGGGTGAGCGCGGGCAGGACCTGGACGTGGTCAAGTTCCATGGCCCGCCCAAGCTCGCCGCGCTGGGGACCGACTACCCGTTGATCCTGGCCTCTCCACAGCTGGAGGCCGACGCCAAATGGGACCCCGAGACTCTGCATCAACTCTCGATCGCGCTGCAGCAGCGCCTTCGCATCGATGCGACCCGCGTGTTGGCGACTGGCCTGAGCCTGGGCGGCGCCGGCGTGTGGGACTGGGCGGTGGCCTATCCGCAGGACCTGGCCGCCATCGCGCCGGTCTGCGGCTGGGGCGATGTCAAGGCCTTGTGCCGCGCCCGCGCCGTGCCGGTGCGGGCCTATCACGGCGCGGCGGACGAGGTCGTGCCGCTGGCCGCACAGCAGGCCAGCGTGGACGCCTTGCGGGCCTGCGGCGGCAGCGCCGAGCTGATCGTCTACCCGGGCGTCGGTCACGACGCCTGGAACCCCGCTTATCAGGATCCCGAGTTGTTGCCTTGGCTGATGCGCCAACGCCGAGCCTGAATTCTGCTAACCGCCAAAGCCATTGACCATCGTGAACCCTTGCGTGAACCCACCCCAGCCCCGCCTTGTCGAACGCGGCCGGCCTGAGCTTTGAATTTCTGGCCAATGGCGCGATCCGCCGCATAGATGCCGGTGAGCTGATGCTCAATCTCTTTCTCGGCAATGAGTTGGAGGGCGGGCCCGCCAATTTGTGGTTGCGCCGGCATGGCGGGGCGGGCTTGCTGGTCACGCCCTGGACACGGGTCTGTCGGCTGACGGTGCGATCCGCTTGAACGAGTACTACGTCAGCCATTCCATCGACCTGACGCTGCTGGAGCATGCGAGCCAGGGCACGCTGTTGGTGGCGCGCCAGAACCTGGCACACAAGGGTGACAAGAACCCCTGGGCGATCATCGGTTCGCTGCGGCGCGGGGTGTCATTCGCCACCGATGGCCTGCCGCATGAGCATGGCTTATTGGCCGTGCAGGATCAGCGCCTGAGTCTGGCGGCGGGGGCGTCGGCGACGTTCGGGTTTTTTGGCAGCCTGCTGGACGACCACCCGGAGGCGACCGGTGACCTTGATCTGGCCCATGTCGACGCACTGCTGCGCCTGCCCGAGGCCAGTTCGCCGGTGTTTTCCGATGCGCCTGCTGGCCCAATGGCGCCGCGCAGCCTGTTCGTTACGGCCCCGCTGCTGGTCAGCCTGGACCTGAACGAGACCGAGTTGCTGCAGCTGTTCGCCGGTGAGCGTCGCCATGAGGAGCAGGCTCAAAGCGGCGAGTTGCTGTCCTTCACCCAAGGCCTGCAAAGCCATGTGGTGCTGCGCGCCAAGGAGTTGTTGGTGCAGCGCCCGCATGGCCATATTTTGCGCAGCGCCGCCGGGCAGCGAGCTGGCAAAGCGCTTCCCTGCCGGCGCCGATTTCGACATCTTGCCGGCGGCTAACACGCGATTCGAGCGGATTGGCGGGGCGGAGCTGTTGTTCCCTGAGGGGGATGCAGCCCTGCCTTTTGTTTGCATCGCCAGCGCCGCCTTGGCGCCGGGTGAGGCGGCCTTTGGTCTGCGGCTGTGCGGGCGTTTGCTGGCCGATGTCTCCTCGACCTGCGATGCTTTGCTGCTGCCGGCCTGGACCTTGCCGGCCAACAGCCCGCAAGCCGCTGCGGCCTCGCGCCTGGCCGACCTGCTGGCCCGGGTGTTCGCGGCCCAGAACGCCGACGGCGACTGGCCGCAGTGGTTCATATTCTTCGAGCGCGAGCGTCATGGTCGGGCCGATGATTCGCATGGCGATGTGGTGTTCTGGCCGCTGCTGGGCCTGGCCCGCTATCTGCTGGCCAGCGGCGACGCGAGCTTGCTGGATCTCATATTGCCGGTTTATACCAAGGCCGGCGTCACGCCCGAGCAAGCCAGCGTTTGGCAACATGTCGAACGTGCGCTGGCGGTGATTGCCGGCCGCCATATCGAGGGCACGGCCTTGGTTGCCTATGGCCATGGCGACTGGAATGATTCGCTGCAGCCGGCCGACCCGGCCCTGCGCGAGCGCCTGTGCAGCGCCTGGACAGGGGGGAGACGTTTGAAATGACCAACCGGACGGTGACCTGAAAAATTGGCAAATCGCTTTTTGAATCAAAGGCTTAGGGTCACTCGGGGCTGCGATGCGGCGAACGTTTATTTTGATCCACTGACTGTCCAAAATCGGCGGGCCATTGCCAGTTAAATGCCGGGTTGCTGTTGGGTTTGTGCCTGAATGGGTGCCAGCAACTGCCCAAACGTCTACACTCAGAATGAGCCGGTGGACTGGAAATGCACCATGCCCCAGGGCGCCAAACGCGTCTTGATTATGAGGACCTTGCGACCCTCCCGGCTTTCCTTCATTTGAGCTTGCCTACCAGCAACTGGTAGCGGTTGGAGTCCAGCAGATCGCTGGGCTGAGCCGAACCAAGCGACACAACAGACAGCGCATCGCCGAACTTGGTCTTGGTGTTTGGCCGCAGGACGATCTTGCCGGGGCGCCCTGAGGCGACCTCTCCTTGCGGCACGATGACCAGCACATTGCTAACCTTGTCCCAGAGCACGGCTTTGTAGTTGCGCAGGTTGGCCGGCAGATCATCCACCCAGGCGGCCGGCCAGACCTGCTGCGGGTTGCTGATGGCTTTGTGGCCGCCGATCAGGTGGTCGGTGCGGTTGTCTATCGCGGCCACTGCCGACGACGTTAGCTGCAGGCTCGGCACCTCGGCCGCCAGGCCGTCGAGCGTGGCGCTGTCGAGGAAGCCCAGCACCTGGATGTTGCCGCGAGGCTTGCCGGTGTCTTTGACTTCCGTTCGAAAGGCCTTCCAACGGTCCGAAAGCACGGTTTGAAAGGCCGGTGAAATCGTCTTATCCACAACCAAGCCGCGCAGCTGCGCGGGCAATCTGGCCAGCTTGGCGCCGAGCGCAAGTTCGGGGGTCACCCAGCTCATGCCGACGTTGTGGTCCCAGCCCGGGTCAATGCCCACCGGCACGCGGTCGGTGATCTCGCCGTCGCGGTTCATCACTTCGCGGGTCTTCATCTCGAAGGGCTTGGAGACCTCCAGGTTTTTGTCCGCCAGGTCGGCTTGGCTATAGGCCCGGATGGTGCAGCGGCAACCCCAGCCGTTGGGCGGATAGTGGGTTTGCCAGAACGCGTCGTCAACCGGGTAGATCGCGCCATTCCACTGCCGGTGCTGCGGCCGCACGCGCGCATCACCTGCGGTTCGGTATTGCAGGAATGGCCGCCGGTCCTTGTTGGCTTGCAGCTGCGCCCAGCGGCCGGCCATGTGGGCTGATCGCATATTGGCGTCAAAGATCACGCTCGTGCGCCAGCCGCGCTTGCCCTTGTAGGTCCAGCCGTGCTCCTGGACGATGCGGTCAAAGTCTTTGCGGAACGTGGTGATCGTGTTGCCGCTTCTCAATGCGTCGACCAGGGAGGCTTGCATGTCTCGCGCCAGGTCGGCCGTGGTTGATCCAGCGACGGTAAAGACCTTGCCATGCACCGGGCCGGCCAGGTCGTTCCAGGCCAGACTGGCCTCGGGCAACTTGCCCTTCAGATAATCAATCGCTTCAGAGAATTGAACGCCGAACTGGCGAGCCTGGACTGGGTTTGACATGGCGGGGCTGCGTTAGAAAAGAGTGTCTTGGTCTTCTGCGGGATTCCAGGACCAGATCACCAACTCCTTGCGGGCAGCAGCGCGGGCGCCACCGCCGACCGTGTAGGTAATGTCCAGGGATTCCATATGGAAGCCAGCGAAGACGCGGCGTATTTCCGGGTGGTCATTGATGCTTAGCATCGCCTTGCCCTTCAAGTTTCGAAGCGTATCGGCCATCACCTCGTACTCGGAAAAGGGGAAGTCGATGCCATAGCCGGCTGTTTCGAAATACGGCGGGTCAAGGTAGAAAAACGAATGCGGCCGGTCATATCGCTTCATGCACTCCAGCCAATGCAGATGCTCGATATAGGTGCTGCTGAGCCGCAGGTGAGCGGAACTGAGCTGCTCTTCGATTCGCAACAGATTTACCGGCGGCGTTGTGGTTGCTGTGCCCCAAGTCTGCGATTCGACTTTTGCGCCAAAGCACTGATGTTGGAGGTAAAAGAATCGGGCAGCACGCTGGAGATCCGTCAGCGTCTCGGTTGGCGTGTCCTGCAACCACTTGAACATGTCGCGACTGCTAAGCGCCCACTTGAACTGACGAACAAACTCCTCCAGGTGATGCTTCACGACGCGGTACAAATTGACCAGCTCACCATTGATATCGTTGATAACTTCGACCTCTGCGGGCGGTCGTAAGAAGTACAGCGCGGCGCCTCCAGCGAAGACTTCAACATAGCAGGAGTGCTTGGGAAACCTGGGGATCAGTTGGTCGGCGAGACGTCTTTTGCCGCCGATCCAGGGGATGATGGGACTTGCCACTTTGAACTCCACTAAACTCGCCCCGCCTGTACAGGTGGCAGGGTCTTGGCCAATCCCGTGGTTCATTCACGGAGGAGGCGGCGGGTTTGAGTGTTAGTGCATTCAAACCCGTCGCCCTGTTCTATTGCTAAGCGGCCTGCGTGGCCGCTCCTCTCAACATCGAATAGCTCAGCGCCCGGTCCAGCACCTCGCGCAAGCCCTCGTCGTCCATCACGCCGACCATGTCTTCCAGCGCCGCCTGAAACTCAGCAAGACTTTTGCCGTCGGCTTCGAACTGCGCCAGCATGGCCACAATGGGCGCAATCATCTGGTCTTCAATCGCCGCGTCACCGGCGTCGATCGCGAGCTGGGTGGCTTCGGCCTCGGTCATACCCGCAGCCTTGGCGAAGCTGAAGCCGGCCAGGCTGCTCATGTCGAGCTGGGACGGATCTTGCGGCCGAGCTGTAGCGCCAGCGCTAACGCCAATTTTTCGCGGCGTCAACGCATCGGCATCGTCTTCCGCTTCAGGCATGCCCAGCTCCGTCAACATGCCTTTGCGCGATGGCCTGGCGCCCATGTTCGCGGCGATTTGGTAAGTCTCGGCGCGGTCTTTGCCGGCGTTCTCGTGCTGGAAGAAGTCGATAGTGGGCGGTGCGATGCCCGCGCCGTAGTTGAACAGCGTGATCCACTCGAAGATCTTGGCCATGCCGTTGGCGGAGATGTCGCGGTCGCTGTCGTTGATACTGTTCTGCCGCTTCATCGCGGTCTCGCTCGCCGCCCTGGAGCCCACGCCCTGCAACTCAGCCACCATCGCCTGCCCCGTCAGCGCCTTGCTCATCTCGCGGTTGGCCAGGTCGATCAGCGCCTGCTGCGGCAAGACGCCAGAGCCGGATGAACTAGGCGTCAACAGCTCCAGGCTGGTGCCTTCGGGCGCGACCAGGTAGCTTGCCTCCAGCATCTCCTCCAATGCCGCCGCCAGCTTGTCCTGCTCATCATCCGTAGTGCCCAGCGGAAAGCGAGCCACCGGCCAAGGCAAGCCATGGCGCTCGCAGTACTTGACGAAGAACCGCCAGCCGCCGGTCTTGAAGGTCCAGGGCCAAAAGCAGGAACTGAGCAGAGCAACACCATGGGGGTTGCTGCTGTCCGCCATGTGCCGGCTGATCACGAACTGATAGGGATCGACGGGCTGGCCCATCATGTTGGCGCGGGTGATCAGCAGCGGTTCGGCGTCGACGTTGAACTGAAACCGCCGGTTCGGCCGGTCGATCACTTGGGTGGGCAAGTACTTGTTGCTGGTCAACTTGCCATCATGCTTGCCGTAGCCCCACACCAGCTCGTGCGCCCGGTACCCATACGACACCGTGAGCTGTGTCGTACGCGGCATCAATCGAGCCACGTACGGCATAGGCCACCGTATTGCAGTCAAGTTGGGCTTGAAGCGGGAGGTTATGTAATGCCAGCCCCCACGCTGCAAGCCCCGCGCGCCGACCAGCTCGTGCTTGACATTGCCTGGGCTTACGACCGACTCGGCCCGCACGCACACCGCAGTCTTTCAGCCTTCATGGCGGGCGACCACAGCATCCAACAGTCGCACGACACCGCGCTGCAGATCGTGGCCACCACGAACCAGGAAGACCTGGTGCTGATCATGGCTCGGCTGCTGGTGATGGTGGACGACGAGGTGGGTGAGCAGGCCCCGCCGCGCTTGACGC